>JAICVS010000015.1 GCA_025935195.1 Ktedonobacterales bacterium
AGGCCGGAGGTGAGCAGCGCGCCGAGGGTGGCGACGAGCAGGCTGACGCCATGAGCGGGAACGGCGCCGGTGAGGTGCAGCGTCCACATCGCCGCCAGCACGACCAGCGGCGAGACCCAGGCGACGATCAGCCCGCGACGCGGGCCGAGCAGGTGCGGCAGGCCGCGCACGCCAGCGGCGCGGTCGGCCTCCAGATCCGGCAGGGTGTTGGCGACGTTCATGGCGATGCCGAGCAGCGCGCCGAAGGGCAGCAGCCAGGGTAGGAAGGGTTGATAGCGCCCGAAGACGGCCCAGGCCAGCAGCGGAAAGAGCGGGAAGTAGAGGGCGAAGAGCACGGCGCTCAGGGGCGTGCCTTTGAAGCGGAGATCGTACAGCAGGCCCAGTCCCTCAATGGGTATCCAGAGCAGCAGCGCGACCGGCCCGAGCGGCAGGATGGCGGCGAGCGCGACGACGGTGGCGCCGATAGCGAGCGCCAGCGCCTCCCACGGCGCGATTAGCCCGCGCACGATGGGCTTATCGCGCTGGCCGGCGGCATCGAGAGCGCGATCACAATAGTCGTTGAGCGCACCGATAGCAGCCTGTGCGCCCGCCACGGCGATCAGCGCCAGCACCAGCGCCACGGGCGCGATCCCGCGTCCGGCGGCGTGCGCGGCGGCGAGGGCGAGGAACGCCGTCATGACGACGTACATCGCGCTGGGGATGGGGTGTGTCACCCGCAGCAGGCCGAGCAGATGACGTGCCGGCGAGACGCGCGGACGTGTGCCGGCAGCGATGCCGCGCTCGCGCATGCCCCATCCCTCCTGTTCCCTCCTGGCGCCGCTGAATAGCGACCGCGATGCGCCCACATTCTACGCCGCGCCACGCACACACACCAGCGACAGCAGACACGCGAAGGCCGATGGCCCGAATGTCACCGGCGCTTGCGCTGGCGCATGGGGCGCGCTACCAGTGAAGCAAACGATTTGGGAAGCGCTCGCGCAGCCTTCGGTAGTAGACAAGTCGCCCGATCACCGTCATGGGAACTTCACGGCGGTTGCCAGCGTCAAAGACATGATACGACCCGAAGAGGAGGTGGCATCATGAGACCAACGAGACGAATACTTGGGCTGCTCGCCATTACGCTGGCCGCGCTGGCGCTCGTGCTGGCCGGCTGCGGCAGAACCAGCGTGGCGGGGCAAGGGCTGGCGGGCGCGCGGCCCGGCGCGAAGGCCGCGACGCCTACGGTTCCGCTTGTCAGCACGCAGACCTTGCAAAAAGGGCCCGCGGCGACCGCGACGCCCGGATCGGGCGGCAAGACCACTACGGGGGGCGGCCACGTGAGCGCGGGGGCGGTGACGGTGACGCTCTCCAGCGGACATTATGGCGCGGGCCAGGCGGTCACGGCGTTCATCAACAACGGGCTTGCCACGCCGATCTCGGCGGCGGATCACCAGTCGGGCTGCACGATGGTCGGCTTGCAGCGTAACGTGAACGGCGCGTGGCAGGAGGTCGGCGAGTGCCGGACGGAGACGGTCACGCACATCGTGCCCATCAACGCGGGCACATCGGTATCGCAGCCGCTCGGCGGAAGCTGGCCGGCGGGGACGTATCGCATCGCCTTCAGCTACATCGTGGGTAGCGATGACACGGCCCCTGGTCCCGGTGGCGACGTATTCTCCGCCACTTTCACCATCGGCTAATCGGGAGTCCTCACCCCCAACCCCCTCTCTTCAGCCGAAGAGAGGGGGCGTCGCGTGCAATCGGCAGCGACATGCCTCATGCCGCGTGTGGCGGTCAAACCAGCAGAGAGGCGTAGAAGGCTTCGTGGGCGTCGAGCATCGCGTCGAGGCTGAAGCGTTGCGCGACGTAGGCGCGGCAGGCGGCGCGTGCGAGCGCGGGAACGCGGGCGACGGCCGCGACCGCGGCCGGGATGTCGCCGGGCGGGACGAGGAAGCCGGAGACGCCGTCGGCCACCACCTCGCGCAGGCCGCCGCGGGCGTAGCCGATCACGGGGGCGCCGGCCGCCTGCGCTTCACACGGCACCAGCCCGAACGGCTCCGTCCAATGGACGGGGCAGAGCACAGCCCTCGCGCCGGCCATCAGCTCCCAGAGCCGCTCGCGCGCCAGCGGGCCTAGATACTCGGCGCGCTGCCCGGCGGAGGCCAGCCGCGGGTGGATGCGCGTGTCGAAGTAGGCCTGGTCGTAGACGCCGCCGGCGAGCAGCAGCCGCTTGCCACTGAGCCGGGCGATCTCCAGCGCGTCCTCGACACCCTTCTCCGGGGTGATGCGGCCGGCGTAGAGCAGGTAGTCGCCGGGGGCGGGATGGCCGCCGAAGGGAATGCGCGCGATGGGGACGCCGTTGTAGATGACAGCGTCAATGCGGCAATAGGGGGCGTAGGTGGCGGCGCAGGCGTGCGAGACGGTGACGAGGCGGACGGGGCCGCCGCGCGTGCCAGTGGGGGCGAGCGTGCCGAGGATGCTGAGGATGCGCGGGTCGCCGGCGGGGGAGTGCAGGGTGTGGGCGACGGGCAGGGGCTGGAGGGTGGCGTGGGCGTAGGCGGGCCAGTCGTAGGCGTGAGCATGCAGCAGGTCGTGCTCGGCGGCGTGGGCGGCGATCAGGCGGTAGGCGCGCAGGAAGGCATAGCCGGCGGCGAAGACCTCCGGGTCGGGCGCGGCGAAGAGGGCGGCGGGATCGGCGTCCCCTGGTAACGGTGAGGGAGCGTCGTCCGTGGGGAAGACGGCGGGGCGGAGCTGGGCGGGGTCTACATCCACAGTGCGGATGCGGACGCCGGGGGCATGCGAGCCGGGGGCGGCGTAGAGCGTGACATCGTGGCCGCGGGCGGCGAGGCCGGCGGCGAGATCGGCGACCAGCGCCTGCGCGCCGGCAAGGAAGGGCGGGGCGATGGGCGAGATCAGCGGGGCGAGCAGGGCGATACGCATGCGGGTGAGGTTGCCTCCGTGAGTCGTCGGATGCCTGAAGCGAGCTGCCGGGCATGCGCGAGCGCCGCCAGGCGATGACGGGCCAGGACAGCGGCACGGCGCAGATTGTAGCGCCCGAGCCGCGGTTGTGTCCCGTGTGCGGCCGCGGCGGCGCGTGGGCAACGGCGGGCGGCCGAGCGCATGTGCCGCCTTTGACACAGAGACACACATGCAGGCGGTGGGCCAGGGCATGAGAGAGCGTGAGGGCGGTGCGCGTGAGGGCGGTGCGCGCTGGCAGCTCGTCATGTGCTTTCTCTCGCTCACGGTGCGATGCATCTCTAACGAAACGTGCGGCCTCGCGTTCCTGATATGGCTCAACATATCCCACTCCATGGCATCAATACCGACACCGATACCATCGCCATCTCGTTCACAATAGCCGGCAGCTTGGTGCATCTCGTGACGCCATAACGGGGCCACAGGGTTGACGGCGCGCTTCTCGCCCGGAGCGCACAGGAGCGCACCCGTCTGCGCATGGATACGTAGCCCATTACGACCCTTGCTGCCCATATATTCAGTAAAGTTCGCGCGTTTCACCCGCATCCCACTTCGCATCCCCTTGCGACATATATTTGACAGGTGCGTTAATCTGGCAAGGAATACGTACTGCCCACGGGAAGGATGAGGTTTGGGAGGGGAAAGAGGTGAGGGCGGTCACATGCAAGACACCAGACGAGACACCAGACGAGACACCAGACGAGACACCAGACGAGACACCAGACGAGACACCAGACGAGACACCAGACGAGACACCCATCCAGGTGCGCTGCCGGCACGCGCGCGGCGCGGGACACAGCGGCACATCGCGCGGCGGATCGCGCTGGCGCGCCTGCGCGCGCGCAAGGGCCAGAGCATCATCATCTTCGCGCTGACGCTGACGGTGCTGCTCGGCTTCGCCGGCCTGGCGATTGACGTGGCGCGCATCTACGACCTGTACGCGCGCATGCAGCGCGCCGCCGAGTCCGGCGCGCTGGCCGGTGTGCTCTACATGCCGAACAACTATAATTCCGCACGCCCCGGCGACAGCTTCTCGGCGATCTCGCGCGCGCTGGCCGAGACGTACAAAAACGGCTTCGGCCCGCCGCCCGTTGTCGCGCCCGATTTCTCCGCCTGCCCCACGCCGTTCACCGCGACGGAAGTCTCCGTCTGCCAGATTCCGGGCAAGACCAATGACCTGCGCGTCGCGATCACCGAGACGGCGCCGCTGGCGCTGCTGAGCGCGCTGGGCGTCCAGCCCGTCACGCTCACGGTCTCGGCGCAGGCGGAATACCTGCCGCCGATCCAGCTCGGCTCGCGGCTCAACTATTTCGGTGACGAGGTGGAATGCTCCCCCGTCAATCCGCCCGACCCACTCAATACGCAGGCCTGTGCCTTCAATGCCACGACCATGACTTCAGGCGGCGCCACGACGACGGCCAACCACATCCAATCGTTCCTTGCCACCTTCAAAGGTCCGGCCGAGAACAAGGAGCGCGGCGATCCCTACGTCTTCTGTGAGGAGGGGCCCAACTTCGCCAACAGTGCGGCGGACCTGGACGGCTCCAACACCGGCGCGTTCACGCTCTATAACAATGAGAAGTCGAACCATCCGCAGTGGGGCGAGCTGACGCCATCGGCAACCCCGCCCCCGCTGTCGGTGGTCGCGCAGCATTGCGGCCTGCCCGTGGCCGGGGGCAACCCCGGCAACCCCGACCAGCAGCCCAATGGCTTCGCCGGCCCCGCGACGACTGGGACGAACCACGCCGGCGGGTACAACTACGAGATCTCCGTGCCCAGCGGCGTCAGCACAGCCTCCGTCTGGATCTACAATCCAAGCTTCATCGCGACGGACGACCCCGCCGGCACCGACACCTTCGATTTCTACACGGGAACAGGCGGCTATTTCGATCCGCTGGGTGGAGGCGTCGGCACCTACAACGGCCACCAGGACGCGCCGCCGTTCTACTTCAACGTCACCTACACCCTCGACCACGTGACCGACCTCTTCGACCGCGGCACGGATAGTCAGGTCACCTCGGTCACGTACCCGCCGTACGATTACTTCCATGTCAGCGCCAACCCCAGCGGGCGCAAGGCGCCGGCCGACAATCAATCGGATATGGCGCTGCACGGCTGCACCGCGGGCCAGGCCTACGACCCGTACTGGCTGGACTACAAGAACAACTCGGTCAACTCCACGGCCAATAGCTACCACAATCCCGGCGGCATCAGCAGTGGCGACGGCCAGGGCGACGGCCTGCGTGGATGTTACAGCCTGAACTCGGCCACACCGCCGAGCTGGCACACCACGGCGCCGCTGCCCTGCTTCCAGCAGTGGTGCTCGCTCGCGCTCAACCTCTCGTCCGGCTTCTATCGCTTGGTCGTGGAGGCGACGGGACTGGCATCGAACACGGCGGAATATCACTCCAGCAAGACCGACGGCTGGGGCAAGCACAGCTACGCCGTGAAGATCTGCCCAACCAGCGCCATCGCCAACCCCATCGGCAACAACTGCCCCAGCGGCGCGACGAGCACCACGTCCGGCGTCGCGCTCTTCGGCTGGAACAACATGGAAGCCACCTTCTCGACCGCCCTCGTGCCGTTGACGCCTTCCAGCACCGACCCAACCACCTCCTGCGCCCAGACCAACGCCTCCGCGTACGCCTGCCTGGACCTCGGCTGCATCCAGACCGCCTACGCCGGCAGACAGGTGGACATCCGCCTCTTCGACCTGGGCGACGGCAGCGGCAACCTCTTCGCGGGCATCACCCCACCACCCGGCAGCGGCGCGACGGTCAGCTATCCAGGCTTTCTCACCACATCCATCATTGACGGCGTGCAGGTAGTGCAGACGCACTTCACCTCGCCCAACGCCTTCAATCCGCTGAACGGCCGCTGGCTGGATGTGACGGCAACCCTGCCGCCCTCCTACACCGGCAACTGCCTCACCAGCGCCGGCGGCACCGGCTGGTGGCAGCTCATCTACGCCACGGACGCCACCAACGGCCAGCCCGGCGACTGGCTGAACGTCTCATTCTCGCTGGTCGGCAGCCCCGTTCACCTGGTGACGCCCGCGCTCACCTGAGCGCCCGCTCGCCTCATGCCCATCCCAATGCCCTAGACGCGCCCTGCCGCGCACGATCCCCACCGGCCGCGCGCCGCTTCCGTCTGCCCCACTCGGCCCATGAGTGTTTACGAGCCGCCTGGACGGCCGTTATACTCCACGCGGCAGGATTCCTCTCAAGATGAGAGGACGCGGGCAGCGATTGCGGCAGGAGGGGGCAGCTCGATGCGGGAGACTGGTCGTCCGAGATGTCCAGGGCGCGAGCGGCGGCGCGCGTTGCGCCGGACCGAGCGGCAGCGCGCGCTGGCGCGCCTGCGCGCGCGCAAGGGCCAGAGCATCATCATCTTCGCCTTGACCATCACCGTGCTGCTCGGCTTCGCCGGCCTGGCGATTGACGTGGCGCGCGCCTACGACCTCTATGGACGCATGCAGCGCGCGGCGGATGCCGGCGCGACGGCCGGCGTGCTCTACATGCCCGACTTCTACAGCACGGCGCGCACGCCGGGCGACGGCTTCACCGCCATCTCCCGCGCCTCACAGGAAGTCGTCAAGAACGGCTTCGGCGCCGCGCTGCCACCGGCCACGACCGGCGCCGTCGCCTGCAACCCGGCCGCCGAGGTCTCCATCTGCCAGGTCGCCAACCGCCCCAGCGATCTGCGTGTGACGATCACCGAGACGCTTAACCTCGCGCTGCTGAGCAGCCTGGGCTTGCAGCCCGTCCGGCTCGTCGCCTCTGGGCAGGCGGAATATCTGCCACCGGTGCAGATCGGCGCGCGGCTCAACTACATCGGCGACCAGATGGAATGCTTCCAAAGCGCTACAACGCCCAGCCTGACGGCAACGCAATCATGCGACATCTCTGACACCACGAAACCGCACCTGCAACAGTTTCTGGTGTCGCTCAACGGCCCGGCGGAACTGAAAGAGCAGGGCGACCCGTTCGTCTATTGTGAGGAAGGGCCGAGCGTCAGCACGACGCTGGATAATCCCCCGCAATCCTTCACCACCTATAACGGCGATGCCACGAACCACCCGCAGTTCCCCGCCGGCAGCACCACCGGCGTTGTCACCAATCACTGCGGTGTGCCGACCGCTGGCGGCTCTAATCAGGGCAACTCCGATCAGCAGCCGGGAGGGTATGAAGGGGCGGCCACCAAAGGCACGGCGCACCCCGGCGGCTACAATTACGGCGTCGCCATTCCGCCCGGCATCGGCGGAGCGTCGCTCTGGGTCTTCAACCCCAGCTTCATCGTGGGCGGTGGGCAACCCTACGATCAGTTTCTGGGCACAGGTAATGCGGCATACTTCAAAGGGCCGAACGGTGAGGGCCTGAAGGGGTCGTCACTGACCACGATGGACGCGCCGCTCTTCTATTTCAACACCACGTTCACGCTCTATAGGGTGAACTCGCTCTACGACCGCACCACCGACACGCAGATCGGCACGCCCCAGGTCTACCCGCCCTACGATACACAGTCATCCGACGTCTCGAAACATGGCTGCACATCCGGCAGTGTGGGCTCCACCGCCGCCTACGACCCATACTATCTCGGCGGCACGACGCCCAACACCTACCACCTCCCCCTCACGATCGTGCCAGGCGGCGGCTGCTTCCAGCTTGCGCCAGGTGTGGCGGGTACCACTCCGCGCGCTGGCGCCCCCGCGCCCTGCTGGGCGGCGTGGTGCCAACTGCCCTTCTCGCTCAACTCCGGCCTGTACCGCCTGGTGGTCGAGTCCACCGGCCTCACCGCCAACGCTTCCCCCGATTACAATTCGGGCCTCACCGACGGCTGGGGCGCGCACGGCTACGCGCTCAAGGTCTGTGCCTCGCTGACGACCTCCGGCACGCCGATCTCGTGCTCCAACGGCGCCAGCGGCACCAACCCCGGCGTCACCATCTATGGCTGGAACAACGAGGACACGATCTTCCTCTCACAGACGAACCAGACCTCCGCCGACCCGACCAACCCGGCCAGCTCCTGTGCTGTCAGCTACGACGGCACGCACCAGTATGCCTGCATGGACCTCGGCTGCATCCCCTCGCAATACGCCGGCCGCGCGGTGGACGTGCGCCTCTTCGACCCCGGCGACGGCGGCGGCGACATCTTCCTCGGCGTAGTGCAGGCGGGCAAAGGCTCGGCCGGAGTGACCTACAACTTCGTGCCGGCGGCCAACCAGGTGACTGCCGATGGCGAGACGGTCGTCCACACGCGCTTCGCATCCACCACCTCCGGGACAGGCACCACCCCCGCCTATAACGCCTTCAACGGCCTCTGGCTGGACGCCACCATCTCGCTGCCGCCCAGCTATGTCGGCAACTGCCTCGCCAACGGCACCGGCTGGTGGCAGTTGATCTACATCGGTAACGATCCCCACGACAAGATCGCCGTCACCTTCTCGCTGGTGGGCAGCCCCGTCCACCTCGTGCAGCTCGGCTAGGGCTCGCGCGACACACGATCTCATCGCGGGCGGGCGCCCCCATCACGCAGATGCGGGCGTCCGCCCGCTCGTTCGTCCGGTGAGAAACGATTCGCCGCGCGCCCGTCCCCCCACCCGTAACGAACCGCCAGCCGCGCGCAACAGTATGGATGACAAACATACAGGGCGCGCGGCGCACCGAGGGCAGCCTGAGACCCCACCGCCGCCACCAGCGCGAAGGAGTGAAAGTCCCATGCTCGACAAGCTCTCGCTGCTCCTCAAGAGCAAGATCGCCCTCGCCGCCATCGGCGCCACGCTGGTTGCGGGTGGCGGCGCCAGCGTGGCCGCGGCCGCCACTGGCGCCCACGTGCCCGTCGTCTCGCAGGCGCTGCACGCCGCCACCGGCACGCACGACGCCAACGACGACCACGGCCAGGACGCCGCCGGCACGCACGATGCCAACGACGACCACGGCCACGACGGCCAGGCGACGGCCACCCCCGGCGCCGGCCACGATGCCAACGACAACGATGCCAACGATGACAACGGACAGGATGCCAATGACAACGATGCCGACGACGCCAACGAATTCGAGGCCACCGGCAGCGTCGTCAGCGTGGACGCCTCCGGCTCCAGCTTCATGCTCAAGCAGAGCGACGGCTCAACCGTCCAGGTGACGGTCTCCTCCACGACGATCTTCGATGGCGGCCTGACCAAGCTTGGCGATCTGAAGGCCAGCATGACCGTCGAGGTCCACGGCGCGAAGCAGTCGGATGGCACCGTCGCGGCCAGCCGCGTGCATGGTGAGGACGTGAACGAGGATCAGGGCGACGATCACGGCGGCAGCGGCTCGTCGGGTGGCAGCGGCTCCGGCTCGTCGGGCGGCTCCGGCTCTGGTAGCGGCTCGTCGGGCGGCGGCTCCGACGACGGCCACGGCGGCAACGGCTAGTCTGGCGCTCGTCGGGCTGGACGGATCCGCGGAGAGTCACATCCCTGAACCGACAGAGGCGCGTGATGCTCCCGTATGCGGGATCGAATCATGCGCCTCTGTCGTTCCCACCGCATGGATGCCACACATAAACGCCGTCTGAGACGAGCCACGGATGGATGCGCCCACCAGCCGTAGCGTACACTTCTAGATCGGCCGCGCCGGTGAAGCGCGCCCCTGACACCCGCCCGCGCCCCAATCTGGAAAGGCTCCCTGGTTCGCCGCCCCATGCGTATCGCCGACTTCGACTACGACCTGCCCCCTGAGCTGATCGCCCAGACGCCCGTCGAGCCGCGCGACAGTTCGCGCCTGCTCGTCCTCCACCGCGAGACCGGCGTGATCGAGCATCGCGGCTTTCGCGAGATCGGCGCCTATCTGCGCGCGGGCGATCTGCTCGTCGCCAACCACAGCCGCGTCATCCCCGCGCGCCTGCGCGGCGTGAAAGAGGGCAGCGGCGGGCAGGTGGAGCTGCTGCTGCTGGCCGTGCGCGCCGACCTCGGCCCCGATTGTTGGGAGGCGCTGGTGCGGCCGGGCCGGCGCATCCACTCCGGCCAGCGGCTGATCTTCGGCGACGGCGCGCTCGCCGGCGAGGTGCTGGACCGCACGCCCACCGCCGGCCGCATCGTGCGGCTCTCCGCCGCGGATGGCGACGTGGCCGGCGCCGTCGCGCGCATTGGCAGCGTGCCGCTGCCCCCCTACATCCACACGCCGCTGGCCGACGCCGAGCGCTACCAGACGGTCTATGCCCGCGAGCCGGGATCGGCCGCCGCCCCCACCGCTGGCCTGCACTTCACGCCGGAGCTGCTCGCCGCGCTGGAAGACGCGGGCGTGGAGACAACCTTCGTCACGCTGCACATTGGGCTGGACACCTTCCGCCCCATCGCCGAGGAAAACCTCGACACCCACGCCATGCACAGCGAGGCCATCGAGCTGGGCGACGCGGCCGCCGCGCGCATCAACGCCACGCGCGTCGCCGGCGGCCGCATCGTCGCCGTCGGCACCACCGCCGTGCGCACACTGGAGGCCGTCGCCGGCCTCACCGCCGCGCGCCGCGAGCGCGGCGAAGCGCCAGATGCCGCGCTGGTCGAGCTGGTCGAACCGTACGCCGGCCGCACCGCGCTTTTCATCCGCCCCGGCCACCGCTTCCGCGCCGTGGACGTGATGCTCACCAACTTCCACCTGCCGCGCTCCACGCTGCTCGTGCTGGTGAGCGCCTTCGCCGGCCGCGAGCTGATCCTGCGCGCCTACGCCGAGGCCGTGCGCGAGCGCTATCGCTTCTACAGCTTCGGCGACGCCATGCTGATCCTCTAAGCCGCGTCTTCACGTCGCCGCCACGCGCTCCCAGCCTTGTGGATAGCTGACGATCAGCCCCAGGCCATCCACCGTCAGCTCGGCGGAGAAGCCAGTGTCGCTCTCGTAGTGATAGGTATGCTCATCCAGGCGCGTGTAACGCTGCGCCAGCGGGCGCATGTCCAGCGCCGGGAAGCGCACCCACGCCGCCACCACCTCCCGGCTCTCGCCCACGGCCAGGTTCAGCCGGCGGATGGGCAGCGTGTTCGTCGCCGGCGTCACCCCCAGATCCACATCTACGCAGCCGTCCAGGTCGGGGCGCGGCTGGCCGTCCACTGTCCAGTGCCCGCCGTCGGCCGCGAGGCGCAGCTCCCGCCGCTCACGCCCGATCGTCGCGTCTACCACCACGGTGCGTGTCTGCCACGTGTCATCACACGCGACGGAATAGCGCACGACTGCCGGCGCGTCCCCGAACGCCAGCGTCACCGTCCCACCGAGCGCCCAGCCAGCGCCCATACGGCGCAGCCGGCAATATTCCGTCCCGCGCCCGTCCAGCCCGCGCCACAGCACAGCGCGCCCCACGTCGCGCCCTTCCGGCGCTTCCATCTCCTGTGTCACAGCCTCTCCCCCTCCTCCTCCTCGCCGCCCAACACCTCGCCCATCACCTGCTGATAGGTGCGGTACGCCTCGTCGCCGAAGCAGACGAACGTCACCTGCCGGATGCTCGCATGCGCCTCCAGGCAGCGCGCGGTCTCCGTGACGGCGATCCGTGTCGCCGGCTCCAGTGGATAGCCATAGATGCCGGTGCTGATCGCCGGGAAGGCGACCGTCACCAATCCGTGCCGCGCGGCCAATGCGAGGCTGTTGCGATAGCAGCTCGCCAGCAGCTCTGGCTCGCCATGCCGCCCGTCCTGCCAGACCGGGCCGACCGTGTGGATCACGTGCCGCGCGGGCAGCCGATAGCCGCGCGTGATGCGCGCCTCGCCGGTCGGGCATCTGCCCAGCGTGCGGCACTCCGCCACCAGCTCCGGCCCGGCCGCGCGGTGGATCGCGCCATCTACGCCGCCGCCGCCCAGCAGCGAGCTGTTGGCCGCGTTCACAATCGCATCCACCCGCTGCCGCGTGATGTCATCCCGCGTCACCGCGATCCGCTCGCGCATCGCCCACCCTCCCTTCGCTCGTTTCGCTCGCCCCCTTCGCCAGCCTCGCCCATCCCGCAGGGTACGCCGGAAGCAGCGCGCGGGGCAAGCACGAGCGGAGCTGATCGAGACGATTGCCCAGCGCGCGCGGTCATGAGTTGTAAGGCTCGCTCACTCCGCACCAGCGTCCGCCAACGGCAGCGTGAACCAGAAGGTGGATCCTTGCCCCGGTGCGCTCTCCACCCCCACGCGCCCGCCATGCCGCTCGATAATCGTCTTGCTGATGTAGAGACCCAACCCCAGCCCCACGCCCGCGCTCTGCGCCTCGATGCCCGGCGCCCGGTGGAACCGCTCCCACACCCGCGCCTGCTGCTCCAGCGGCAGCCCTGGCCCCTCGTCGCGCACGGCCACCCGCGCCGCCACACCGCACTCTGTGTCGTCCCGCTCCAGCCGCACCGCCACCGGCGCGCGCTCAGGCGAGTATTTCAGCGCGTTCGTCAGGTAATTCGTCACCACCTGCCCGATGCGGTCGGCGTCGGCCTCCACGATCACCGGCGCCTCGCCAGGCGGCAGCGTGAGTGTGATCTCACGGCCCGGCCGCGCGAGCCGCTGCTCGCGCACCGCGTCGCGCATAATCGCGCCCAGATCGGCCGGCTTCGGCTGGATGTCCAGCTTGCCCGTCTGGATGCGCGAGACATCCAGCAGATCACCCACCAGGCGATCCTGGCGGTCGAGCTGGCGGTCCGTCCGCTCCAGCAGCGTCCGCGCCCGCTCGATGCCGCGTGCGACGCGCTCATCGTTCTGTGGGTTGGATGTGAGGCCGCGCAGCAAGGTATCGAGCTGGCGCCCGGCGATCTGGACGTTAGCCTTGGCGGCCGTGATCGGCGTGCGCAGCTCGTGGCTGGCGATGGAGAGGAACTCGTCCATCCGCTGGTTCGCCTGCTCCAGCGCCAGCGCGCTGGCGCGCGCCGCCTCCCGCTCGCGCAGCAGCCGCTCCCGCTCCAGGGCGAGCGCGGCCAGCTTGGCGACAGCGGCCGCGAGCGCCATCTCATCTGGCTTGTACGTGTGCGCGGCGCGGCCATAATCGTACGTGAGCAGGCCCGTGAGCTGATCGTCCGCGCGCAGCGGCGCCACCAACACGCTGTGTGGCGGCAGCGGCGGCGCACCGGCGCGCAGCGGCGGCGTGACCGGATTGAGCACGACCTCACCGGCGCGCAGGCGCGCGAGCAGCGCATCCGGCAGATACTCCGCGATGCGGTGCTGCGGCATCTCGGCCCGCCACCAGTGTTCTTGCTCCGGCGCCAGCCCGGCAACCGCCACCGGCCGCACCATACCCGTGTCCGGCTCGATGGCCGTGATCGCCACACGGTCGCACCCCTGCATGCTGCGCGTCAGCTCGACCAGGCGCCGCGCAATCTGGCCGCCGTCCTGCTCGCCGGGCCGCTCGTCCGTCGTCTCCTGCGCGTTCGGCGCCCGCACCAGCGCCTCCGCCATCGCCAGCAGCGCGTCCAGCGCCTCATGCGTGCGCCGCTCCAACCGGCGGCGCTCCGTCACATCGCGCGTGACAATCACAGCGCCCTGGAGCCCGCCACCCGCATCGCGCACCGGCGCCCCCGTCGTATTCAGTAGCACATCGTGCCCATCCGGCAGGCGCATCACTGTGTCGGCCGCGTGCGCGGCGGTCAGCTCCTCGCCGCGCATCACACGTGTGACCGGCAGCTCGTCCGTGGCGAGTGGATGCCCCGCGGTGTCGCGCACGGCGAACTGCTCGACACGCTCCGCGAAAGGACGCTCCAGGTACTCAGATTGCTCCGTGCCAGGGTTGAGCACGTGTGCCGCACGGTTGGTATGGATCAACCGCCCACCCGCGTCGTAGACGTAGATGCCATCCGTGATGGCATTGAAGATGGCTTCGAGCTGCGCCGCCCGCGCCGCCGCCTCCGTGTGTGCCGCCTCCGCCGCCGCGAAGAGGTTGGCGCGGTCGAGCGCCAGACTGACGCGATCGGCCACCAGCTCCAGCAACGCGACATCATCGCGCGTGAACCGGCGTGGCGTCGCCGAGCCCACGTGCAAGACGCCCACCAGCCGATCGCCCACGAGCAGCGGCACGCCCAGCACCGTTTTCAGATGCTCCTTGAGAAAGCGATTGGCGACCTCAGCCGTGGCAAGATCCTCGATGATCAGCGGCTTGCGCGTCGCGGCGACACGTCCGGCAAACCCCGCCCCCATCGGCACGCGCACCTGCGCGGCCACCGCCTCCTCCGGCCCCCGAACCGTGCGCAGCGTCAACGCCTGCCCGTCTTCGGTCGGCAGCAAGACCGCGACATTGTCCACCCGCATCACCTCGCGGATGCGCTCCAGCAGCTCCCCGAGCAGTTCCTCGACGCCCAGGTGCGCCAGCGCCGTATCGGTCACGCGCTGCACCGCCCGGAGCTGTTGGTTGGCCGCTTCCGCCTCCACACGCGCGGCCTCCGCCACACGCCGCTGTCGCTCCACCTGGCTCGCGATCACGCTCGTGCCCCCGCCGACGACCAGGAATAGCACCGTCGCGACGACATCCTCCGCCGAGCTCACCGACAGCGTGACCCGCGGCGCCAGCACGAAAAAGTCGAGCAGCAGCGTCATTGCTACCGTCGTGACGAGGCTTGGCCCCGCGCCCCAGCTCAGCGCGATCAGCACAACGCCGAGCAGCGCGACCACCCCAGGCAGCGGAAAATTGGGAAGCGTGGCGCCGAGCGCGGCAGTAATGACGGTCGCCGCGATGGCGGTGAGCAGCGCCGCCGCATAGCCGACTTCGGGCCGCCGCCACACGGGCGGCAGCCAGGACGGCGCGAAGGTGTTGTCCAGAAACCAGCGCGCGGCACGCCACCACCAGCTCGTCACGCGAGCGGGGATGCGCCGGGCGAGTCCGGCGCGTGCCCACCACACCGGCGCCGCGAGGCGTGCGCGACGCGCCGACCAGTCTGGCGGTGCGACAGACCGGCGCACCCGCGCTCCCTGAGCGGTCGGTCGTTCAGAGGGATGTGCGGCTGGCGTGGGCTGCCGCTGCCCCTCGGACTCCGCCTGAGATCTCACGAGCCTGCGCCTCCAATTGAGCCGATCATCGCCATACCCGTCCGCGTCCGCGCTAGAACCGCGTCCATCCGGGCGTCGCCACCACGCTCGATAGCAGAGTTTATGCCAATTCACGCCTGCCCGGCTGGATACCCCAATGGCTGCCCGGATGGCTACCCCGAACGCACGAATGGATGGACCGAGGCGGCAGCTCGCCGCTCCCGATCCATCCATATCTATCCATTATCCATTCAACAAACCATCAGGCAGGCGTCCGTTCTCTACGGCCGGCACTGCCACTCGCGCCAGCTAAAGCCATCACGCGCGAACACCTGATACGCGGCGTGGATATTGGCGCTGGCGTTGAAGGGCGAGTATCCCGCGTAGGATGTCGTCGCCCACGTGCTGCGCAGGAACTGGAACACTCCCGAAGCGCCACTGCCCGCGTTGAAAGCGTTCGGATTGAAGCCCGACTCGCAGCGCGCCACGTTCAGCGCCGCGCCCGCGTAGGGACCGAAGACCGCGACGATCTCACTCGTGACTGACTGCCCGCTCGCAGGCGCGCGCACCACAGGCGCCGGGGCGGCGGGCCGGCTGACCGTCGCATGGCGGACGACAGGCCGGCGCACGTCGGCATGCCGGCGCACCGTCTGGACTGAAGACCCATAATTCGGCACCCAGCGCACGTTATCCGAGACCAGCCGTCCGGCGGCGTTCCGGTGCCAGTGCCGTGTGCAATGATACGTGCCGCTGCCCCAGCCGTAGCAGAGCCAACTGCCCTGCACGGTATAGCCGGGAACGTAGCGTAGCATCGGTGAAGCATCCGCCGTGGCGGCCGAGCCGATCTGCACGGCGGCGAAGGCTAGGCCCAGCATCCCCGCGAGGATGAGGGCGCGCGGCGCCGCGCGGTGAAGACGAAAGGGGAGACGCAACGCGCGACGCACGTGACGCATATGATCGGTCGGAAACTGCACACATTCCTCCTGCTAAGGCTCCGCATGTCCGCATGGCGGAGCGTGGGAGCGTGCGCGGCTGCGAGACCGCGCCTGGTGACCTCCTTGAGGGAGCGGCGCCGTCGCGCCTCCCTCACGATCCGCTGGCGGCACCCGTATGCCGCCGCGGCCATGTCTGCCGAGTAGGACGTCCTCGATCTCGGACCACCTCGGACCACGCCGCGCCCATTGATGCCCGTTTGTGCGCACAAACTTCTTCCGCTGCGCGGCGCACGAAGGTGACTATACATAATCGGTCAAGCCACCCGATCAAGGGATGCCTCGATAAGCCCCTGAAAGTACCATATTCGAGTAGCCAATTAGTACCAATTTCACGATGACCGCCAGTTGTTCGGCATGACAACGCCCCCACTCCTCGCGAGGAAAGGGGGCGGTGGTGAGGACTTCCCATCTCAGGCGGGCGCCTGCTCCGCCAGGAACGCGCCAATGCGCGCGGCGATGGCGTCGCGCACCCGGCGAAACACCGCCAGCCGCTCCTCCTCCTCCGTGCCAGTCGCCACACTCGGATCGGGGAAGCGCCAGTGCTCCTGCCGCCGCGCGCCGGGGAAGAACGGGCACTCCTCCGCCGCGTCGTAGCTCCCCCTCTCCCCGCGGGGAGAGGGGGTTGGGAGGTGAGGAACTCCACCTCCTAGCAGCAGCCGCCGGTCCCACAGCAAGAGCTACTCGCCGCCGCGATCGGCAGCAGCTTCGGCGCCACCGCCTCAGATCGCGCCTCCGATCCTGCTTCCAGCATGGGCGCATCCTCCGCCGGCCGGGTCGCGCGCACGAACGCGCTGGCGAGCCGCCCGTCGAACGCCTCCCAGCCCGCCGGCAGCGCCGCCGTATCCAGCCCCACGCCCGCCGCCGTGTAGCGCTTCGTGATCGTCACACTCACGTCCGTGAAGCCGGCCGCGCGCAGCAGCCGCTCATACTCGCCGATCTCCAGCGCCCCCGCCAGGCAGCCGACCCACGCCTCCATATCGCGGCGCAGCGTCTCCGGCACCTCGCCCTCCGCCACCACATCCGCGACGGCGAAGCGCCCGCCCGGCTTCAGCACGCGGAACGCCTCGCGCAGCACCCGCCCCTTGTCCGCCGAGAGATTGATGACGCAATTGCTGATCACCACATCCACGGCGTGCGCCGGCAGCGGGATGTCCTCGATGCGCCCCTTGAGGAACGCGACATTGCTCGCGCCGGCCTTCGCCGTGTTCTCCCGCGCCAGCGCCAGCATCTCATCCGTCATATCCAGCCCAAAAGCGAAGCCCGACGGCCCCACTCGCCGCGCCGAGAGCAGCACATCAATGCCACCGCCTGAGCCGAGATCGAGCACCGTCTCGCCTGGCCGCAGCTCGATCAGCGCCGTCGGATTGCCGCAGCCCAGCGAGGCCAGCACCGCCTGCTCCGGCAGCGCCGCCACCTCATCCGCCGCGTACAGCCCCCGCGAGACGCCCGGCGCATCCGTCGCGCCTGTCGTATCTGTCTTGTCCGCAACCTCCGCGAGTTCCGCCCCGGCCGGCCCACAACACCTCCCGCCCGCGCTCACCCGCCGCGCCGCCGCCGCGTAGCGCTCGCGCACGCGCGCCGTGATCTCCTCGCTCCCATCTTCGGTAATGCCCTCGGTGATCTCAGTGATCTCGGCGCCCCGCTCCGTCGCCGCTCCCGCGCCATTCGTCGTCATCTTCGCCCTGTTTGCCATTTGCCCGCTCCTCTCGTCTTCGCTCATTCATCGAAGATGTTCGATGAATGACAGCACAAAAAACGGCGAGACTATCCCAGCGCCGCCAGTGCCACCAGGCAGCGCTGGCCCGCATCCGTCGCCCAATAGTACGACCAGACGCCGCGCTTCTCCCCCGCCACCAGCCCCGCCTCGCGCAGCAGCCGGATATGGTGACTGATCGTCGGCTGGCGCAGCGGGAAGCGCGCCGTGATCTCGCAGACGCACAGCGGCTCCCGCTGCCGCGCCAGCAGATCGAGCATGCGCAGCCGTGTCGGGTCCGCCAGCGCCTTCAGCCGCTCGGCCAGCGAGACGGCTCGCCGCTCTTCCGGTGCGCCTTCGTCGAGCCCAACGGCAGGCGCCGGGTCGCGGCAGCCGCCCGCCGTATCCGCCGGGATGATCGCGGAGAGGGTTGTGTCGCTCATGTCCCAAGCATAGCAAATCGCATCGAAGAGTGTCAATGTCTCCCGTGAACGCGATTGGGGTCGTTGAGTTGAAATGCAGCAAGGGCTGAGGATGCGGCCTTTCCCTTGACATCTCATCTGTTTCATGGTAAATTAGTTCTATCAACGTGGCGCCACCCCGCGCCGTCAGCACCTTGAACAACCGCATACCGCGCCAACTATCGCCACTCGCACCCGCCGGCAACCGCAAACCTAGCAGCGTGGACGCATCCCCAACCGCGCCCATCCGTGCCGTTTTTGCCACCCACCGTGCCACATCTTGCCGCGGCGTTGCCGTTTTTGCCACCCAGAACGCGAAACGTCACATTGCCACAAGCGGCAAACCGGCTTGAATCCAGCGTTTGAGAGGAGGATACCCCCGACACGAGGCTGAAAAGCGGCAAAAACGGCAATGTTCACTACTCCAGTTAACATTGCCGTACCACCCGCCTTGCGCGGCGCCCGCCCGTCGCGTACACTGGAGCAGCCATGTCCACCGCCGTCATCACCGATCTCACCAAACATTTCGGCGCCGAGCTGATCTTCGCCGGCGTCTCCTTCCGCGTCGAGGCCCACGACCGCATCGGTCTGGTGGGCCCCAACGGCGCGGGCAAATCCACCCTCCTCAACCTGCTCGCCGGCCTCCTTGAGCCAGACGCTGGCTCCGTCGCCTACGCGCGCGGCATCGCCGTCGGCTACCTGCCCCAGATCGCCGATTTCCACCCCGCCCACACCCTCTACGACGAGATGCTCACCGTCTTCGCGCGCGTCCACGCCTGGGATGCCGAGCTGGTGGCGCTGGCCGCGCGCATGGGCGATCCCGACCTGCTGGCCCAGCCAGAAGAATATAGCGCCGTCCTCGAACGCTACGCCGACCTCCAACACCAGATCGAGCACGCCGGCGGCTACACCATCGAATCGCAGATCCGCCGCGTGCTGGACGGCCTCGGCTTCACCCGCGAGCAACAGGCCGCCCCCGCCACCCAGCTCAGCGGCGGCCAGCAGACGCGCGCCGCCCTTGGCAAGCTGCTGCTGCAAGAGCCGGATCTGTTGCTGCTGGACGAGCCGACCAACCACCTCGACCTCGCCGCCCTCGAATGGCTCGAAGGCTACCTCACCTCCTGGCACGGCGCCGTGATCGTCGTCTCGCACGACCGCTACTTCCTCGACCGCGTCACCACCCGCACCATCGAGCTCGTCCGCGCGCGCGCCGAGGAGTATCCCGGCAACTACACCAAGTACCTCCAGCTCCGCGGCGAGCGTCTCACCCGCTGGGCCAAAGAGTACGAGGAGCAACAGGAGTACATCGCCCGCACCGAAGAGTTCATCCGCCGCTACAAAGCCGGCCAGCGCAGCAAAGAGGCGCGCGGCCGCCAGACCTTGCTGGACCGCATGGAGCGTATCGAGCGCCCCCCGGCCGACGAATCGCTCAAATTCAGCTTCGGCGCCGCCATCCAATCCGGCCAGACCGTCCTCACCACCGACCGGCTCATCGTCGGCTACGACGGTTCCGACCGCGGCGCTGGCCTGCGCGTCGCCGTCGCCGACACCGAGGTCCGTCGCGGCGAGCGCATCGGCCTGCTCGGCCCCAACGGCGCCGGCAAAACCACCCTGCTGCGCACCATCATCGGCCGCCTCCAGCCGCTGGAAGGCCGCGCCGCGCTCGGCCACAACGTCCAGATCGGTTACTACGCCCAGACCCACGAGAATCTTAACCTCCGCGCCACCGTCCTTGATGAGATTCGCCGCGCCAGCCAGCTCAGCGAGGAGGGCGCGCGCAGCTTCCTCGGCCGCTTCCTCTTCAGTGGCGACGACGTGTTCAAGCCGGTCGGCGCCCTCAGCGGTGGCGAGCGCAGCCGCGTCGCCCTCGCCAAGCTCACCCTCCAGGGCGCGAACTTCCTCATCCTGGACGAGCCAACCAACCACCTCGATCTGCCTGCTCGCCAGGTGCTCGAAGCCATCCTCGCCGGCTACGACGGCACGATGATCTTCGTCTCACACGACCGCTACTTCGTGGACGCCCTCGCCACCAAGCTATGGATGCTCGAAGACGGCGCGATCACCGTCCACGACGGCAACTACACGCGCTACCGCCTGCGCCGCCAGCAAGCCGAGGCCGTCGCCCAGGTCCAGGCGACACGTGCCGCCGCCGTCGCCCGTACCGTCGCCAACACCGCTACCGCGCGCGCCTCCCGTTCGCCGGCCGCTCGCACCGCCGAGACCGTCGAAGGTGAGATCGGCCGCCTCGAAGCCGATCTCGCCCGCTTGGAGCGCGAGCTGGCCGAGGCCAGCGCCGCCGCCGACGTAGACCGCATCACCACCCTCGCGGACGACTACGAGCAGGACAAAGCCCAGCTCGTCGCGCTCTATGAGGAGTGGCAGAAGCTGGCAAGCTGATCAGTCGCTTTCCCCTCTCCTTGCGTGGAGAGGGGTCGGGGGTGAGGAACCTCCGTCGCATGATGCCAGGGGGAGACAGGTCATGCCCTACATCCTCGGCCTGACGGGCAACATCGCCAGCGGCAAGACGACCATCGGCCTGATGCTGCTCGAGCTCGGCGCCAGCGTCTATGTGGACGCCGACCACGTCGTCCACGAGCTATACCTGCCCGGCCGCCCGCTCGTCACCCCGTTGCGCGCCGCCTTCGGCCCCTCCATCCTCGATCCAGCCGGCGGTGTAGATCACCGCGCGCTCGGCGCCATCGTCTTTGGCGACCATGAGCAGTTGCGCCGGCTCGAAGCCATCGTCCACCCCGCCGTCCAGACGGCCCTCGTCGAGCGGCTGCGCACGCTGGGGTCGGATGACATCGGCGTCTTAGACGCGGTGAAGCTGGTGGAGTCCGGCTACGCCCCGCTCTGCCACGGCCTCTGGCTCGTCATCTGCCCGCCCGACGTACAGATCGAGCGCCTGATGCGCACGCGCGACCTCAGTGAAGCCGAGGCCCGCCTGCGCCTCGCCGCCCAGCCGGATGTCGCGTCCAAGCGCGCCGCCGCCACCGCGATCATTGATAACTCCGGCTCGCTGGACGACCTGCGCCGCCAGGTCACAGTCGCCTGGGCCCGCTTCACCGCCTCCATCAGCCGCTAGAGAGGATTCGTCATACTAGCATCGCGCACGCTCGCACGGCGCCCCGCGCTCTGTGCTCCCTCTCAACACCTGAGCCGGCGCGGCGCGGGCAGGGAGTTGCTGGGCCGGCTGGCCCCGGGTATCCGCGCTAGCTGAGCGTGACGGGGTCGGCGCCCTGTGGCATGGGTAGCGGGAAGGCGAGCATACCAGAGTCGTCCGCGGCGAATGGGGTGTGTGGGGCGAGTGTGGGCAGCTCGACGCCAAGCGCCGCCTCACGCTTTTCGGCGCGGCGGCGGGCAGCCAACGCACGCTGCGCGCGCACGAGCCGCACGCCGGCCTGGGCCAGCGCCTCGACGAGCTGATCGTGCCGCCCGCGCGCCTCGCCTGCGCTCTGGCTGCGAATCTCGTAGAGTGACTGGCGCACCATCACGAGGTAGCCGCGCGACACGGGATAGGCGCCAGTGAGGTAGGCTGTGCCAGCGCGGGTTTCGCGCAGGGTCGCGACGACGTAATCGTAGCCGTCGGCGGAGATCACGCGGTGGCGGGCGGTCTCGCCACGATAGGGTGCGCAGGTGCGCACGGTGCCGGCGGGGGGCTGCATGCTGGAGAGGATACGGTCGGCCTGAGATGCCTGGGAGGTCTGCGCGCGGGCGCTGCGAGCCATCGTTGATTCCCTCTTCACTCAGTGGGATGTGGAGAAGTCCAGGTGAGGGAGGATGATCACACCGCGCGCCCGCCGACGCTGCTCTCCGCGTTGTCTGGTGTTGGTGCGTGCCATGTAGGCTGAGTCGGCCACTGAGCCACGAATCTGCCGGCGCGCGGGCGGGAGCGGGTCGTCTTGTGCTCGGCATGCGGGCGCGCGGAGTCTGGGCATGGCGGTGCGAGATGGAATGGAGAGCATGGGCCAGGCTGGATGGGGAAGGCAACGGCGGTGATATAGTCTCTGCCCCTCATTAGTGCAAAGCGAGCGATGGGCGGAGCGGTCGCGCGTGCGGTACCTTTGGTGTATGATGCTGCTTCGGGACAGGTTGCTGCCGTTCGTTGGCTCCCCGGCATGCAAGCCGGGGGAATCCCCGTGGTGATGAGACTGAGCCGGCTGAGAGTTCGCTGAGAGTCGCGGTGCGTGGGGTCCGCACGTCTTGTTGCGACTCCAGGCCACATATATAATGGCCGCGATGAGTGGCCGCGACGACGGGGTGTGCCAGGCGCGGGATGGCGCGGCGGCATGCGGGACGATCGCGAGGAGATCGCGAGGAGGCCGCGGGTGGATCAGCGGGGCGGCACAGGCGCGAGCGGCGGCCGGGCGGGAGCGGGGGAGGATACGCGGCCGCGGCTGCTCGTGATTGACGACGAGCAGAGCATCGTGGACTTCATCCGCCTCGGCATGCGCTACGAGGGCTTCCGTGTCGAGGAGGCCGGTGACGGCGTGATGGGCTTCGACCTGGCGCAGCGGCTGCTGCCGCGGTTGATCATCCTGGATGTCATGCTCCCTGGTATGGACGGAATCGAGGTTTGCCAGCGCTTGCGCGAGAGTGAGGCCACCGCCGACATTCCGATCCTGATGCTGACGGCCAAAGACGAGGTGCGCGACCGTGTGACCGGGCTGGAGAGCGGCGCGGACGACTATCTGACCAAGCCGTTCAGCTTCGAGGAGCTGGCGGCGCGGGTGCGCGCGCTGCTGCGGCGGCAGCAGCGGGTGGTGGCGGCGGGCGGGCCGGGCGGGCGGACGCTGCGGGTGGCTGATCTGAGCCTGGACGAAGCGGCGCGCGAGGTGCATCGCGGCGAGCGGCTGATCGAGCTGACGGCCACCGAGTATAACCTGCTGCACCTGTTCATGACGCACCCGCGCCAGGTGCTCGACCGCCAGACCATCCTCAATCGTGTCTGGGGCTACGACTTCATGGGCGAGACGAACATCATCGAGGTCTACGTGCGCTACCTGCGCGAGAAGATCGAAGACGAGCCGAGTAATCCGAAGCTGATCCAGACCGTACGGGGCGTCGGCTACGTTCTGAAGGGGTGACAATGAGAAATCATCCGGGATCTCAACGCGGCCATCAATCTGAGCAAAGCTCGCCGGGAGTTCCTCGGAGAGTCGAAACGCCTGTGGAGGGGGGAGCGCTGGCCGGCGTCGTCCGACGTCGGTGAAACTGCCCTCGGTGAAGCAGGAACCAGACACGCCTTATTCCCCGTGGAATAATACGGTCGGTTCTGGAGAACGGCTAGCACACACATGGCGCACTCACCATCCCCTTCCCCCCCTTCCCCCCCTCCCGCGCCGCCCTCGCCCGCCGGGCGCGAGCCGCGCCGTGAGCCGGCGCCAACGACAGCGCCGGCCGCCGCTGGACCGCCCGCACCGTATGAGGGTGCGCCGTCTCGCGGCGACACGATGGAGCGGGCGCGCGGCGGGAGTGGGCAGGGGCGCTGGCGCCGCCTGCGCTGGCGCCTGGCGCTGATCAACGCTGGTATGCTCACCGCGATTCTGCTGGTGCTGGGCGTCGGGCTGAACTTCGCCATCAGCTCGGTGATGTACGCGGAGGAGCTGACACGCTTCGAGAGCGAGGCCAAGGCGCAGGTCGAGATCGGCCAGCGCAACTATGAACGGCTCGTGAACGGGGCGCCGGCGGACTGCGCCGGGGCGATCAGCTATCAGCAGGCATTCGCGCAGGAGATCGCCGCGCCGCTGCAAACCACCTTCCCATCGATCACCTCGGTCTATCTGCTCGACCAGTCGGGTGCGGTGCTGGCGCCGGAAGGCGCGGCCGCGGCCGTGGGCGACCGGGCGCCCGCGCTGCAGACGACGGCACTGCTGAAGCTGGCGGCAGACGTGCGCACGCATCCGTCGCCGGGCGTCGGGTTCCTGGCGGCGCAGACGTATCGCACGAGCGACGCGGGCGGGCAGCGCATCGGCGTGGTGCTGATCGCGGAACGCTACCGCACCATCAACAGATGTCTCAGGGCAACCAACTCGGCCGTCGGCATCGTGCAGGTGATCACCGACTTCTCCGGCATTCGCGCGACGCTCGCCCGTGTGCAATTGCTGCTGCTGCTGATCTTGCTGGGTGGGCTGGTGGTGGGTATGGCGGTGGGCGAGCCGCTCCTGGCGGGCGCGCTGCGCCCGCTGGCGCGCATGACGCAAGCGGCACGGCGCATCGCGGCCGGCGATCTGACGCAGCGGGTGCGCCTGCCGCATGGCGGCGACGAGATCGGCCAGCTCGCCGAGACCTTCGACGAGATGGTCGCGCGCATCGAGCAGGCCTTCGCGGCGCGGCACGCCTCGGAGGAGCGCGTGCGCCAGTTCGTGGCGGATGCCTCGCACGAGCTGCGTACGCCGCTGACCTCGATCCGCGGCTACATTGACGTGCTGCTGCGTGGGGCGAAGGACGACCCCGAGACGGCGCGGGAGGTGCTGGTGGCGACACGGCGCGAGGCGGAGCGCATGTCGCGGCTGGTCAACGATCTGCTGACGCTGGCGCGGCTGGATGCCGGGCGGCCGCTGGAAGTGCGGCCGATCGATCTGATCGCACTGGTGGGCGAGGCGGTGGATCAGGCGCGCATCCTGGCGGGGGAGCGCGAGGTGGCGCTGCGCACGGACGGCGGCGGGCGGCTGCTGGTGCGGGCCGACGCGGACCGGCTGAAGCAGGTGTTACTGGCGCTGCTGGACAATGCGCTGAAGTATGGGCGGAGCGACGTCGGCGGCTGGGTGCGCGTGCGTGTCGGGCGCTCGGAGCGGGGCGCGTTTGTGAGCGTCAGCGATAACGGCGAGGGCATCGCGGCGGAGGATGTGCCACACATCTTCGAGCGCTTCTACCGCGTGCAGCGGGCGGCGCAGCGACGCATCACCAGCGCGCATGCCGCCGCGCGGCAAAGCGGGCTGGGAACCTTGCCCGACGTGACGCCGCACGACAGTGTGCGCGCGACGGCGCGGCGCGAGGGATCGGGGCTGGGGTTGGCAATCGCGCGGGCCATCGTGAGCGCGCACGGCGGGACGCTCTCAGTGCAGAGTCAGCTCGGCGCCGGCACGACCTTCACCGTCGAGCTGCCGCCGGGGGCGCCATCGGCTGGCTGATGCCACATTGCGCCGCGTCCGGTATCAGCGCGGGAGCCGTGCGCCAAGCCAGATCGTGAGGGTGGCGACGGTGGTATCGTGGGGCGCCAGTTGTGAGCCATCGGGCGACCGGCGCGGCAGATTGGTGAAGCCCTGGATCAAATCCCCGCCTCGCCCTTGCGGCGGCACGAGCGTTGCCACCAGCTGATCCGTAGCGCAATCGAAGAGGACCACCGCGTGATCGGGCCGGTCGGCATCCACCGCGATCAGCTTGCCGTCCGGCCGCCAGGCCACCAGCATCCCACCGATACCGCGGGACGGAGAATGAGTGAGGGCCACCCGCGTCGCGGCGGATGGCCCTGTGTGATGTCACGCCAGCGCGGTTAGCGACAGGGTTCGCGGCGGGGGCCGCCGGCATGCTGGCCGGGGGTGACGTTGTTGGTGGCGCCGGCAGGGGCGGCGTTGCTGGTGACGGGGACGGCTTCGGGCTCCGTCGCGGGCGGCTCGCCCTTCGACTCGGCGGGGGTCGCGCCGTTCCCGTTGGCGGCGGCGGGGGTCGCCGTGCCGTCCACGGTGCCCAGGCCGGGGACGCGCTCCATCAGGTCGCTGAGCTTGACGCCCGTGAGGGTTTCGAGGATAGCTGGAACCTGGGCGAGCATGGCGACGACATCGCCGGTGACGCGGCTGGCGCCGAGGCCGTTGCCGTTGGAACCGCCGGTGGAGACGATGCTGATCTTGTCCACCTTGGCGAGTGGCTCGGCGATGGCGCGGACGACTTCCGGCAGGTTGGTGATGACCTTGTCGAGGACGGCGGCCTGGTTGTACTCGCGGTAGGCGTTGGCTTTGACACGCATGGCCTCGGCCTCGGCCTCCCCCTTGGCCCTGATCACCGCAGCCTCAGCCATGCCACGCAGGCGAGCGGCCTCAGCTTCGGCGGCGCCGCGAATCTTGGCGGCGTCGGCCTCGGCGGTGCTGCGCGCTTTGAGGGCGTCGGCCTCGGATGCGGCCTGGGCGCGCAGAGCGGCGGCGCGGCCCTCGGCTTCGAGGGAGAGGCGCTGGCGCTCGGCGGCGGCCTGCGTCTCGATGCGCTGCTTCTCGGCCTCGGCGGCCCGCACGATGGTCGCCTCCAGCTCCATCTGGCGGCGGTGTCCCTCGGCCTCCTGCACTTTGACCTGGGCGGTCTTCTCGATCTCCTGGGCGCGGGCGGCCTCGGCGACGATCTGCTGCTGCATGATCTGCTGCTGCAAATCCGTGGCCTTGTCCGCGACGACCTGCTGCTTCTTGACCTCAGCGTCATAGGCGGCGCGCTTGAGGGCGAGGTCACGCTGGAACTCGGCCTGCTTCGCCTGGGAGGTGGTCTCGGCCTCGATGCGCGCTTGGTCGGCGGCGGACTTGGCGACGGCGGCCTCGCGGCTGGCGCCGGCCTGCTGGATCTGGGTGTCACGGGCGGCGAACGCGGCGGCGATGTTCGCCTCTTTCTTGATGCGCTCGATCTCGGGACGGCCCATGTTCTCGATGTAGTTGTTCTCGTCGCGCACTTCCTTGATGGTGAAGCTGACGACCTCCAGGCCCATCTTGGCGAGGTCGGCGGAGCTGGTGGAGCGCATCTTCTCGCTCACCATCTCAGGCTCTTTGACGATCTGCTCGATGGTGAGCTGGCCGACGATGCCGCGCAGGTGGCCCTCCATGACGAGGCGGATGAGCGCCTGGCGCTGGTCCCACGTCTTGCTGAGGAACTGCTCGGCAGCGGTGAGGATGCTATCGTGGTCGGAGCGGACCTTGAGCTGGGTGACGGCCTCGACGCGCACCGAGACGCCCTGGTTGGTGTAGAGGTTCTGTTGCGGGGCGACGTCGAAGGACATCAATTCCAGCGAGAAGGCTTCGGCGCGCTCGAAGATCGGCCAGACGAAGACGCCGCCGCCGGTGATGACGGCTGGCTCCTTGCGACGGCCGTAGACGATGAGCGCCTGGTTGGGGCCGACTTTGACGTAGCGCGAGGTGAGGCTGCTGATGAGCGCGAGCAGCAGCAGCGCGAGGACGACGGCCACGATGGCGACGATGATCAATCCCGTTGACATGGTGCGATACTTTCCCTTTCGCGGCGGATGACCGCGACGCTGTTTCTCCGGCGACTTCTCCGGCGACGCGCGCCCGCATACGGCGCTGGGCGGATGCGCGGAGAACCTCTCTTCTGAATGCCCTTCTTTTCGTTATGTCACGTGTGACGGCCGCACGGCCCGCTCGTGTGGACGATGTGGCTATATGACCAGGCGGGCTAGGCGCGGCGGCTCACGGCTGGCCCTCAATCGGCTCCAAGATCGGCGCGTCACCGGCGCGCACGCTCGCCATGAAGCGGTCCCACGGCTGGACGCTGGCGATGCCGTCCGCGTAGGCGAGGATCACGACTTCGGTATCGGCGGGGATGGGCATGCCGTCGCGGCTGCGGGCGCCGACGCTCTGGCGCGCGCCGCGGGCGCTGGTGAAGATCACCTCGCCGATGCCGCCCTCACGGATCGCCCTGCTGACGGTGCCGAGGCGGCCTTCGAGCTGAGAGCTTTCGCGGGTGAGCGTGGTGGACTGGAGCGCGAGCACGAGGCGGGTGATCAGCGCGCCGACGGCCAGCGCGCAGGCGACGCCGAGCGCGACGGCGAGGATGAGCGTGAGGACGACGCCAAGGTCGGTGAAGTTGTGCAGCAGATAGCCTAGCAGGCCAAAGATGAGGATGAGGGTGAGGATGCTGTAGAAGTTGAGGCCGCCGAGCAGCGTCGCGCGGAAGGCGTCCCAGGGGGATGCGCCGCCGGACGCGCCGGTGGCGGCGTCACCGTGGCCGTGCGCCGCGTGGGCGTCGTGGCCGTTGGCGGCGACGTGCGTGTGGCCGGCATGGCCGGCATGACCCGCGTCACCGGCGTGAATGCCGGTGTGGGCATGGCCGAGACCGTGGCCCAGGTCGTGGCCCAGGTGACCGAAGTGCAGCTCGTGGCCGTGGCCCACGCCGAGCAGCGTGGTGACGACGAGGATGGTGCCGGCGAAGAGGAAACAGCCCAGGAAGACGAGTGACAGCGGATCGGTGGCGATCATGCCACAGCCTCCAATTCGTGCGGCCGGGAGCGCCGTCAGCGCTCGACCGGCTCAGGGATACGAGGCGCTTCGGGCGCCTCTATGAACTGCCGCGCGCGGTTGGCGACGGCGGCGAAGTTGACGCCCCAGCCGAGGCCGATGGCGTGCGGTGAGAAGACACGGTCGCTACCCGGATTCCAGTATTCGGCGGCGAGATTGGGCCAGTCCGGGATATGGAAGTTGTACGGCACCCCGGCAACGGTGCCCTTCCAGGTGCGCTCCTCCGGCCGCTTCCGCAGCTCCTGGCCGATGGCGGCGGCGGCCAGGCCCACCACCACGCCGGCGGCGAATGCGTTCAGCTTGCCCATGCACTCTCCTCACTCACTCAATCCACACGATCACTCGACTCTGGATGTGTGCTCCCATACAGCATACGGGTGATGCCGGTGGATCGTTGCGTCCGTGGGAGGGACGGCCCTCGCGGTTCACGGCAAGGGACTGTACCGAACGCATGGTGCGGCGCATAGCGCAGGCCTCATGGCTCGCCGCCGCGCTGGAGGCGGTCCACCTCGCGGCGGACGGCGTCGAGCTGGGGCGGGGTGAGCGCGAGCAGCCGCTCGACCAGCGGCAGCAGCGTGCGAGCGTGTGGATGATGGCGCAGGCGGGCGGCGAGGTCGCTGGCGGCATCGCTGGGCGGGCGCACGGCGTGGGCGCGCGGCTGGTCGAAGGTGATCCAGCCGGGCTGAAGAGCGGGGCGCTCGGCGTCGCGATGGCGATCCGGCGCGGGCGGCTCCGCCGGAACGTGCGGGACGTTGGGGACGTACGCGGCATCCGGCCTGGCGGCGAGATGGAGGCCGGGGAAGCCGGCGAACACATGCGTGCCGCGCGGAAAGAGCGCCGCGTCGCGCCCGCCACTCACGTCGCCCGCGCGGCGGTCCAGCCCGCTGCCATCGGCTGGATCGCTGACGAGGTAGCCGGGGTGGACGCGATAGAAGCGCGCGAGCGCCTCGCGGCTGGTGTGGGTCAGATGCACGCGCTTGCCGCCCTCGAGCTGCGAGAGATACGCCTGGCTGAGTGAGGCGCCCAACTCGTCGCGCATTGCCCGCGCCACCTCCGACTGTGTGAGCGACCGGCCAAGGCCGCGCCGCTCGCCCTCGGAGGCGCGCAGATGCCGCAGCTTCTCGCGCAAATCCACGCGCCGCACCTCCTCTCTGATCCGACTGCTCTCGCCGCATCGTGGGAACACCTACTGGTTGGCGCTGCGCTCAGGAGCGTCCACTGAGGGAGCGGCCCACGGCAACTATAACAGATTGCAATATCGCTGTCAAGCCCCGGCGACAGCTTTCCTCCTCTCCTCCGTGAGTATCCATCCGCCTCCGTGTCCTCCGTGGTCGTTCTCCCTCTTCCTCACATTCGGCATGCGGCGTGCGTTATACTGGGCGCACGGTTGACCTCAATATTGGAGCGCAGGCGCATGCGGACACTTCCGAAGCCTACCATCGGCCCTGCTCCGCGCCGGCCCGCCGGCCCCTCGCGTTCGTCGCGCCCGCCCAGCGCCGGCAGCGGCCGCGCCGTCTTTCGCCTGGCGCTGCTCGGCCTGCTGTTCGCCGGGCTGCTCGTCTGGCCTAGCCCACAGATCGGCGCCTACCTCGCCACGCAAGGCTATGCCTCCCCCGGCGACGCCATCCGCGCCGCCGCCGACTGGGCCATCCGCAGCGCCATCAACATCCCTGAGA
Source organism: Ktedonobacterales bacterium (assembly GCA_025935195.1). Lineage (GTDB taxonomy): Bacteria > Chloroflexota > Ktedonobacteria > Ktedonobacterales > JADMIN01 > JAICVS01. Next base: position 29,945 of record JAICVS010000015.1, read on the forward strand.
AGCTCAACGCCCTGGCCGATCCTCACGCCCAGCATCAATACTGGCAGGTCGGCCTCGGTGCCGGCCGTGAGGATACCAACGCCACCGGCATGCGCGCCGAGATGGATACGCGCGTGCCCCAGCGCGTCGCCGATCAGACCACCAACTACTTCTGGGTCGGCGCGTATCTGCGCGACAACAGCTTCATCCAGGTCGGCTATTACGTGCGCTGGGACGACCAATCCCACGCTGGCTGGTTCTATTGCACCTTCCATCCAGATCAGAGCCAGGGCCCCTGCGCCTATGGCGACCCCGGCTCCGCCGGCGGCGACACCACCCAGCACACCTACACCCTCGCCTCGGCGAAGAGCGCGAGCGGCGGCGTCACCTGGCGCGCGGAGATGGACGGCACGGCCCTCGGCAGCTTCGATTGGCCCGCAGGCGATACCGGCACGTTCGCCCCCACCATCTACGCCGAATCCTCCGGCTTCGCTCCCCACAGCCCCGACAGTCACCTCGGCCCCGTGGACTTCCGCTCCGGCATCCTGGTGCGTCATGCCGGCGCGGCGGAGTACGTCAAGGCCGCGCGCCAGCTCGTGCAGTACAACTTCCCCAACATCTGCCCGCCCTATGGCCTCGCGCCCGACGGCCACGGCGGCACGCTGATCGGCAGCGATGAGCCTTGCCCCGACCACTTCGCGCCGTTCGGCTGATGCGCGCCCTACCTACCCCGCCAACCAGCGCGGCGGCGGATCGAGGTGCGCCGTCGCGTTGAAGACGCGCAGCAGCCCGGTCGCCGTCCCATCCACCTCGGCCCGCCAGTCCACGACGCAGATGCTCGCTGGGTCCAGCCACATGCGCAGCGCGCCCGCTGCCGGCAGCCCCAGCGCCGCGCAGACCAGCGCCTTGATCGGCCCGACATGGCTCATCAGCGCCACCATCTCGCCCGCATGCCGTGTCGCCAGCCGCGTGGCGCGGGCGACGGCGCGGACGCGCACCGCCTCCAGGCTCTCGCCGCCGGGCGGCGCCACGTCCGTTCCCGCCTCCCACGCCGCCAGCGCCGCGCCGTGTGTCTCACGCACCTCTGCCCGTGTCCGGTTCTCCCAGGCGCCGAAATGTCCCTCGCGCAGATCATCCTCCACGTGCGCCGCCAGCCCGTGCGGCGCGGCAATCGCCTGCGCCGTCTCGCGCGCTCGTGTGAGCGGGCTGGAATAGATCGCGGCCAGCGGATACGCGCCCAGCGCATCCGCCAACTGCCGCGCCTGCTCGCGCCCGCGCTCCGTCAGCGGCGCGTCCGTCGCGCCCAGGTAGCGCAGCTCGCGGTTGCCGGACGCCTCGCCGTGGCGCACCAGCACGAAGCGTGTCCAGCGCGCGGCCTGTTCAGTCTGTTCAGCTCGCTCGCTCATCCGGCCGGCCCTCATCACACATGTGCGATCTCGTCAATGCGCAGGCTGCGCTGGATGCGCCGTTGTCCGGTGCCAAGCGTCCACGAGCCGGTATCGCCGTCGCGTAGCCGCCGCAGCGCCAGGATCGCCGCGCCCACCTCCGGCGCATGCAACGGCGCGCGGAACGTCGCGCGCGGCGCCGCCTGCGCGATCAGGCGGCGGAACGGCTCCGTCACCCATTGTCCCGACTTGAAGACGCTGCCCACCGTCGAGACCGGGAACGCCGCATCGCCCATGCCCAGCTTCGCGACGATTGCCGCCCCCTGCCGCCCCAGGTCTTGCCCGGCTTGCGAGAGGATGTCGCGCGCCGTCACATCCCCCTCATCCGCCATCGCACTTACGCGCTGCGCGAACGCGGCCACCTCGAACTTGCCGAAGGTCGTGCTGTCCCAAAGTCGGCGCATCGCCTCCGCGTCCTCCACGCCGTACGCCGCCTTCAGCTCGCGCGCCAGCAGCGTCGGCCCCGCGCGCCCATCCAAAGCTTGCATCACCGCGCGGATGCCTTTGCGCCCGATGTCGTAGCCGCTGCCGGCGTCGCCCAGCAGGTAATCCCAGCCGTCGGTGCGCCAGAGCCGCCCCTGCTCGTTCATGCCCAGCCCAGTAGAGCCGGTGCCCGCGATCACCACCAGCCCGGCCTGCCCCCCCGTCGCCCCCGCCCATGCTCCCACCACGTCGTTCTCGAAGATCGCCGTGCCGCTGTAGCCAAGCTGGCGCACCGTCCCCTGCGGCACCGGCAGATCGAGGTCCGTATCGAAGCCGGACAGGCACATGCAGATCGCCGCGACGCTCTCCAGGGGAACATTCACGCTACGTAGCGCCGTGGTGATGGCCGTGGCGATGTTCGCGCTCGCCTCCTCCATCCCCACGGAGCGGTGGTTCGCCGGGCCGCTCGTCGCGCTGGCGACCGCGCCCAGATCTTCGCCCAGCACCGTGGCGGCCGTCTTGGTGCCGCCCCCATCCACGCCGACCACGTACCGCATCGCCAGCCTCCTGACAGCGCGCCGCTCGCGCGCGATCCACGTCGTTTATTCGTCTATTCGCTCGCCGCCGCGTGTGGCCTCGCTGGCCGCGTCTCGTCGTGTATGCCGAACGCCTGGGATACAGCCGTCTCGATTACGGCCTCACCTACTACACCGCGCGGCTCATCGCCGCTGCCAGCGTGCGCCTGATCCAGCGCCAGCCAGAGCAGGTATTCGTGGTTGCCCTCGCGGCCGGTGATGGGCGAGACGATCAGCCCTTTCGCGGCAAGCCGCGGGCCATCGGCCTCAACGGGCGCCGACAGCGTCTCGAGCCACGCCAGCAGCTCGCGCAGCACGCGCTGGTGGACCGCCGGATCGCTGATGACGCCCGCGCCGCGGTCGGCCTCAGCGCGCCCCGCCTCGAACTGCGGCTTAACCAGCGCCACGACCCATGTGCCCGGCGCGAGTAGCGCCGCTACCGGCGGCAGCGCCAGCCGCAGCGAGATGAACGAGACGTCGATCACAGCGCAGTCCGCCAGCTCTGGCAGCGCGGCCAGGTGGCGGATGTTCGTGCGGTCCATCACCACGACGCGCGGATCGCTCCGCAGCGTCCAGGCGAGTTGCCCGCGCCCGACATCAATCGCATAGACCTTCGCCGCGCCGCGCCGCAGCAGCACGTCCGTGAAGCCGCCGGTAGAGGCGCCGATATCCAGGCAGACCAGCCCCGCCGGGTTCAGCCCGAAGGCATCCAGCGCGCGCTCCAGCTTCAGGCCGCCCCGGCTGGCATAGCGCACCTCGCCATCGCCAACCAGCTCCAGCCGCGCGTCCCTGTGTACGAGCATGCCCGCTTTCGGCGCCGGCTGCCCCTCCACACGCGCCTCGCCGGCCAGGATCAGCGCGCGCGCCCGCTCGCGGCTCGGCGCCAGCCCGCGCTCCACCAGCAGCACGTCCAATCGCTCGCGCGCCGGCTTCGCTTCGCCGCCGCGCTTGCCCCGTTCGCCGCTGCGGGGTGCCTCATCCGCGTGTGTCCCGTCGTCGCGCCGTTCCTCTGCCATGCCTGCCCTCGCCGGCCGCGCTCGCGCCATCGCATTCTCATCGCTCGCCGCGCTTCAGTGTAGCACGCCGCGCCGTTCGCCCGGCAGCCTCGCCTGCCGTGTCCGCGTGTCCGCGTGTCCGGTGATCCTTGACAGATTCGGCCGGGTGCGCGTACCGTCTTTCTCATCGCCGAGGCGACGGAATCCGCGGACGTGGATGGCATGCCCGGGCGGTCGCCTCGCGCTAGCATGGAAGAGGTGTATTGGATGGGGCGCATTCTCGTCGCGAACCGGCGCGGCCATCAGGTCGTCGAGTGGGCCACCACCGACACCGCCGAAGCCCGCCGCTCGATTGAAGAGGCCGAGCGCATCCTGCGCGAAGCGCGCGAAAGCGGCTGCATGGTCTCCAAGAAGGTGGACGGCCGCCACGTCATTGACCGCGCGCCGTTCGATCCCAACGTCGAGGAATATCAAATCATTGCTCCCATCGCCGGCGGCTAGGATCGTCTCGTGGTGGCGCCGGCTGCTGGGCCTTGCCTCGGCGGCCGGCGACCACGCCAATCCCGACGATCCCAACGACTCGGCCATCGAGCGGCCCTGGCGCCACCGCTGGGATCATCTGCCCAAGCGCTCGGCCGGCGCCGGCTTCAGCCGCGCTGACTACGCCGAGGCGCGCCGCCGCGCCCGCGAGGTGGCCCGCGCCACGCTGGGCGAGGCGTTGTGGGCCAAGCTACAAGACCAGGGCTATCTGGACGTCCCTTCACGCCTGCGCCCCGGCCTCACCTACCGCCTGCGCGTCGGCCGGCGCATCGAGGTCATTCGCGCGCCCGGCGTCCGCTCGCCCTGGCGCTACCCCTACCTGTGCATCAACCCCACCTACCCCCTGCCCGAAGAGGAATTCTTCGCCCAGCTCTACCTCTATGCCCGCGACCGCGAAGATGTGATCCTCAAGGTCGCCGCCGAGCAGCCGTGGGATCAACTCCTCGGCCGCACGTTTTGATATGGCGGTACAATGCCTGCCCGCTGTCACCGACGCGCTCCTCGACGTTGACGGCGACGCCTATGTCGCATATCCGCGGGAGCGCATGCGCGACGCCGGACGATGAGCGGCGCCTCCCTCACTCACGGATCGGCCGCGGGAACCAGCTATCGGCTTCCATCAGCAGCTCGCCGTCACCCGTCACGCGAAACTTGCCGGCCTGATAGGCCAGCAGCGCATCTTCCTGGTAGGCCATCACGCGCATCCACAGGTCGAAGTCCGTCTCGACCGTCACCGTCGGCGCGGGATGTGGCCCGCACGCCACGCGGATCGTCCCGCCCTCGACAGCCGCATGGCAGACGCCGGCCTGGCTGCCGCTGAACACATATTGCAGCACCGCCCGCCGTCCCGCGGCGCGCTGCGGCGAGAACGTCTCCTCCAGCCCACGCAGATACTCCGCGATCGTCATCCGCTCTGCCTCCTCCGCGTCTCGCCCCACACGCGCCATCGCGTCTCCAGTCGTCCTCGACCGATCACCAGGTACCACAATGGAATACGCCAGCCTGTTTCAGTCCGTTCGATCCATCACTTCGGCCCGCAGCAGATCGTCCAGCGTCTCGCGCCGGCGCACCAGCCGCGCCCGCCCGTCCGCGACGAAGACCACCGCCGGGCGCGGCGCCAGATTGTAGTTGCTCGCCATCGCCAACTGGTACGCCCCGCTCACCGGAATCGCCAGCGTCTCGCCCGCGCGCGCCAACGGCAACATCATCTCCTCCACCAGCACATCGCCCGACTCGCAGTAGCGCCCCACGATGCGCGCCCGCTCGGCGGCCGGCGCCGTCATGCGCTCGGCCAGCGCCGCGTGGTAGCGTGCGCCGTAGAGCGCGGGGCGCGGGTTGTCGCCCATGCCGCCGTCCACCGCCACCAGCGTCGTCCCGTCCGGCGCGCGCTTGCGCGGGCCGACCGTGTAGAGCGCGACGCCCGCGTGCGCGACGATGGCTCGCCCCGGCTCGACCACCAGCCGCGGCGGCTCCAGCCCGTGCCGCGCCACACCCGCGCGCAGTGCGCCCGTCACCGCCTCGGCGTATTCCTCAACCGTGGGCGGCGCCTCGCCCGGCGTGTACGCCACGCCTAGCCCGCCGCCAGGGCTGATCTCGCGGACCGCCAGTCCGTGCGTGTCCCGCGACCGCGCCGCCGCCGTACAGAGGAACGCCGTCACCCGCACCGCCGGCCGCACGTCCAACAACTGTGATCCGGCGTGCGCGTGCAGCCCGACCAGCTCCAGCCATGGCGAGGCCGCCGCCCGCCGCGCCGCCGCATCCACCGCCGCCATGTCCAGCCCGAACTTCGATCCGGCATGCCCGGTGCGCACTGCCGCATGCGTCTCAGTCTCCACATCCGGGTTTAGCCGCAGCCAGATCGCCGCGCGCCGGCCGCGCTCGCGCGCCAGCGATTCGACCCGCTCCAGCTCCTCCAGGCTATCCACTACGACGCGCCCGACGCCGGCATCCAGCGCCGCCGCCAGCTCGGCCACTGGCTTGTAGTTGCCGTGCAGGTGAATGCGCTCCGCCGGATAGCTGCTCGCTACCGCCAGCCCCACCTCACCCGCCGAGACCGCGTCTAGCTCTATGCCTTCATCCAGCAGGATGTGGCAGAGCGCGGGGGAGAGATAGGCTTTGCCGGCGTAGGCGACCGCGCTCGCCAACCAGCGCCCCGTGAAAGCATCGCGAAACGCGCGGCAGCGCGCGCGGATCGTCGCCTCGTCGTAGATGTAGAGCGGCGTGCCGAACTCGCCCGTCAGTCGCGCCGCCGCCACCCCGCCCAGCCAGAGCCGCCCGGCGCCATCCACCCGCGCCGTGTCAGGCCAGAGGTGCGCGTGCGGCGGCGGCGCCCAGGGTGATTCGTCTGCTCGTATCGTCATGCGGGCATGGTATCATGGCGACTGCTGGAGTGGAAGAACGGTCCGCGTGACGCCCGCGTGCAGAGCGTGTGATAGGCGGCGAGCAGAGGGGAGCAGGCGGGATGAGCCGGGCGGTGATCGCGGAGCTGCTGGCCTTGCAGCAGTTGGATCTGGACAGCGAGCGCGCCGGCATCGAGGCGGACGCGCTGCGCCGCGAGCTGGAGAACGACGTGCCCACCCGCGCGGCCCGCGCCGCGCTGCAAAAAGCGACCCAGGCGGCGGCCGTCCGTGCGCGCGAGGTGCGCGAGGCCGAGGCCGCGCTCGAAGACACGCAGGCGCGCATCCAGCGCCAGGAGACGCGCCTCTATGCCGGCGGCACGCCGCTCAAAGAGTTGAGCGCGCTGCAGCAGGAGATCGCCCACCTCAATGCCCAGCGCGCCAGCCAGGAAGATGCGCTGCTGGCGGCGATGGAGGCGAGCGAAGCCGCGCAGCGGACTGTCGCGCAACGGCGCGACGCGCTGGATGCGGCGATGCGGGCGCAGGGCGCGGACCGCGCGCAGCTCGCGACAAAGCTTGCCGGCGCCGAGGCGCGGCTGGCCGATCTGCGTACCCGCCGCGACGCGAAGGCGGTGCCGCTCCCGCCCGACGCCCTCGCGCGCTATGAGTCGCTACGTCGCACGCGCGGCGGCCGGGCAATCGCCGAGGTCAAGGGCGGGACGTGCCAGACCTGCCGTGTCAGCCTCACCACCGCCACGCTCCAACGCGCCCGCGCCGGCAGCGAGTTCGTCCCCTGTAGCAACTGCGGCCGCATCCTGTACGTGCCATAGTGAGGTCTGACGAAAGGAGGCCGGTCGCATGAGCGATTCGATCTGGCAGGGCGAGCGCGTGCGGTTGCGCGCCGTCGAGCCCTCCGACTGGGAAACCCATTTCACGTGGGACCAGGACACCGCGAGCTACGGCCTGCTCGACCGCATCCACTTTCCCAAGTCGCGGGAGCGGGCAAAGCATTGGGCAGAGGCGACCGCGCTGCGCGAGCCGGAGGGTGACGCCTACCACTTCGAGATCGTGGATCGGGATGGTGCGCTGGCCGGCGCCATCGCCACCCACGCCTGCGATCCGCGCAACGGCACCTTCACCTACGGTGTGGCCGTGCGCGCGGAGCACCGGCGTAAAGGCTACGCCGCCGCGGCTATCGCGCTGGTGCTGCGCTACTATTTCCGCGAGCTGCGCTACTATTTCCGCGAGCTGCGCTACCAGAAGGTCACGGTCCAGGTCTACGACTTCAACGAGCCATCGCAGCGGCTGCACGAACGGCTCGGCTTCCAGCGCGAGGGCCAACTGCGCCGCATGATCTACACCAGCGGCCGCCATCACGACGTGCTGGTCTACGGGCTGACAGCCGAGGAGTTCGCCGCCGGATGTGGCGCGATGTATATCCTGTGACATGCTGTCACGTGCTATGGTGTGGTGAGTGTGATGGTGACGCGGAGGAAAGGAGCGGGCGACATGGCAACGGAGCTGACACCTGACGTGCTAGCCGAGCTGCGACGACAGCTCGAAGCGAAGCGCGCCCGGCTGCGCACAGCGCTGGGCATGGAGCCGCCGCCAACCGGTGATCCATCCGATCTGGTCGGCGACAGCGGCGACGCCAGCGTGGACCTCGAGGAGGCGGATCGCGAGTACGCGGGCGAGGAGGCCGCGCGCCACGACCTCGCCGAAGTGGAGCATGCGCTCGCCAAGTTCGCGCTCGGCACCTACGGCCGCTGCGAATACTGCGACGGCGAGATTCCGCTGGCGCGGCTGCGCGTGCTACCGGAGGCACGCTACGATGCCGCGCATGAGGCGCTGGCCGAGGCGCAGGGGCGCGGCGGCGCATGAGCGGCGGCGGCGCATGAGCGGCGGCGGCGTAGTGGGCGAGGGGGCGGCGGAGATGAATGAGCGGCGCGTGCTGATCCTGCGCACCGACGGCGCCGCGCGCGGCAACCCCGGCCCCGCTGCCGCGGGTGTGGTGATCGAGCGCGCCGACGGCACAACGGTTGCTGAGGGCAAACGCACCCTGGGCGTGCTGACCAGCAATCAGGCGGAGTATCGCGCACTCATCCTCGGCCTGCGCGCCGTCGCCCGCTACACCCCCGCCGCCGTGCGCGTCTGTCTGGATAGCGAGCTAGTGGTCAAGCAGATGGCGGGCGAGTACCGCGTGAAAGACGAGGCGCTGCGTCCGCTCTACGCGGAGGCATCCGCCCTGGTGCGCGCCCTGCCAGACGTCACCTTCACGCACGTCCCGCGCGCGCGCAACGCCCGCGCCGACGCCCTCGCCAACGCGGCGCTGGACGAAGCGGCTCGCCATGCGCGCGAGGCGCGCGAGGCGCGCGCATAGCCCTGACGGGGTACTGGAGGATCGGCATGCGCGACACGCATCCGGCACGTCCTGAGCCGGCGCCGACCTGGCCGCTGACCGGCGAGCAGCCGATCGCCCGCGTCCCCCGCGCCCCGCGCCACGGCCATCCGCGCCTCTGGCGAGCCGTCCGCGCGCTGCTGGCGCTGCTGCTGCTCGTCCTCGTCGCCCTCGGTTTCGGCTACTGGCGGCTCAGCAAGACCGTCACCGACTTCCCCGGCGCCCACTTCAACACCGGCAAGAACGCAGTCTGGCTCGAACACGCCTGGGCCGGCCAACCCCACTCCGCCGCTGAGTTCGACCAGCTCGCGAACCGCCTCGGCCGTGAGCAGATCACCTACGTCTTCGCCCACGTCGGCCCGCTGGAAAGCGACGGCGCCATCCCCGCCGACCGCGCGCCCGACGCCGGCGCGCTGGCCGCGCAGCTTCATACCCGCCTGCCTAACCTGAAGATTCTCGCCTGGATCGGCCAGGTGGAGATCGCCGGCGGCTACCCAGCGGACGAGAGCGTGGACCTGGCGGACTCGTCGGTGCGCGCGGGCATCGTCCACACCGCCGCCCATTTCGTCAACGACCTCGGCTACGACGGCGTGCATTACGACATCGAGCCGATCGTCAACAACAACAACCACTTCCTGGACCTGCTGGACGAGACGCACGCGGCGCTGCCGGCGGGGGCCATCGTCTCCGTCTCCGCGCAGAAGTGGGCGCCCAACGCCACCGTCGCCAGCCTCATCCACGACATCGGCCGCGCCGACGCCTGGTGGACCAGCTTCTACTACGCCGCCGTCGCCAAGCACGCCGACCAGATCGTCGCCATGCTCTACAACACCGCCATGCCCACCGCCTCCGCCTACCAGCTCGCCGTCAAGCAGGAGACGGCGAACATCCTCGAAGCGGCGCGCAGCCCCAGCCGCCCGCCGGAGGTGCTGATCGGCCTGCCCACCTACCCCGGCAATGGCTTCTGGTATCACGACACCGCCGAGAATATGCGCACCGGCCTGAACGGCGTGATCGCCGGGCTGAACAGCGACACCGAGACGGCCCCTTTTACCGGCGTCGCCATCTACCGCTACGCCCTCACCAGCGATAGCGACTGGTCTACCTACGAGGCGATGTGGTTGGGGAAGTGAGCGCGCATAGAGTAGTTCCAGTCGCATATCGTCTACCCCCATAGTACACACGGTATGCGAATTGCTTAGGTTGCCGCGGACGGGAGGCATGGTCTACTATGGAAAAAGAAGCGCCGAGAGCAGGTGAGCGCGTCATCCGCATCTAGCCATGACGGTCGTGATTCTGGAAATCCCCCAACAATCGGGTCGGAGAGCCGAGGAAGGGTTCACTGTCGGCAGACCGCCGGTGATACCATCTACCCCATCATAGGAGCCTTGCCAATGGGCATGCCGCAGCGAACGCATACCGCTGGCGCGAGCGCCGCCGCGGTGGAGCATCGGCACCTGGAGGCGCTCGTCGAGGGGCAAGGCCGGGTGCTGGAGATGATCACGCGCGGTATGCCCCTGGCGGATATCCTCGTGATGATCGCTCGTTGGGTCGAAGCGCAGTCAGAGAGTGGCCTGGTCGCCTCGCTCCATCTCCTTGACCCTGAGGGGCGGCACCTGCTGCGTGGCGCGGCTCCCAGCCTGCCGGACGCCTACAACGACGCCATCCACGGGCTCGCGATTGGGCCGCGGGCCGGCTCCTGCGGCACCGCCGCATACACCAAAGAAACTGTGATCGTGGAAGACATCGCGCATGATCCGCTCTGGATGGAGTACCGCGATCTCGCCCTGCCGCATGGGTTGCGGGCGTGCTGGTCAACGCCGCTGATCGGCAGCGATGGCGGGGTATTGGGCACGTTCGCGATGTACTACCGCCATCCGCGGCTACCCACTGAGGATGATCGGCAGATCATTCGGCTGGTTTCGCGCACGGCCATCCTGGCGATTGAGCACCAACAGGCGGAAGAAGAGCGCGAGCGACTGCGCGCGAGCGAACAGCGTGCGCTGCTTCAGGCTGAGGCGGAACGGCGGCGATTGCATGACATTCTCATGGAGGCGCCGGCGGTGATCGCTGTGATGCGCGGGCCGGAGCACGTCTATGAGCTAGCCAACCCCCTGTACATGCGGGCGATCGGCAGAGGGCGCGAGGTGCTTGGCAAGCCGATCCGCGAGGCGCTGCCCGAATTGGCGGGGCAGGGAATCTATGAGTTGTTGGACCGCGTGTATGCGAGCGGCGAGACCCATGAGGGCAAGGAGGTGCCAGTCAGGCTCGACCGCGCCGGCAATGGCACATTAGAGGACGTGTACTTCAATTTCGTCTACCAGCCCAGCAGAGACGAGTCGGGCGTGATGGATGGCATCCTGGTTCACGCGGTGGATGTGACTGATCTCGTCCGCGCGCGCCAGCAGGCGCAGGAGAGCGAAGAGCGGTTCCGCACGCTCGCCGACAATATGTCCCAATTCGCCTGGATGGCGGACGAGACCGGCTTCATCTTCTGGTACAACCAGCGCTGGTACGACTACACTGGCACGACGCTGGATGAGATGAAAGGCTGGGGCTGGCAAAAGGTTCACCATCCCGATCACGTAGCGCGCGTCGTCGCTAAGATCAGCGCATGCTTCCAGAGCGGAACGCCCTGGGAGGACACCTTTCCCTTGCGCGGCAAGGATGGGAGGTACCGCTGGTTCCTCTCGCGCGCCATCCCCATCCGCGACGCGTCTGGCAGAGTCATGCGCTGGTTCGGCACAAACACCGACGTGACCGAACAGCGCCGGCTCGAACAGCAGAAGGACGATTTCATCAGCATCGCCAGCCACGAGCTGAAGACGCCCGTGACGAGCGCGAAGGCGTACGCGCAACTGCTGGCTCTGCGCTTCCAAAAAGCGGGAGATGCGCGCTCGGCGGATCTGCTCGGCAAGATGGACGGCCAGTTGAACAAGCTGACCAAGCTCATCGCCGATCTGCTCGACGAGACCAAGATCGAGGGCGGCAAGTTCAAACTCCAGCCGTCCACCTTCGACTACGGCGCGCTGGTCGCGGACATCGTCGAGGAAGTGCAGCGCACAGCGACGCGCCATACGCTCGTCTGCGAGCTCGCGCCCTCGATTAGCGTAACGGGGGACCGCGAGCGCATCGGGCAGGTGCTGACCAACTTGCTCACGAACGCCGTGAAATACTCACCGCGGGCGGATCGGGTCGTCGTACGGACCGCGCCTGGCGAGGGGGAGATCATCACCAGCGTGCGCGATTTCGGCCTCGGTATCGCCAAAGAGAAGCAGGGCAAGGTGTTCGACCGCTTCTTCCGCATTGAGGGAAAGGAGCACGAGACCTATCCGGGGCTTGGCCTCGGCCTGTATATCTCGGCCGAGATCGTGCGGCGCCACCATGGGCGTATCTGGGTTGAGAGCGAGGAGGGCCAGGGTTCTATCTTCGCCTTCGCGCTGCCGCTGCCAGCGACACCAGAGGAATAGGATCGGCCTGGAAGGAGATCGCGGTATGGGCACGGATCAAGATGGCAAGCGAAAGACGATCCTGATTGCCGACGATGATCCCGGCATCGTTGACGCGATCGCTCAGTTCCTGGAGGAAGTCGGCTACGCGGTGCGGACGACCGTTGACGTGACAACCATCGGCCAGCTCGCGGATGGCCTGCCCGATCTCATCCTGCTCGACATCCGCATGTCCGGCCGCGATGGCGGCGAGATCTGCCGGCAACTCAAGCGCGCGGACGCGACGCGCGCCATTCCCATCATCATCTTTTCCGCCAGCAAGGATACTGAGCGCATCGCGCGCGATGCCGGCGCCGACGACTTCATCGCCAAGCCCTTTGACATGTATCAACTTGTCGAGAAGATCGAGCGGTACGTGTAGCCCGGTGCCGTGCATGGTGGCGCTCAGTGCGCCAGCTCCGTGAACAGCTCATCCAGCGTGCGCGCCGTTCCCAGGATCGTCGGCGCGCCCAGCCGCTCGTTGTAGGTGTCCTCGCGCAGCGCCCGCAGCCGCGCCACCAGCGCGGAGAACGCCGCCAGGTCGTCCGTCTCGAACCAGGTGACGAAGTCGGCGTCGGCCAGCCCTGTCGCGTGGTAGAGCCGGCGCTTCACCTTCGCCAGATACTCGATCCCCACTGCCGTGTGCTCGCGCATCAGTGCCAGCCGCTTGGCCTCCGGCAGATTCCACCACGCCGCCGACTTGCGCGTCGGGATCACGACGGCGTAGCGCGGCGGCAGCCCGCCCGCGTACTCGGTGGCTTGCAGCGCCTGGAGCTGATCCGGCGCTTGTGAGGCGTAGACCAGCGGCCGTGTCACGCCCGTGAGCGTGTGGCGCACGGTCAGGTGGCGCCCCGGCCGCGTGCGCAGCAGGTCCGCGATCACCGCCTGGCTTTGCTCGGGCTGGCGGGCGTGCAGCCGCAAGAGGAAGTGCGAGCGCTCCGTCAGCCCAACCGTGAGATAGCCGTCCACGGCGACACGCTCCGTATGCGCGGCGATGACCTCCAGCGGCTCGCGCGCGCCCACGCGCCGCGACGCGCCGTTCAGCTCGGCCCACGACGCGCCCAGCTCGAACAGCGCGAACGTGCCGAAGACGCCCATCTCGTCCGGGCTAGACGGCGCACTCTTCGTCGCTTCGGTTGCTTCCGTCTCTTCGGTCGCTTCAGAGGACATCGCTCACCTCCGCCATATCCCGATGCCTTGCGCCATTGTACGGCATATCAGGCCAGCGTGGGAGGCAAACCAGATACTATCTACACTCACAGCCAGGCTACCGTCGAGTCAGCTCGTCCCAGCGGAAGCAGTCTATCGTATGGTCGTTGACCATGCCCACCGCCTGCATGAAGGCGTAGCAGATGGTCGAGCCGACGAAGGCGAAGCCGCGCCGCTTCAGGTCTTTGCTCATCGCGTCGGATTCCGCCGTGCGCGCCGGCACCTCCGCCAGTGTCCGCCAGGCGTTCGCCTTTGGCTGACCATCCACGAAGCGCCAGAGGTACGCCGCGAGGCTGCCGAACTCGTCGCGCACCGCCAGCGCCGCCCGCGCGTTCGTGATCGCCGCGGCAATCTTGGCGCGGTTGCGCACGATGCCGGGATCGGCCAGCAGCGCCGCCACCTTCTCTGGTCCGTAGCGCGCGACGATGGCCGGATCGAAGCCGTCGAACACCTGGCGATAGCGTTCGCGCTTGCGCAGGATCGTCTCCCAGCTCAGCCCGGCCTGCGCCCCCTCCAGCGCCAGGAACTCGAAGAGCGTGCGGTCGTCGCGCGCCGGCACGCCCCACTCCTCATCGTGATAGCGGATCGCCAGTTCGCTACGCGCCCAGGCGCAACGATGCGGCGCAGCATCTCCAACGCTCATGTTCACAACTCCGCCCCTGAATTCAGTTTGACGTCCCATCGCCCGCTATCCTATAACGCATGGGGGGCGACGGCTGGCGATGGTGGGGAAGGCAAGCAAGGCGAGCAAGGCGAGCCATGAACGCGCAAACGCACTTCGAGAAGGCCGAGCGCCTCGCGTCCGCGCAGACGAAGCTCGATCCCGCGACCGACTGGGAGAGCATCGTCGAGGGCTGCTACATGGCTGCCTACAACTACGTCCCGGCCGGCGCGGAATGGTTGGGCGTCCAGCACAAGCAGAACCACATGCACAAGCAGAACCACATGCACAAGCAGAACGTGAGTCTTCTGCGTCAGGCCAACGCCCCACAGGCAGTGCGCGAGGCGTGGGATCAGCTCGAAACGAAGCGCGCGGGCAACGTGTATGGGGCCAAGACGAATGGCGTAACCAGTGCGGAGGCGAGAAGACTCTTGCAGACTATCCATGATTGGGTTGCCGGTTTGCGACCATAAACGGCATAGAAAGTCGGTATTATGGGCAAGATGAGTATTGCCGCCTTGTACGCGCGGGAATATCCTCGCCTCATCGCGACGCTTGAGCGTATCGCTGAACGCGCGAGTGCCCGCGACGATCTGCCAATCAACTTGCTCGCGCTCTTCGGTTCAGTCGCCCGCCTCACTCCACACAAGTGCAGCGATGCCGATCTCCTCGTCCTCTTCACGGGCTGCCCAGACCATCTCACCGAGTTGGAGCGCACCACCGATCTCGTCCACATCATCCGGCGGGCCGAGGACGAGACGGTGGATGAGCAGTACCGCTGGCCGATCATGCCCATCCCTGGCGACGAGCGCACATCCGACCTCGACCCCGACTTCGTCGCCACCGTCAGCCGTGAGGGCGTCCTGCTCTATCACCGGCCCGGCGCTCTCATTCCCGACGCCCTGACGCACCTGGAGCCGTTCGAGCAGTGGCAGCGACGTGTCAACGAGCGGCTGGCGCGGCGGCGCTTAGCGTCCGTGGAGAGCGCCCCCTAGCCATCCCTCTTTACATCGAACACAAGGGATCGGCGCTCGACAAGAGCCTGGCCCCTGCCGAGCGCATCCGCACGATACCAATCCGCCGTCAGTTGCGCTCCGCCCGGTCCGTCAGGCCGCCACAAACTGCCGGACCTCCACTTGCACACCGGCATTCGCCGCCTGCTCCACCAGCTCCAGCAGCCGTGTGCCGACATCCTCCTCTACATACTCCTCGCCGCAGTTCGGGCAGATGCGGGCGGGCACCCCTTTGACGACGAGCGTCAGCGTATCTCGCTCAAGTGTCACCGTCGTCGTTCCGGGTCGCGTATCCGCCTGTTTGCAGATCACACACTTCATGGCCGGCACCTCCCGCTTCATGGCCGGCGCCTCCCATTGGTTCATCAGATCACGGAGGCAGCCATTGTAGGATCGGCCGAATTGTCCATCGGACTCTCGCCACGTCCAGCAGCGATCGCCATCCCCAGCGCCCGGCTCAGATACGAGACGCACAACTGGTTCAGGCTGGTTCCCTCCAACGCCGCCCGCTGTGCCAGATCGCGATGTAGGCTCTTTGGCGCTCGCACCAAAATCTTGCCGTTGTACTCCTGCAACTCCAGTGGCAGCGGGACGGGATCGCCGTGATCGATAGCCGATGTGAGCCATGAGCGCTTGGCATCCTGTAGTCGCTCCAATGCCTCCGCGCGGGTCTCACCATCTGCTAGGCATCCGGGAAGCTCCACGACGCCAGCGTAATAGCCGCCCTCATCAACATCAATTCGCACCCAGTCTGTGTAGGGCAGCGCCAGGTATTCATCTATCGTGTGCGACGTGTCAATCACTGTCGCCCTCACTTTCGATCGCTTCGATCTCCGATGCGAACGTGTCCAGAACCTACTTCACGTACACCCGCTTGATGTGCGGCCTGTCCTGCGGGATCGTTACCCTGCGCCCGTCTGGCGCTCGATACGTGCGGTGACTCGTTCCTGGCTGCGTCACCGAACATCCCAGGTCGTTGACGAGGATAGTGTCCAACTCCTCAGCGCTGAAGCGCGCCAGACGACGTAGCTTTTCTATCCGCTTCTTCCGCTTCGACACACCGCACCCCTATGCTATCACATATGATAGCGTCATGATAGCAAGATGATAGCACATGCTCGTTGAGAGCCTTCTAGTCGTCGCACATGATGCGAGACGGGACGCATTCGAACACCCCGTCTCACCTATCGCGTCACTGATGATTCTGTTGTATTTCTTCTACTCCATCCCCAGCGTCGCGCGCGCCGCCGCCACCGCCTCGCCGCGCGGCACCGCCCGCTGCGTGCCGGCGCGCAGATCGCGCAGCACCACCGCTCCCGCCGCGAGCTCGTCCGGCCCTAGCAGCGCGGCCAGCGGAATGCCTTTCTTGTTGGCGAACGCGAGCTGCGCCTTCAGATCGCGCGGCTCTGGGTAGACCTCGGTATTGATCCCCGCCGCGCGCAGCTCGCCCGCCAGCGCGAAGGCCGCCGCCATCGTCTCCGGCGCGAACAGCGGCACCAGCGCTTGCGTCGTCGTCACCGCCTCGCCCAGCGCGATCCCCTGCTCGTCCAGCGCGTCAAGGATGCGCTCGATGCCGAACGAGATGCCCGTGCAGGGCAGCTCGCGCCCGCTGAACATGCCGATGAGCTGATCGTAGCGGCCGCCGCCCCCCAGGCTGCCCAGCGTCGAGCTCGTCAGCACCGTCTCGAAGATCGGCCCCGTGTAGTAGCCCAGCCCGCGCACCAGCGAGACATCCAGCGTCACTCGCTCATCCGGCACACCCATCTCCGCCAGCGCCCGGAACACCGCGCCCAGCTCGTCCAGCGCGCGCTGCCCATCCGGCCGCTCGCCCACCAACGGGCGCAGCCGCGCGATGGTCTCGGTGGGCGCCCCGGAGACGCTGATCATCTCCATCAGCGTGCGCGCCGCCGCATCCGCGATCTCCGCCTTCGCCAGCGCGTCGCGCACGCCCTCCAGCCCCACCTTGTCCAGCTTGTCCACCGCCGTGAGCGCCGCGCCGCGCTGCTCCTCCGGGATGTCGCACGCCTCCATCAGCGCACGCAGCAGCCCGCGATGATTGATCTTGGTGACGAAGCTCGTGAAGCCCAGTTTGGTGAACACCTCGCAATGGATCGCCACCATCTCCGCGTCCACGCTCATCGCGCGGCTGCCCACGCAGTCCACATCGCACTGATAGAACTCACGGTAACGCCCGCGCTGCGGCTTGTCCGCGCGCCAGACCGGCTGCATCTGGTAGCGCCGGAACGGCAAGACGAGCGCGTTCTGATGCGCCGCGATCACCCGCGCGAACGGCACCGTCAGGTCGTAGCGCAGCGCCTCATCCGCAAGGGAGCGCGCCAGCGAAGCCGCGCCGCGCTCGTCCGCCGGCAGCGCATCCAGCGCGCGCACGCCCGACTCCAGCTCGCGCCCGCGCTTGAGGATGCGAAAGAGCAACCGCTCCCCCTCCTCGCCGTATTTGCCCTCCAAGACCGCCGTATTCTCGATGGCCGGTGTCTCCAGCGGCTCGTAGCCGTAGCGCTCGAACGTCTCGCGCAGCAGCGCGAAGACACGGTTGCGCCGCACGAGATCACGCGGCAAAAAATCGCGCGTCCCCCGCGCATTGACTGGTGCGATGCGTGCCATAGCCCTATCTCTCGCTCTTTCTCACACGCGCCCCGTGGATGCATCCCATCGGCGCGCAGTATATCCATCAGCTCATCCCGATTCTGCGCATCCACACATGGCGTGCCCACGCCACGCGGCTACAGGCATACCGAGATCACGCGCATACCAGCGGAATCGCCACTCTACAAAGGTATCAGGCCCGCCGTCATCGCCGCTCGCGCATCCATTGCAATCCCGCGTATCCTATCGCGCGGTCGGCCAGCGGGGAAGAAATATCTCAGCCTCGGTGGAGGGGATGCTCGGCATGCGCGCCGTGGCCGAGGTGATAGTGCTCATGCAGCGCCAGGCACGTCCGGCGCGAGCGCAACGCGAAGCGGCACGGCATGGCTGCACGACGCCTCTGGCCCGCGCGCCCCCACCTGCCCATGTTCGCCACGACCGCCATCCGCATCGCCCGCCGGTCCTTACATCTCATCATCACTCATCGCAAGCCGCCGCTTCACATCGCGCACAGCATACCACAGCCTGGGAAGCAAGCACCACCCACACCAACCGGCCTAACCAGCTGGCCTCGCTCCAACCTCCATCCTCCTCCGTGACCCTCCGCTGCCTCCGTTCCTCTGTGTTCGTTCTCGTCCTTCCCTCCTTCTATATTTGACTAGTACTCAGTCCACTTTCGTTTGAACGGCCAGATAGAGACCATGCAGCTTGGTACGGGCGTCAGCCGTTGTAAACAGCCACGTGATCGTGCGCCGGTCGGCGTTGCGCTCGCTCTCCAGGGCAGCGCTGCGCTGGCACAGCGTCTCGACGTCGGGGCAAGGGCGGTTCAGGCAGCCACGGGTCAGGATGCTGATCTCGATCTCGGCCATGTTCAGCCAACTGCCGTGCTTGGGGGTGGGGTGGAACTCGAAGCGCTGGCGCAGACGTCGGGCCTCCTCGGGCGCGTAGGTCGCAGAGAGGGCGGCGGGGCCATGGGTGGTGAGGGTTGTCCTGTACCAAGCGGATGACCTGGGCGTCCGGGTAGACCTCGTCGGCCAGGAAGCGCAACTGCGCGGCGTCGTCCTGAGCGGTGCGCCGCTCGCTGGGGGCGTCGTGCCGCCAGCCGCCCCGCGGCTCGACCAGCATAAAGACCGCCGCCGTGCCCTGCCGCACGTACTCGTCATCCCGCCGCTCGACATGGCCGGGCGTGGCGGGCAGGCTCGGACGCGCCGCCGCATGCAGCACGACGGGCTTCTCGTCCAAGCAGACCACCGGCCGCTGCGGATCGTCGGGCTGGGCATACAGGTCCAGCACGTCCAGCACATCCTCCATGGCCGCCACAAAGTCAGCACTGGCTGCGGGGATGCACCATTGCTCGTGCTGCCACGGCTTCAATTCGTTTTTTGAGCGCTTGCCTGATCGTCTCGGGCGAGATGCCCTGGACATATCCCTGCTCCACCGCCTTGCCGGCCAACAAGCGTAGCGTCCAATGGTCGTGGCCCGCCGGCGCGTCGGTGCAGGCGATGGCCACCAGATAGGCGATCTGCTCGCCCGTCAGCGCTGCGCGCCACCACTCCTGCCGCTGGTCGTGCAGCATCGCCTCCAGGCCGCCGGCCCCATCTCGCTGGCGGACGCGCCAGATCGTGCTGGCCCCGACCGTGAAGGCGGTGCGGATCGCGTCGTCGCTCCAGCCGGCGTCCAGCTTGAGCAGGATATGCGCCCGGGTCAACGTCCGCACGTTGGCCCGCCCGCGATGCACACATGTCCCCAGGTGGGCGCGTTCGTCGTCCGACAAGTGGATCGCGACCGAGGTGGGCATGCGAGGCTCCTTTCCGGCGTCTCACCATACCACCTCCTTTCACATCAATCTGGACTGAGTACTAGGGGCGGGGAGTCAGCTGAACTCCTCGCCGCGACACCGGGCAGGGAACGGTCGTTGTCCCTCCCTTCGGCATGACCGACTCTGAGAGACTCCCGTGCCTGCCCCCCGTCGGCGAGCGGTCGATGGCCGAACGGCTGTGCCGCGCGGTCCGCGGGAGCGGAGCCGTGCGAGCACCCATGGCGAAGGGAACCGCGTCCGGGAGGTCAGGTGGCTGCCGCTGGTGTCACGCTCACAGCCACGCGTCCCAGCACTGTTCCTGTCAAGCCGTGTGATCCCGCGGGTCTCCGTCCTTGAGGGGGAAATTGGGAGGAAAGTGAAGACGTGGCGTGTCCCTCGTCGCATCGGATAGGCAACTACACCATCCGAGCGACGAGGAGACAGGCCAGGTGGAGGCAGCATACCAGAGCGGAAGGCGTTCGTCAGGCGCAGGAAGTCGGCAGCGAAGTCAGTATCAAGGCAGGCATCACCGTGCCGTTGGCGCTGCCCGGGTTGCGGATCGTGCAGCAGCGGCACACCGTGGAGGGGGAGTTGGAAGTGACGGTGATTGGGACACAGACACGCGCACCCGGTCCACAGTGTGGGCGGTTGAGCGCCAAGCAGCATGATGTGCGCAGCCGCCGCAAACGTGACGTCACCTTGGGCGCGTTCCCGGTCACGCTCATCCTGCGCAAGCGGCGCTTTCGCTGCGTTGCTTGTGCTCGGGTGTTCACGGAAGTGGACCATGCTTGCGGCTGGCGACGGCGCCCCACGACGCGCTTACGTGAGACGCTGGGCGAGCCAGCGCAGAGCCGTCCGGTCGCCCAGGTCGCCGCCGCCTACCAGGTCGGGGCACGGCTGGTGCGCGCGTGCGTCGAGACGGTGGTGGAGCAGCGGCTGCGTGCGGAGGGCAGGAGCCTGGACGAGACCAGCGCGTTGCCCACGCCGCGCTATCTGGGCATAGACGAGTTCGCGCGGCGCAAGGGCCAACGCTATGACACGCTGCTCTGTGATTTGGAGGGACGGCGGGCGTTGGCGGTCAGCGCTGGTCGGACCCAGGCCGAGGTGGCGCAGCTGCTCGAGCGGCTCGACGATCCTGAGCGGGTGGAGGCGGTCAGCATGGACATGAGTCTGACCTTCCGTGAAGCGGTGCGCTTGTGTTTGCCGCGTGCGCAGATCGTCGCCGACCACTTGCACGTGGTGCGGCATGTGGGCAAGGCGCTCGCGCGGGTCTTCCGGCGCTGCGCCCAGAGTACAGCAGGACGGGCGGCGTTGCGCGGGAAGCGCCACCTCTTTGTCCGTCGTCGTGAGGCGTTGGCGCCCGACGAGGAGCAGGCGCGCGCCACGCTCGCCGCAACCTTCCCGGATTTGGCGGCAGCCTGGCAGGCCAAAGAGGACTTGCGCGCCTGGTACGCCAGTGCGAGCGCCCAGACCGCCGCGGCCGGTCTGGACGCCTGGGTCGCCGCTGTCACTCAGGCTGGTCCTGACGAACTGCGCCGCACACTGAGCGCCTTTACGACGTGGCGCGAGGAAATCCTGGCGTTCTTCGCCTTCCTGCCGCTGCGCCTCTCCAATGGCTTTGTCGAAGGCAAGAACAACCGCACCAAGGCGCTCATGCGTCAGGCCTACGGCTATCGCAATCGGCGCTCCTTGCGGGCGCGCATCCTGGGAAGCGACATCTAATCGTGCTTCCCCCTACAAGACGGAGACCCAGGAGTGGTTTGCCGGGTATGGCGCGTGGAGGCGTGGAGGCGTGGAGGCGTGGATGCCGGACGGGCCGCGCTGGTACGCTCTCTGGATGGGATACGCTCTTGCCATTGGCGCGGAAGGGAGGGGGC
>JAICVS010000113.1 GCA_025935195.1 Ktedonobacterales bacterium
CACGAACCAGCGCACGTGGCGCGGGTCCATCTTGCGTGCCAGCGCCGCGCCGCCGTAGCCGCCCGCAATCGCCCCCACCAGCATCACCAGCGCCTGCGCCCAGAACACCGCCCCCGCGATCACGAACGCCACCACCGCGATCCCATTGATGAGCGCGTTGAGCACCGCCTTCAGCGCGTTCATCTCATGGATGTTCTCCATCCCCATGAAGCCCAGCGCCGCCAGCATCAGAATGCCGATGCCGCCGCCGAAGAAGCCGCCATAGATCGAGATCACGAGCTGCAAGAGCGCCGTGCCGTACGGCGCCATCGCGCCCTCCGCCGGCTTCTCCCCCCGGCGCGACCGCACGAATGCCGT
The DNA here is from genome assembly GCA_025935195.1 of Ktedonobacterales bacterium. GTDB lineage: Bacteria > Chloroflexota > Ktedonobacteria > Ktedonobacterales > JADMIN01 > JAICVS01. Next base: position 358 of record JAICVS010000113.1, read on the forward strand.
GAGCCGTGGGCCAAACGCGAAGAGCAGCGTCGCCGCCAGCAGCAGCCACGGGATCAGCGCCGCGAAGGTATCCTTGGGCGTGTGCAGCAGCACGATCGCCCCGATCAGCCCGCCGACCAGGCTCACCCCACCCAAGAGCAGCAGCGTCGGCCGCGGCGTCGCGCCCACCTCTTTGCGATACGCGCCGATGCTCGCCAGCGCCCCCGGCCAGAGCGCCACCGTATTGGTCGCGTTCGCCTGAATCGGCGGCACGCCCGTAAACACCAGTGTTGGGAACGTGAAGAAGCTGCCCCCACCGGCCACCGAGTTCAGCGCCCCCGCCACAATCGCGATGGCGAAGAGCAACACTCCTTGCCCAACTGTCATCTCATGCCCACTTTCGCTGCCGCCCAGCGGCCTCCCATACGGCAAAGCCGGGATACGTGCCGTCTCGTAGCATACACGATCCGCGCCACCAACGGCATGCGCCGCCGTTCCCCGTCCGCCATATCAAGAGGAGCAAGTAGGAGCGAATCCGCGGCCACGGCGAGCAGCCGCCAGCACGCGATACACTGTCATCAGCACAATCGCCAGCGCAGTGCCGCACCGCGCCGCACCGCGTAGCGGGAACTCCTACTCCGGTAGCCGCGCCCCCGGTCCCGGCGTTTGCACAGGTACAACAACGTCTCGCGCCCTGTCACGTGGCGCACGGCACACTGGCATCATGTGCCGAATAAGGACGCCGCTTCCGGTTTGGCGCCCGGACATCAGAATACTCCCTTGACGCCGCGAGCGCCGTCGCGTACACTTATCGTACACCAGTTCTAGTGATGATCTTTCCCCGGCGGCCACACGCGGCAGGGACACCAGGGCAAGCGGATCACCAGCGAATTCCACATTCCAGGCACGCCGGCCAGAGACTCCCGCGCGGGAGCATGACGGCGCGAGAGGAGACAGGCATGCCGGCCAAAAGCGAGACCACCACCTCCGCCCCCACCGTCGCGTACACGGCGAGCGCGAGCGAGCGCGAGAAAGCCCTCGATCTCACTATGACGCAGATCGAGCGGCGCTTTGGTAAGGGCGCGATCATGAAACTGGGCGAGCATCGGGCGCACGTCAAAGTCGAGGCGATCCCCACCGGATCAATCGCGCTGGACCTGGCGCTGGGCGTCGGCGGACTGCCGCGCGGGCGTGTCACCGAGATCTACGGCCCCGAAAGCTCCGGCAAGACCACCCTCTGCCTGCACGTGATCGCCAACGCGCAAAAGCGCGGCGGCATCTGCGCCATCGTAGACGCCGAGCACGCGCTCGACCCCGACTACGCCGGGCGCCTGGGTGTGAACAAAGAGGAGCTGCTGATCTCACAGCCCGACACCGGCGAGCAGGCGCTCGAGATCGTCGAGATGCTGGTGCGCAGCGGCGCGGTGGATGTCGTCGTCGTAGACTCGGTGGCCGCGCTGGTGCCGCGCGCCGAGATCGAAGGCGAGATGGGCGACGCGCATGTGGGCTTGCAGGCCCGGCTGATGAGCCAGGCGTTGCGCAAGCTGACCGGCGCGATCAGCAACTCGAAGACGGCGGTGATCTTCACCAACCAACTGCGCGAGAAGGTCGGCATCATGTTCGGCAACCCCGAAACGACGCCCGGCGGTCGCGCGCTCAAGTTCTACTCCTCGGTCCGGCTGGACATCCGCCGCATTGACACCATCAAGGTCGGCACCGAGCCGATGGGCAGCCGCGCCAAGGTGAAGGTGGTCAAGAACAAGATCGCCGCCCCCTTCCGCGTCGCCGAGTTCGACATCATGTTCAACGAAGGCATCTCGCGTGAGGGCGGCCTGCTGGACATCGGCCTGGAGATGGGCATCGTCAAAAAGGCCGGTGCCTTCTTCTCCCTCGGCGACACCCGCCTGGGCCAGGGCCGCGAGAACGCCAAAGAGTTCCTGCGCCAGAACCCCGATGTGGCCGAGTCCATCGAAGCGCAGATCCGCGCCTCGGTCGCGCCCGCGACCGTCACCATCGCCGAAGAAGATGCCTTCAGCGAAGAGCTGTAGCCCGCGGTCCGCTGTCGCATATTCCAAACATGCGCATCCCCTTTCGCCGCCCACTCGCGGGAAGGGGGATGCGCATCTTCCCAGCCTTACCGGATTCGCGGTGGGGGCGCGGAATAGGTCCATAGCCGGTCGAGCTACCCCGGCAGACGAGCGCACCAGCAAACCAGCGGATCAGGAGAAAACGACATGCAACAGGCGAGACAGCAGGCGCGACCGAACACGCCGGCGGCCATCAGCGAGCTGGAGCGGCTCGAACGGCGCATGGAGCGCAAGTGGTATGACCTGGCGATGGCCGAGCAGCGCGGCATGCCCGCGCATACCCTCGAGCGCATGTACGACGCCTACCTGCGCACGCTCGACGAGTACGTGCAATATACTCGCCGCTCCGGCACCGACGATGCGCGACAAGACAAGCAGCTGGCCTCGTGACCGGACCGGCTCGCTTGCGATCTCATCGTTCATCCACGCCTGAGACGTGGCAAACCTACCACCACATAGATGCGCGACGTAATAGATGCGCGACGTAGCCTTTCGATGCCACTTACCGCGCGTCGAATGTGATATTGCCGGCGTCCACATGAATCGTAATCGCGCCGGTTGGGTTCATCCCCAGGTTGCCCCGCGCCGATGCGTTCGACGCCTCGCGTGAGACCGCGACCGGCCACGCCGGATCGACGGTGATGTTGCCCGCGTTGCTGGTGGCGTCCAGCCGCGCGCTCGTCTCACGCGGCAGCGCAAGCGTCACATTGCCCGTGTGATCGACAATGTCCAGCGAGGCGCCGGAAGGCAGCGTACCCGACACCCCGATGTTGCCCGCGCTCATGCGCAGCGTGGACATCTCAGCCAGCGTCACATCGTTCAGCGTCAGATGGCCGAAGTCCACCCGCGCCGCCAGCGCCCCGCTGACGTGATCCGCCGTCAGGTTCCCCGCGCTTACGCTCACCGTCGCCGTACCAGTGAGGTCCAGGTTGGTGAGATGGAGATTGCCGGCGCCAACGTCACTCGTGAGCGTGCCGCTGATCCCGGTGATGTCGAGGTTGCCCGCGCCGAGGTTGGCAGAGACGTTCGCCGCCGCCGGCACGGTGACGGTCAGGTCCACACGTCGTTTGAAATCGGGGAACCCGCTCGGCCCCGGCATACGCAGGCTCACGTGTACGGTGTTGCCGTCCTGCGAGGTCGTGAGTTGAATACTCTCCAGGCTCCGCCGCGCCGCGTCCCGCGAGATCGCGCGCACCTCGCGGTCCAGCGTCACGACCACCGCGCCGCCAGTGCCCGTCACCACATGCACATTGCCCGCATCACCCCGCACCACCACCGCGGGCGTCCCGCTCACCGCGAAGCTCTTCGTGATCGTGTCGCTCGCCGGCGCGCTGCCAATCGAGACGGCGGCCAGCACGCCCGCCCCGGCGGCGCAGAGCGCCATCAGCGCGGCGAGCACGATCAGGCAGCCGCCCGCCAATGGCACCCACGGCGAGACGCGCCGCCGCTCGCGTGGTCCCGCAGGATACCCCGGATATCCAGGATACCCATCGTACGCCCGCGCATCGCCATAGGGATACGGCGGATAGCCCGGCGCCTGAGGGTACGCGCTCCGCACTGGCGCCGAGGCCATGCCCTCAGGCGCACGGCCCTGTCGTGCGCTCGTTCCCGTGCCAACCGGAACCTCCGGCCCGCCAGCCTCACGCGCCGCCTGGGCTATGTCCCGTGTGGGCTGCTGCTCCGCGTCGCCGAGGGGCGTCGTCGGATTGGCATTGAATGTCGCGTATTCTGTGTCGGGTGTCTGCTCGTCCATCGTGGTCTCTCACTTCCGCTCGCCTGTTGCGGCTGGTTTTGAAATCGGCTTGTCTCATTCGACACCCTCAGCATGCCCGGCAGGTGTGTCCAGCGTATCGCGAGACTGTAGCGGAAGTGTCGCGCCTTCATGTCGCGGGCTGGGCGGCCCACACGTCTAGCCATTGAAGCGGTAGCCGACGCCCCAGACAGTCGCGATGGCGTCGCCCTGCGGCCCCAGCTTCTTGCGCAGCCGTACGATATGCGTGTCCACCGTGCGGTCGAAGCCGTCGTAGTCATAGCCCCAGAGCTGCTGCAAAAGGAAGTCACGACTGAAGGCCCGGCCTGGATGCGCCGCCAGCAGCGCCAGCAGATCGTATTCCTTGGGAGTCAAGTCCAGCGACTCGCCGTTCAGGCTGGCGGCATGGTCGGCCACGTTGATGCGCAGCGGCCCACGCACGATAGGCCGCTCTGCCGGCGGCACGCCGTCCTGTGCGGCCATACCCTCCTCAGCGGCTGCGCCTTTGTCCGGCGCCAGCGTATCCAGCTCCACGCGCCGCAGCAGCGCCCGCACGCGCGCCAGCAGCTCGCGCATGCCAAACGGCTTTACCACATAGTCGTCCGCCCCCACCTCCAGCCCCAGCACCCGGTCAATCTCCTCCGAGCGCGCCGTCAGCATTAGAACGGGCATCAGGTGTTCCTGGCGCAGCCGGCGGCAGACCGCCAGCCCATCCAGCCCCGGCAACATCCAGTCCAGGATGACGAGCTGCGGAGCCTGTTCCGCCACCAGCGCCAGCGCCCCCGGCCCGTCGAACGCCTGGCGGATCGTGTGTCCATCCGCCTCCAGGTGGCTGCGGATCAGGTTGCTCAGGTCGGCCTCGTCTTCGACCACCAGAATCGTCGCCATATCCCCCACCTGCTCGCTCTATCTCATGCCTGCCGCAAAAGCGGTCATTACAGCAATGCGCGCACGCTCCTCTCCCCTCCTCAGCGCCATCCCTCCCTCCTCCATGTGCCTCCCTTTCCTCCGTTTCTCCGTGTTGGTTCTCGTCTCTCCTCGGTGCTCTCCGCGTCCTCTGCGGTTCAATCTTTCTCTGATGTCGCCACACGCAACACGACGTGGAAGCGGCTGCCCTCACCTTCGACGCTCTCCGCCGTCACCATCCCGCCCATCGCCCGCACCAGATCACGCACGATGGAAAGCCCCAGGCCGAAGCCGCCTGAAGCCCGCGCACGTGAGGCGTCCGTGCGATAGAATCGCTCGAAGACGTGATCGAGCTCCTCCTTCGGGATGCCGATGCCCGTGTCCGAGACGGTGATGTCCAGGTGCGCCGGGTCGGGCAGGCTCGCCGTGATCGAGACGATGCCGCCCTCAGGCGTATAGGTGATCGCGTTGCGCACCAGATTCAGTAGCACTTGTGTCAGCCGCTGCCGGTCCGCCAGCGCGGCTGGCAGTCCATCCGGCACCTCGCGCACCAGCAGCACCTGGCGCTCGCGGCGTGCCAGCGGTGCCAGCGCCTCGTAGACCTCGCGCACAACCCCATCCACCTCGACAGCGCGCACGTCCAGCTTCAGCTCCCCCGCGTCGGCCCGTGCCAGCGCCAGCAGATCGTCCACCAGCGCGCTTAGCCGCTCCGACTCGCGCGCCACGATGGCGAGGTAGCCGTGCAGTTCAGCGGGAGGCGGCGCATCCGCCGCCGCATCCTCCGTCGCCATCAGCAGCGACTCGACGTGCCCGCGGATGCTCGCGATCGGCGTCCGCAGCTCATGCGAGGCGTTCACGATCAGCTCACGGCGGCTCTGCTCGGCCCGCTCCGCCCGCGCCTGCGCTCGTGTCGCCACCTGCCGCGCCCGCTGCGTCTCCCGCTGTGCCTCCGCCAGGCGGATCGCCTCGTCACTCATGCCCAGCGCATACTGCGCGAACCGCGTCCACGCCCACGCTAGCCCATTGCAGATGTGCAGCGTCGCGAGGCCAAGCACGAGTCCCGCCAGCGTCAGCAATGGAGAGACCGCCAGCAGCGTCATCTGCCCAGATGATAGTGACCCATCTGACACGAGCTGGATCACAAACGGCACCGGCGCGGCGATCAGCCCCGCGCTCAGCGCGATCAGCGTCGTGATCAGCACAAAGGTAAAGAGTCCAAATGGGAACTTGGCGAACAGATAGAGCAGGCTCGTCCAGGTCACACGGTTACTCAGCCACGACATTGCCCGCCGCCAGAGCGTCGCGCCGGGCGCGGCCGGCGGCGCCATCGGGCCGATCTGCGCGCCGAGCCACCACATCGTGAGCTGACGCTCGAAGCCGCCCAGTCCCATCCAGACGACGACCATCGCCGCCAGGATCGGGATGCCGATCAGCGTGATCGCCAATCCCACGCCGGCCGAAAGCCCCGTCACGAGCACAATGAAGTAGGCTACCCCCAGCGGAAAAGCCGCGAGCAGGTAGCAGAGATTGAGATAGCTTTGCCCGCGCCGCGCCACGCCAATCACATCCGACGGCCGCCAGTAAATCGCGGGCCTCGCAATCGATTCCATGCCTCGCCTCTCTCATCCGAGCGCGCGTCGTCCCACGGACGCCATGTGGAGCGCCCTCGCCCGGAGTGTAGGCCGCGACTGTGTCGAAAATATGCCACCAGTGTAACAGACCCGCTGCCCTTCCTGGCAGGACGCGCACATTCCTCACATAGCGTTTCCCACAGCAAGCAATGCGGACGTCTCCCGCCCGCATTCGACTGTATACTGCTTTTGCGGCGACAGAGAGGAGCGGCGACGCGATCCAGCGCTTTGCAGCCGTGCCATACCATCCAGAAGGAGGAAGAGACAAGATGACCAACGCCCAAGAGACGCGGACGCGCCGCGATCAGCTCCTGCGCAGCACTCGCGAGGCCCACACCAGATTGGAAGAGTTGCTCGCCGGTCTGTCGGAGGAGGAACAGACCCGCCCCGGTGTCACCGATGGCTGGTCCGTCAAGGATCATCTCGCTCATCTGACGTGGTGGGAACAGCGCGTCATCCGCATGCTCGCTGGCGATCCTGACCCGATCTCGGCGTTTCCAGGGAATCCCGAAGACGAGGATGCGATCAACGCTTACGTCTTCGCGCAGAACCGTGACCGGCCGCTCACTGACGTGCGCACTGCCTTCGATGCCTCATATCAGCAGATGCTCCACCTGATCGCAACCACACCGGACGACGTCTTCGACGCGCGCCACGACTGGATCAGTGGCAATGCTGATTCCCACTACGACGAGCATCTGCGCATGCTCCAGTCATGGCGTGAGCGTACGCCGGGCGCGTCCGGTGCCGGCTGATCCCGATCGTCGCGCCGCCCCTTGGACATCACGAATGATCTGTATATGCCAGGGGCGACCTTGCCATCCGGTCGCCCGCGTCCTACCGCCGGCCGCCCAGCACCCGATCCGCCACGAACGGCAGCAGCCGCTCCGCCCAGATCGCGCCCCGGTAGTAGCTCGGCACGACCGCCTCGCGTCGCGGATGTTCGATCAGCCGTGCGATGGCCCGCGCCACGATCTCCGGCCCTGGTAGCCGCCCGCTCCCGCGCCGCCCCGCCGTCAAGGGCGTACGGATGAAGCCGGGCGAGACCAGCGAGACGGACACGCCCGTTCCGCGCAGCTCACGCCGCAGTCCCAGCGCGAAGCCGCGCAGCCCAAACTTCGTCGCCGAATACGCCGGGTCCGTCGCGATCAGCCCGGCGACCGAGGCGACCGAGATGATTGCCCCGTGATGGCGCTCCAGCATCCCCGGCAGCGCCGCCCGCGACACCAGCATCGCGCCGAGCAGATTCACCTGCACGATGCGCGCGATCTCCTCGAATGCCAGTTGATCGTAGCGCAGCCGCGCGCCGATCCCCGCGTTGTTCACCACCACATCCACCTGCCCGAATACCTCCACCGTCCGCTCCACCAGCCGCGCCACCGCACGCGCCTCCATCACGTCCGTTGGCATCGCCAGCGCTTGCCCGCCCGCGTCCTGGATCGCGCGCTCCACGCCGGCCAACTCCTCCACACGCCGCGCCGCCAGCGCCACCAGTGCGCCGCGTCGCGCCAGCTCACGCGCCGTCTCTGCGCCGATCCCTGAGCTGGCCCCCGTCACGATCACCACCGCGCCGCGTACCGTCCGCGCCGTCGCCATGCCGTGCCCTCCTCGTGCCACGCCGCACCGCTCCTGCCTCCCTCGTGAGGGGAGACAGCACTGAAGCCAATCATCCGCCGCATTCTACGACGAAACCTGCCGGGCATACCGTTGCCAGTTGCGCCCGCGCATCGTGTCTACAAAGATCACACGCAGGGAGAGCTTGACGGGCGGGGAAGGCAGCGGATATAGTGACGACATCGAGAAGCATCCTGGCTGGCCGGATGGCGGCCGGGACGACAGATCGCAACGTCGCGAGGGACGAGTACGCGGGGCGCGAGCCGCAGCGAGCCGGGGAGAGTGGAAGCCCGGCGGCCGGCGCCACGCGGAAGCCACCCTCCAGGCCCGGCATGTGGAGTCCGCCGGGCCGCGACGCGGGACGAACGCCGTCACGGCCAGTAGCGCCCGCCGGAGGCCCACCGTTAGCAGAGGGCAGGGCATCGAGTGCGCTGTCGCGCGTTCCGTGCCTGCGGAGTGGGCGGCCCACGCGCATCATCTGCGTGAGGATCCGCCAAACCGGGTGGTACCATGGGTTTCGAGCAATCGGCCCGCCCCGAGCATGTGCTCGCGGCGGGCTTTTCGTTTAGGCGCGACCAGCGCGAGCGGGCACACACTTCGTGGGAGAGCAGGCGACGTTGAGGACTCCGCGACGCGATGAGGACGCGATGAAGAGGAGTTGTGTGCCATGCGGACGCAGATGAAGAAGGTGGAGACACGCGGGGACCATGAGACACGGCGATGGTCCGCGGAGGAGATCGCGCGGGAGTACGTGGGGTTCTTCCGCAAGCGAGGGCATCTGGAGATCGCGGGAAGTCCGCTGGTCGTGCCAGAGAACACGACATCGTTCGTGATCGCGGGGATGCAGCCGCTGATTCCGTACCTGCGCAGCGACGTATCGCCGCCAGCGGAGCGGCTGGTGGACCTCCAACGCTGCCTACGCACGGACGACGTGGACGCTGTGGGCAGTAACGGGCGCAAGCTGACGAGCTTCCATATGCTGGGCAACTGGTCGGTGGGCGGCTACGGACGGCGCGAGGCGATCCGGCTGGCGCTGGAGCTGCTGGCGGTGTACGGCGTTGATCGCGAGCGGCTGTGGGTGACGGTGTTCGCGGGAGAGCCAGGGCTGGGGCTGGCGCGCGACGAGGAGGTGATTGCGGAGTGGCGCGCGGCGGATGTGCCGGAGGAGCGGATCGTGCCACTGGGAATGGACGACAATTTCTGGACGACGGGCGGGCCGGGGCCGTGCGGGCCGAACAGTGAGCTGTTCGTGGACCGTGGGGAGGTGCTAGGCTGCGGGCGGGCGGAGTGCGCGCCGGGGTGCGCGTGCGAGCGATTCCTGGAGATATGGAACCTGGTGTTCATCGAGTTCGAGCGGCATGAGGACGGCCACTTCTCGCCGCTGCCGCTGCGGAGCGTGGACACGGGGATGGGGCTGGAGCGGATGGCGGTGGTCCTGCAAGAGGCGCCGTCAATCTTCGAGATCGACCTATTCTGGCCGGCGCTGGAGCGGCTGCGCGCACTGGAGGGGAGCGGCGACGGAGATGAGGCGCGTGCGGAACGGGCGCGGCGGGTGATCGTGGATCACGCGCGGGCGGCGCTGCTGGCGGGGCTGGCAGGCGTCGTGCCGGGGAATCTGGGGCGCGCGTCGGTGTTACGGCGGCTGATCCGGCGGGCGGCGCGGCAGGGGCGGGCGCTGGGCATCGAACGGCCATTCCTGGGAGAACTATTGGAGCCGCTGGCGCGGGCGCACGGGTCGCTGCTGCCAGTGGATGAGCAGGGCCGCGTGGCGGAGGTGGCGCGGATGGTGACAGACGAGGAGCGGCGCTTCGCGCGGGTGCTGACGGCGGGGCTGCGCGCGCTGGAGCGGATCGTGGCCGAAAATGGCGGCGATGAGATCGTTCCGGGGGAGCGGCTGTTCCTGCTGCATGCGGAGCGAGGTTTCCCGGCAGACCTGGCGGCGGAGGTGCTGGCGGAGCGCGGGCTGGCGGTGGATTGGTCTGGCTACGAGCAGGCGTTGGCGGGGCATCGCGCGGTGAGCCGGGTGAGCGCGGAGCGGCGCTTCCGGGGGCGTAGCGAGTCCTCACACCCCCTTCATCCTCTCTCTGTGGAGAGTGGAGAGATGCCAGCCAACTGAGGACACGCGAATCCCCCGCTACTCTGGAGCGTGCCGGGGCAGCGGGGGATGTATGGCGTGCCAGCAGCGGGAACGCTACTTGACGGTGACTTTGGCGCCTGCGTCTTCGAGCTTGGCCTTGGCGGCGTTGGCCTCGTCCTTGGCGACGTTCTCCTTGATGTTGGAGGGAGCGCCGTCCACCACGTCCTTGGCCTCCTTGAGGCCGAGACCGGTGAGCTCGCGAACGGCCTTGATGACGTTGATCTTGTTGGGGCCGATCTCCTGCAGGACGACAGTGAACTCGGTCTGTTCCTCGACGGGCGCGGCGGCCTCGGCGGCGGCACCGCCAGCGCCCGGCATGGCGGCGACCATGGCGGGTGCGGCGCTGACGCCCCACGTGTCCTGGAGGGCCTTGCTGAGCTTGACGAGGTCAAGGACGCTCATGTCGCCGAGCTGCTTGATGATGGTTTCGATGTCAACGGCCATGGAGATACTTTCCTCCGAAATCCTCAGAATTGAGCGGAACGCCGCTCTGGCTGATAGATGACGTGACTGGACTACGAGAAGGCGTGGCTAGGCGGCCTGCTCGCCGCCGAGCTGGCGGATGCGAGCCTCCAGCACGTTGATGATGTCGCGCAGTGGGGCGCTGAGAATGCTGTAGGTGTGGCTGAGCGGCCCTTGGACGGCACCGACGACCTGGGCGCGCACCTGATCGCGTGGCGGCACCTTGGCGAGCGCCTCGACCTCGCTGACCGCGATCGGCCCGCGGTCCAGAATGCCGGCCTTGATCGTGATGGGCCGGGCGGTCTTGACCGCGCGCAGATAGTCGGAGACGGCCTTGGCGGGCGCGACCTCGTCCTCAGTGCTAAGAGCGATGCTGGTCTGACCGTGCAGGATGCCGGAGAGATCCTTGTACTGCGCGCGCTCCGAGGCGATGCGCAGCAGGGTGTTCTTGACGACGTGCAGCTCGACGCTGGCGGCCGTGAGGCGGCGGCGCAGCTCGGAGATCTCGGCGACGGTGAGTCCCTCGATCTGAAGGAGCACGGCGGCGCGCGTCTGCTTGAGCTTCTCCGTCATCTCGTCAATGACGGCAGCCTTGGCTTCGGTTGGCATGGGAAGTTCTCCCTTCTCGAGCGAGGGTCGGGCGTGGAAGCCGGGAACGCTCGATCCCGGCATACGTTGGAGAGGGATGACGCATCGGCCCTCCAACGCCGCCCGCCATGGGACAAGCGCTTCCTGCTGGAGCAGCGCGGGCGCAACGAAAAGGGCCTTCGAGTCGCCGACTCGAAGGCCCACAAGAAGAACACATCGCGCGCCGCATGGAGAGCGCGTCGTTGTCGTGTCTGATGGAATCTTCGCCTCGGCAGGCCGTTACGCTTAAGCGCCGGATCGCGGCGCACCTGCTGTCTCGGGCATGTATGCGATTGTCGCCAGCGGCGCCCGGCAATCCGTCGCGCGCCACTAAGTAAATATACCCGCATCGGCCGGCGGTGTCAACGTCAGCGGGACCGTTGGCGTGGGCGGTGGCCCGCTCGCGCTAACTGACTTTGAGGGCCGTCGCGGTTGGCACATCCAGGCGGACGCTGGGAGACATGGTGGAGCAGACGACGACGCTCTTGATATATTGCCCCTTGGCGCCGCTCGGCTTGGCGCGCACGATAGCATCAATTGAGGCGGCGAGGTTCTGCATGAGCTGCTCCTCAGAGAAGGAGAGCTTGCCGATGGGGATGTGGATGAGGCTGGTCTTGTCCACGCGGAACTCGACGCGGCCAGCCTTGACTTCGCGCACGGCACGGGTGATGTCCATGGTGACGGTGCCGGTCTTGGGGTTGGGCATGAGGCCGCGTGGGCCGAGACGGCGGCCAAGGCTGGCAACCTTGCTCATGACATCGGGGGTGGCGATAGCGACATCGAAGCCGAGCCAGCCCTCGTTGATCTGCTTGATGTAGTCGTCCAGCCCGACGAAATCGGCGCCGGCGGCCTCGGCTTCGTTGGCCTTGTCACCCTGGGCGAAGACGAGCACCTTGACCTCTTTGCCGCTGCCGGCGGGCAGGCTGGCAGTGCCGCGCACCATCTGGTCGGCGTGGCGGGGGTCCACGCCGAGCTGCATGTGCAGCTCGACAGTGGGATCGAACTTGACGTAGTTGAGCTTCTTGAGCAGCGCCAGGGCCTCGTCGGGCTGGTAGAGCTTCTCTTCTTCGACGAGCTTGGCGGCTTCGCGATACTTCTTGCCGTGCTGTGGCATAAAGGGTGCCCTCCTGGTGGCGCGTGTCCGCAGTGACTCGCGGGCGGTGGTAGATGTCGTCTGTCGAGAAAGTGGAGTGTGGCCGGTGGGGCGAGGCATGCCTCGCCCCTATGCCGACGTGAAGGACAGTGCTGTGGCAGCCGGGATGGGCTAGCCGACGGTGATGCCCATAGAGCGGGCGGTGCCGGCGATGATCTTCTCGGCGGCCTCGACGGTGTTGGCGTTGAGATCCTTCATCTTGACCTCGGCAATCTCGCGGAGCTGTTGCGGCGAGACATTGCCGACCGTGGCCTTGTTGGGCGTGCCGCCGCCCTTCTCCACGCCGGCGGCCTTCTTGAGCAGATCGGCGGCGGGGGGAGTCTTGGTGATGAAGGTGAACGAGCGATCCTCGTAGACAGTGATCACGGCCGGGACGATGCTGCCGGCCATGTTCGCGGTGCGCTCGTTGTACTCTTTGCAGAAGCCCATGATGTTGATGCCGTGCTGGCCGAGGGCCGGGCCGATCGGTTGAGCCGGGGTGGCCTTGCCAGCGGGAATCTGCAGCTTGACGATAGCCTTGACGCGCTTTGCCATGTGTTCTCCTTTGAGGTCACGGGGCCGGTGGGTTCCGCGCGGCGGAACCGCGAGCGGGCTGCTCGCGCCCTCCCTCACGATTCATAAGACGGGCGCGGTCGCGCGCGACACATACGGCGGCGACGCGCCCCATTCCTCTATTATCGCACAGGTGGGAAGAGGCCCACGGTACGCGAGCGCGGGCCGGTGGACCGGTGGACCGGTGGATGGGAGCGCGGACGGCGGTCAGACCTTCTCGACCTGCAAGAAGTCGAGCTGGACGGGGGTCTCGCGACCGAAGAAGGAGACGAGCACCGTGACTTTATTGCGCTCGGGATGGATCTCGCTGACCTGACCGATGAACTCGGCGAAGGGGCCGTCAATCACCTTGACACTCTGGCCAACGGCGAAGTTGATCTTTGTCTTGGGCTTGGCGGCCGGCTCCTCGCCCTTCTGTGCCGGCGCCTTGAGGATGTAGCGCAGCTCGTTCTCAGGCAGGGGGACTGGTTCAGTGCTGGTGCCGCCAACGAAGCCAGTGACGCCGGGGGTGTTACGCACGGCGTACCACGTATCCTCATTGAGCACCATGTCCACCAGGACGTAGCCGGGGTAGACCTTGCGTGTGACGGTGCGCCGCTGGCCGCCCTTGATCTCGATCTCTTCCTCAGTGGGCACGACCACGCGAAAGATCTTCTCCTTGAGGTTCAGGGAGACGATGCGCGCCTCGAGGTGGGTCTTCACCTTGTTTTCGTAGCCAGAGTAGGTGTGGATGGCGTACCAGTGACGCCCTGGAATCTTCTCCTCGACGGCGGGCACGGCGGCCGCGGCATCCAGGGGCGGCTGATCTGGCTGATCCACGGCCGCATTGTCCGCGGAAGCGCCTGTATCGCTCGACACGAGTGGACTCCTTAAACATGACGGCAACATGACGGCGCCGCCAAGTCCGTGCGTGACGCGCGCGACGTCAACGCGAGTGGATGGCGGCGCGGATGGCCGAATGGCATCGAATGACGCCGATTAGCGGCCGGGGGCGGACGTGCCGAGATTGACGACCCAGTCGAGGGCGCGGATCAGGCCGACGTCCGACAAGCCCAGCAGCGCGGCTACGAAGGCGGACATGGCGATCACGATCAGCGTCATGTTCCATGCCTCGCGCGGAACGGGCCAGGTGACATTGTAGCGCAGCTCGATGGCGGACTCGGCGAGGTAGCGCGTGACGGGGTTGCCCATCAGCGGCTGCGGGACGGCGGGACGGCGGGTCACGCCGGCGGTGATGGGGCGCTCCGCGAGCGCACGGCTGGCCGCCTGCGCGGCTTCCTGATCCAGCGCGATCTCATCGGCGTCAGACGTATTCTCCAGCTCGTCCGCGTCGTCCGCGACCGCCAATTCGCCAGCGCGGCGGTCGCGGACCGATCCCGCCGCGACGCCGGAGCCCGCGGCGGGACGCGCGCGGGAGGCGGATGCCCGATTCTTTCCGATCGTCTTAGCCACTGAGCTTCTCCTATGATGAGGACATCTGGCTCAGGTAGCGTGTGGCGGCGGACCCGACAGCAAGCCTACCTCATGCCGATGATGCGTGCGATGCGTGACGTGAACGGCAAGGCGAAGGACTACTTCGTCTCGCGGTGCGGACGATGTTCCCGGCAGCGCGGGCAAAACTTGCGGAGCTCCATGCGCTCCGGGTCGTTCTTCTTGTTCTTGGTCGTCACGTAGTTACGCGACTTGCACTCAGTGCAAGCCAGCGTGATGATAATGCGGTTCTCTTTCCCTTTGGCCGCCATCGCGAAAGCCTCCAGCATACTGTGTGGAGCGCCAAGGCATCGATCCACGCCAGGCGGCGCGAACGCGCTGCTGCGCGGGATGCAGAGGGCCGTCCGGCGCTCCATCTCCAGGCTATTGTATACGATTCCCAGAGCGCTGTCTAGCGCCACGACATCGGTACCGCGCGCCGCTCACAGACGAGCGGGCACATAATATGCGCGTTCGCGTGAAAGCGCATACGTAAAGCGCGACACGCTCCTGGCCGAGAGCCGTCGGCCAGGAGCGCGCGAACGGGACATCACACGAAACGACGAGCAACGACGAGCAAGGTGAGAGGAGTTATAGCGCGATCTTGGTGACGGCGCCAGCGCCGACGGTGCGGCCGCCCTCACGGATGGCGAAGCGCGACCCCTCCTCCAAGGCCACCGGCGTGTGCAGCTCCACCTCGATCGTCACATTGTCCCCCGGCAGGATCATCTCCACCCCCTCCGGCAGGATGATCTTGCCCGTCACATCGGTCGTG
>JAICVS010000260.1 GCA_025935195.1 Ktedonobacterales bacterium
CGCGCGCCGCCTCCAAAAGCTGCTCCTCGCTCTCCACCGTGCAGGGGCCGGCCATCATCACGACCTCGCGCCCGCCGATCAGCACCTCACCTCCCGGCGACTCCACGCGGATCACCGTCGGCTCCGGGTGGAAGTCGCGGCTCGCCAGTTTGTAGGGCTTGGTGACTTCAAGCACCTGCTCGACCCCTTCCATCCCCGCCAGCGATTCGCCCAGCTCGGGCGTGATCCCGCCCAGCGCGCCGGCGACACCGGTCGGCCCGACCGGCCCCAGCACGCCGATCACCGTCCGCTCGACCCCTGTGGATAGGTGCGGCGTCAGGTTGCGCTGGCGCAGCGCCGCCACCACCAGCTCGATCTCGCGCTCGCTCGCGCCCCGCTCCATCACGACGATCATGGAAATTGCTCCTTGGCTCACGCAGTTTCGTCAATCAGAGAATCGCGCACGCTGCTCACGCTATTCCGGCGTCTCGGCGGGCGTGACCAGGTCCGCCCGTGTCGGCCGCAGCGCCACCGCCTCGCGCAGATACACATGGCGAATCTCGCGCTGGCTCAGCGCCGTATTCACCAGCATCAGCACGCGGATGCAGTGGCGCACCGTCTGGCGCGGCACGGGAATCTCGCGCGCGCACAGCAGCGCCGCCTCGGTCCAGCCGAGCTGACGCGCGGCCAGCGCCGGGTACTCCGCGTTCAGGTCGTCGCTGACCGTGAAATAGACAGCGGCGATCTCCTCGACCTCGACCCCGTTGCGCGCCACGATGCGTTCCAAGAGCTCGCGCGTGGCGCTCAGCATCTCCTCCCGCTCGTTCGCCGTCACCGTCGTCGCTCCGCGTATGCCGCGACACTTCACCACACCGGCCTCCTCGCTTGCCTCATCGCTCGTCTCATTGCCCGCCTCACTGCCCGCCTCACTCCCCCGGCCACAGTCGCGCGTCCGGGTGCAGACTTGAACGACGCACTCCAGGGACACTCAAAGGACAAACAAAAGAGCAGAGGCTCAATGCCTCTGCTCTGCCCCCCGCCGTCGCGGATGGTTCGGTTGACTGCGACTTGCTTACACACGCAACCAACCGGACCCCGCGTTGCGCCGGAGGGCCGGTTGGTAATAATAGCCATAGCGCGTCGCGCGCGCCGTTGTCGCCATCGTCATCATCCGCGCCAGACAGTCTTTCCGCTTACCGCCGCCGGAATAGCCCGACAGCCGGATGTAAGACAAGTATAGTTAGCTCGCTCACGTCTGTCAAGCACTATGGATGCAGAGTGGTGACAACTCCCCAGCCCTAAAAGGCACGATGACGCTGGTGCGCGAGGGCGGCGGCTGGCGGATAGACGGCGTCACGTCGGCGGATTTCCACCTGCTGCCGGCGTGATGGGGTGGGTTCGTCCAACTTGAGATAAGCTCGGATACTAGCGGTAGCAACCTTATTGCTCATCCGTCCGCGCCTGCCTCGACCTCTTCAGTGGCCAGCGCCTCGATTCGTATATGGAAAGGCCGACAAAGAGCACCGCTACGACCAAGTTGAGGGCCAACAAGCCGAGGGCAACTTCCCTGACACTCTGCTGGGGCTAAAGCCCCCAGGTTCTCGGTTCAGCGCCCCAGCTACCGCCGGGACTCCCCGAAGGCGCTGTCCGCGCCATTGGATATTCTTCGCGGCGTTGTGGTCTCGATGCAGGCTCGTGCCGCAGCCTGGGCAGGAGTGCCAGCGGACAGACAAGCCTTTGGAGACGATCACGCCGCAGCCCGAACAGGCTTGCGAGGTATAGGCCGGCGGCACGGCTACCACTCTCCGACCGGCACATGCTGCCTTGAAGGCGAGGATGCTCAGGAATTGGGACCACCCGGCGTCCGCAATGGACTTCGCCAGATACTGATTTCGGAGCATGTTGGCCGTCTGCAAATCCTCGTGATAGATCGTGTCGTCCGCCCGCACGAGCGCGAGCGCCTGTTTGTGGTGGAAGTCGCGCCGCTGCCGCCGCACGTGCTGATGCTTCCGCGCAAGCAGACGCGCCGCCTTGCGACGACGGGTGCTCCCCTTCTTCCGCCGACTCACGCGGCGCTGGGCTTTCTTGATCTCACGCTCGGCTGTGCGATACTGGCGCGGGTTCTCTACCTGTGTCCCATCCGCCAACGTGGCGAACGATTCCAGGCCAAGGTCTATGCCAGTTTCCTGACCCGTTGGCGGCAAGGGCTGGATCGGCACATCCGCACACGAGCAGCAGACGTACCACCCATCTGCCTCTTTGCTCACCGTGACGGTCTTGATGCTGCCCACCACTGGCCGGCTCCAACGCACCGCGATGCGCCCAATCTTCGCCAGCACGAGATACCCATTATCCAGCCGCGCGCCGTTGCCATACTCCTTGGAGGTGAAGGAGTGGGAGCGGGTGCGCCCCTGGTAGCGCGGGAAGCCCGCCTTTTCTCCGTTCGCCACCCGGTGGAAGAACGCCTGATAGGTCTTGTCCAGCCGGGCGAGCACGTCTTGCAAGACATGGGAATGGAGAGCGGCGTCCTCCGGGTACGCCTCACGGATCGCTTTCAACTCGGCTTCCTGCTGGAAGCGCGTGGCGCTCACCCCCTGGCCGCGCCGCCACCAGGTGATGCCTTGTTCGAGGGCGACGTTGTAGAGTGTGCGGCAGCGCCACAAGACGGCCTCTAGCTGACGCTCCTGGGTAGGCGTCGGCCGCAGCTTTTCCTGGTAGGTCTTGCGCACCCTCTCCATGACTATTTGCCTGTGTCTGAGCGGTGATATACCGCTGAATGGTCTCCTGGCTCACGTTCCCGGCGGTGGACGCGAAATACGAGCGTGTCCACAGGGACGGCAGTTTACGGAGCTGCGGATAGTCTTTGCGGAGCGTGAAGGATGTGAGGCCCTTGCACTGCTTCACGACTGCCGCCGCGCTATCGCTCGGCCACACCCCCGCCCGAACAGATGAAGGTGATCGGGCTGGATGGCGAGCGCCAGAATCTCCCACCCCTGTTCCGCGCACTTGCCTTCGAGGAGTTCCCGACAGCGTGCGGCCACTGATCCCACGAGCACCGGCTTGCGGCGCTTCGGGCACCAGATGAGATGATAGACAATCAGGTGGACGCGGTGTCGTCTCGTTGGTACTCCATGTCGAAATGAGAGCATGCGCCGACAGCAAAATCAACAGTACCCGCCTGATGGGA
>JAICVS010000155.1 GCA_025935195.1 Ktedonobacterales bacterium
GACCTCGTCTTCCTCGTCGGCTTCGCCCTCGCCATGATCCTGCTCGCCGCCTTCACCCTACGTCAGGAGCGTGTCTGATGGAGAAGGATCGGCCCGGCCCACCGCGGGTATATTCTTTCACGTGCGCCATGCTCGCCAAGCTCAGCCGGTGTACGACGTGAACGCGGGCTCGACACGAAAGGACGACACGATATGTTCATCACCGTGACACGCATCGCCGCCCCACCGGAAGCGTTGGACCGCATGGCCAGCGCCTTCAAGCAGGCCGCGCCTGATCTCAAGCAGTTCGCCGGCTTCCTCGGCTTCGAGCTCTGGCGCGACGCCGACTCTCTGCAAGCCGTCTCGCGCTGGCAATCACGCGAGGCGATGGAGGGCTACGCCGCCAGCGGCGTCTTCAGCGCGCACCACGGCGGGCAATCGGGCGCGCCAAGCCAGGGTCAGAGTGGTGGTGGCGGCGGTGGCAGCGTGACATACTACGAGGGCGAGGTGGTGGCCTAGCTCCTTCGCGCACCTGGCGCTAGGCGGCATGCTGCCACCGTGCCCAGACAGCATGAATGGCGGCGCGAGGATGATGCCCCGCGCCGCCGCCTCACCTCCCACATCCCCCTCACGTCACGACAGCAAATACCCCCCATCCACCACGATCAGCTCGCCGGTGATGTAATCCGCCGCGCCGCTCGCCAGGAACAGCGCCACCTTGGCGATGTCGTCCGGCTCACCCACCCGCCCGAGCGGGATGCGCTTCAGGAAGCCCTCCATCGCGATCGCGCTGTTACCGCTCAACGCGGCGGTCGTAGCCGCTCCCGGCGTGTTGATGCTGCCTGGCGCGATCGCGTTCACCGCGATCCCACGCGATCCGAGCTCCAGCGCCAGCGACCGCGTCAGCATCACCATCCCGCCCTTCGAGGCGTCATAGTGCGCTAGATACCCGGTCGGATGCAGCCCGTCAATCGAGGCGATATTGACGATCCGCCCGCCCGCCGTCATCGCCCTGGCCGCCGCCTGCGCCGCGAAGAACGCGCCCTTCAGGTTCACATCCAGCACACGGTCCCATTGCTCCTCCGTCATCTCCAGCGCTGGCGTGAACGGGAAGATGCCCGCGTTGTTCACCAGCACATCCAGCCGGCCGAAGCGCTCGACCGCCGCCGCCACCATCGCCCGGATGTCGCCCACCTGCCTCATATCCGCGCGGAACGCGACAGCCTGTCCGCCCGTCTCGCCGATCCGCGCCGCCGTCTTGCGCGCAGCCTCCTCATTCACGTCCGCGATCAGCACCGCCGCGCCCGCCTCCGCCAGCCGCTCGCCAATCGCCGCGCCGATGCCCATCGCCCCACCCGTGACGATGGCCGCCTTCCCCTGTAAATCGAAGAGCTGCCCGATTGTCGCCGTCATATCGCACCTCGCGTTCGCTATCTCACGGCCGTCTGCCGCCTGCCCCGCCTTCGCCGGGGCCTACCTTCACTATGCCATCTCCAGCCCGCCGCCGCGGCCTCATCGCGTCACAGTCCACGCACAACCCCATGCGCTCTGTCCGCCATCCCTCACAGCCGCGTGGTACAACATCCCGCGAGCGAAAGGAGCGCCCCGCCCGTGCATCCCTCCGTACATCCCACCTCGCCCGCCTCCGAGGAGTGGGAGACTCCCGCCGCGCGCACCGCCATCCTCGACATCGCCGAGTTCCTCGCGGACGCGCGCCGCCTCGTCGTGCTTACCGGCGCCGGCGTCAGCACCGAATCGGGCATCCCCGACTTCCGCTCCCCCGGCGGTGTCTGGTCGCGCGTCCCGCCCACCTCCTACCGCGCCTTCATGAGCGATCCCGCCGCCCGCCGCGACTACTGGCGCCTGCGTCGCGAGCTGCGCGGCCTCGCCACATCCGCCCGCCCCAATCCCGCCCACACCACCCTCGCCGCGCTGGAGCGCCGCGGCATCCTCGCCGGTCTGATCACCCAAAACTTCGACGGCCTGCACCAGGCCGCCGGCTCCTCCCCCGACCGCGTGATCGAGCTGCACGGCACCACTCACGAGGCCGCCTGCCAGTCCTGCGGCGCGCGCTCCCCCATCGAGGCCGTCCAGGCGCGTGTGGATGCCGGCGACGACGACCCGCGCTGCCCCGCTTGCGGCGGGTTCCTCAAAGCCGCAACCATTCTCTTCGGCCAGCCCATCCCACCCGCCGCGCTCGCAGCCGCCCAGGCGCTCGCCCGCGACTGTGACCTCTTCCTCGTCGTCGGCTCCTCGCTGCGCGTCATTCCCGCCGCGCGTCTGCCCCTGCTCGCGCTCGACCGCGGCACCCCGCTCCTCATCCTCAACCTGGAGCCCACCCCGCTCGACGTTCGCGCCGACGTCATCCTGCGCGCCCCCGCCGGCCAGGCCCTCCCGCGTATCCTTGCCGCCTTGCCCGCTGATTGAGACAATTCACCGCAGAGAACGCAGAGTGATGCGGAACGGATTGCACCCACCGCGACGTATCTCCCCATCCTCCTCCGTGACCCTCACTTTCCTCTGTTTCCTCTGTGGTGAAACCTCCTCGTCCTACCCTCTGCGACCTCTGCGGTTCAATTCTCTCCTCTCCGACCTGCCGCGTCATCCGCGAGCTTCCCTGAATCGCGCGGCGACCGGGCCAACCTCCGCTCCCGGCGCGGCGAAGCCGCGGATCGTCGCCCAGAGCGCCAGCGCCGTTGCGCCGCCCATGATCGCGAGCTGCGCCAGCCAGTTCGCGGCGGTATTGGAGGCCATAAGACCGTCCTCGCCGTTGAAGAGGCTGGGCACATCCGCCCGCAGGCTGAGCCCCCAGACCAGCAGCGACATCGTGACGACCAGCATCGCCAGGGTGGCGAGCGCCGCCGGGATGCGCGCGAAGCGGTAGAGCCGCGGCGGAATCTCACCGCGGACGATCGCGCTCGTGACCGCCGCCGTGCTGGCGATGGCACACAGCAGCAGCACCACCGCCAGGGAGATGCCCAGGCCAACATTCGTGCGTGTCGGCCCATCGCCGGCATGCAGCGCCGGAGCAATGACCTGCCCGAGCAGCAGCGTATAGCCAGCGAACACGGCGAAGGCCAGCGCCGGCACGGCCAGGAGCGCCAGGATGCCCCAGCGGCGCGCAACCAGCGCGGAACGGGCGGCGGCGATGGCGAGCGGCAGCCCGCCAAGGATCACCGCCGCCAACGCCACATACGCGCCGACCACCAGGATCGTGAAGGCGCCGCCGATCAGCGGATGGGCGCGCGTCGCGTCGCCAAAGTCGTCGTATTCCGTGATCTTGCCGAAAGCCAGCCCGGCGAAGACAAAGGCGATATAGGCGCAAAACACGGTGATCTCCGCGCGGCGCAGCCGAGCGGTCATCGGAGTCATCGGGGTCATCGGAGCAGCCCTCCAGGTGTGCGTGAGGCCGCGCGCGTCGAGCGCGCCAGGCAAGACATCGCCGAGGGTCCAAAGCGAGAGCGGCGTAGCATCCTCATGCTCGTACGCCCATCACTATATCGCGTGGTGTATTACGCGCGACGAAGTATTACGTCATACGATATAGTAGCCGAAGGCGGACAGGATGTCAAGAGCATGAGGTCGCGGGTTCTACCAAAAACCGGGGATTGAGAGATGAAAGAGAGGCCGCGATCAGGGGCGCATGCGGCAGGTGGTGTTGACCCGCTTCGGCCGTGTGGCGCTCTCGCTGCGCCGCCAGCGCTGCCGTGCGTGCGAGCGGCGTTTCCATCCCGCGGCGGGTTGCCTGGCCCCGTTGGGCGCGGGCAACATGACGCCGGATTTGGCGGCGGATTTGGCGGCGGATGGTGCGCTGGCGGGCGCCCGTTGGCCGGACGCGACCGCCCCGCGCGTCTTGCGGCGCCTGAGTGGCGCCCAGGTCAGTCGTGAGACGGTGCGCGCCAGCACTGCATCCCCCGCGTCCAGAGGTCGGTCGCCAGGAGGCGGAGGCGCGATAGGGGGAATGGGGAAAGGGGGAAGCGGAGCGGCTCCCGCGCGTCACGGCCGAGGCTGTGCGGGCCGAGCGCGACACCGAGGCCCGAGAGCAACAGATGGGTACGTCCATGAGTATGTCCATGAGTATGTCCATGAGTATGTCCATGAGTATGTCCATGAGTATGTCCATGAGTATGTCCGTGAGTATGTCCGTGAGTACGCCCTGCCCGCGCGCCAGCACTGGAGCGCCTCACGGTCGGACTGGATGGCGACTGACTGCCGAGCCGGGAGCAGGGCGGCGTGGATCAAGACCCCGGCCGATTGGCACTTCTCGGCGGCCATCGGCATCCGGGACTGGGTGCATGTCGAGCGAGCGCCGCGCCTTGCACCACACCGTGCCGTGCCCGACCTGCGCTGGCATGGGGACGTGGACGCGGCGCTCGCTGCCCCGCACTCGCTGCCCTGCGCTCGCTGCGCCCTTCCGCCCCGGCGGAGCCGATCCTGGTGCTGGAAGACATGGTGCGCTACGTGCGGGGCCAGCGGGCGAGGTTGGGCAACGACGCCGCCTGGCGGGAAGCGGGCTATCCGGTGGGCAGCGGCCTGATTGAACGCGCGGTCGCGGTCGTGATCAACTGGCGCATGCAAGGGCGCGGCATGCGCT
The DNA here is from genome assembly GCA_025935195.1 of Ktedonobacterales bacterium. Taxonomy (GTDB): domain Bacteria; phylum Chloroflexota; class Ktedonobacteria; order Ktedonobacterales; family JADMIN01; genus JAICVS01. Next base: position 4,574 of record JAICVS010000155.1, read on the forward strand.
GGTGCCGCCACAATGCCTCCGCTAGCGCGGTGGCCTTGCGCGTCCGCGAACTCACCGCGGGGTGGGAGTTCGACGAACTCCTCACGCCGCTCGTTTCCTGACCCCCGGTTTTTGATGGAACCACCAGATTGTGCGGACGGCTTGACAGGCTGGGCCGTAGTGCGGTATAACATGGACGCCGGCCGGAAACGTCCGGCGCCGCATCATGCGGGAGTGGCTCAGGGGTAGAGCATCTCCTTGCCAAGGAGAAGGTCGCGGGTTCGAATCCCGTCTCCCGCTCCAGACGGCGACGTGGCCAAGTGGTTAAGGCGAGGGTCTGCAAAACCCTTATCACCGGTTCGAATCCGGTCGTCGCCTCCGAGCCGAAGAGCAGTCTCACGCATCCCGCCTTCACAACGAAGGCGGGATCTTTTTGTGCCGCCGGGAGAGCTAATCCGGCGTGTCATGGCTCGACAAGCGGCGCATTGATGCCTGGCACGCGCGCCGGCGCTACACGCTCATGCACGGCACCACCGGCGTCACCACTGATCCGCCCCTGCGGGCATGGACGGCGCAGCTCTACCGCGTGACGGGTGGGCCGCACGCCGGCGCCTGCCACGATCTCGTGCGGATGTTCGACGGCGATCTCCATCACTGCCAGAAAGGGCTCGATGCCGCCCGCTACTTCCAGGCGCAAGACCTCGAAGATCAAGCGTACGTTCTGCTCTGCGCCGAGCGTGACCGCTGCATTCAGTTGAGCTTTCTGCCAACCGAGACCGTCGAGCCAATGGAGCATCACGCCCCCGCGACATTGCCGTCGAGCCGGGGCGCGCTACCGCCTCGACTCTCCATATCGTCAATCATTCCTGTATCGTATATCGTATCTGGAAGCCGCCGCACCGGCGGCTTCCTTCTTGCACGCCGCCTGATCGCCCCTGTTGGCGGCTCCGGTATAATGCTCTCGGCGGTCGCTTTCCGATGAAGGAGCGCCGGCACTGGGGATGGTCGAGCCGCCGGCCGTCCCCGGCGCGACCGACAGTAGCGGGCAGGCCACCGTCACGACCTATAGTTACGACCCGGATGGGCACGTCATCCAGACGCTGGTGACGAACCAGGCCGTGACCACCAACCCGGTGGGCAAGACGACGGTGACCTATGACGCGCTCGGCCGGCCGGTGCAGAAGCAGGAGAACGGTGGGACCAAAACGGACGGCAGCGGCGGTGTGCAGCTGCTGACGACGACGTACGTCCACGACGCCGATGGCAGAACGACGAGCACCACCGACCCCAATGGCCAGACGACGACGGCGACGTTGGACCAGCTGGGGCAGGTGACGGTGCTCTCGCGACCCGATGGGACGGACGCCGCGACGTATGACAAGGCGGGGCACACCATCCAGACGTCCAACAGCAACGGTCACACCATCTACACCTACGACGCGCTGTGGCGGGTGATCAAGGAGCAGCATTACGACGCGAGCGGCGCCCTCATCTCGACGACCAGCCACGCCTACGACGCGGCGGGGCACGAGCTGCAGCCCATCACCACGCTGGCGAATGGGACGCAGACCGGCTTTACCTACAGCTACGACGCGCTGGGGCGCATCGCCACCATCTCCGACAATGCCCGCACCTACAGCTACGATCCCAACGGACTGGTGGACAGCATGAGCGTCTACAGCGATCCGGCCAAGACCAGTCTCGCCTATCAGGCGAGCTATGGCTACGACGCGGGGGCACGCACCAGCACCCTCGCTGATCTGGTGGGACCGACGGCGACGGCGCTACACCGCTACAGCTACAGCTACGACACGGCCAACAACATCACGAGCGTGGCCGACGCCATCGGCGGGGCGAGCAGCAGCTACACCTACGACAACCTGAACCAACTGAAGACGGTGACGGACAGCACCGGCACCACCACCTTCAGCTACGACGCCAACCACAATCGGCAGACGATGGTGGCGGTGGTGGCGGGGACGAGCTACACCACCAGCTACATCTACGACCTGAAGGCGGACCAGGAGCTGCTCAGCAAGACCGACCCAGCAACAAGACCACCCAGTATACTTACGACGCTGCCGGCAATCTCACTCAAGCCGTCTACGATCCGACGAGCCTCGATCCGGGTGGGGCCAATCAGACCACCAGTTACGCCTACGACACGCGCGGGCGGCTGACGACGGTGACGGAGCCGAACGGGACGACGATCAGCTTCACTTACGACGCCGATGGCAACCGCGTGAGTAAGACAGTGACGACCGGTGGGCCGGCGCCGACGACAACGGTGGTGCGCGATGTGTACCAGGCGGGGCGCATCGCCTACCAGACCGATGGCAGCGGCACGACGCTCGCCGCCTTCAGCTACGACACGCAAGGGGTTCCGGCGAGCGTGCAGGTGGGGGCTGACCCGGCGACTGCGCCGCACTACTTCTACGTCTACAACGCGCATGGCGACGTGGTGGCGCTGGTGGACGCGAGCGGGAACACCGTCGCTACCTACAGCTACGACGTGTTTGGTGGGGTGACAGCGAGACCAGCCTGTATTGGATGTCGGTCCGGGCCTACGATCCGACGCTGGGCCGCTTCCTCTCGCGCGACCCGTTGAAGCGGGCTCCGCTGGTGTTCACGGATCAGCCGTACGTGTACGCGGGCAACAACCCGCTCGTCAACGTGGATCCCAGCGGTCAGTTTGTCATTGCGCTTGGGGGAGGAGAGCAGAGTGATATCGTCATAGATGACCGAAACGGCACCTGTAACGTGGGCATGTGTCACATAGTGAGTCGCGGTGGCCAGAAGAGTGTCACCTGTGATGATTGCACACATCGCATCACCCCTCAACAAATTCTTGCGGGACAAGATGCGGCAAGGGGCATCGCGCACGCTGCGTCGCAGTGGTTTCAGGACGCTTCAAACTTTGCACAGCTGGCGACACTGGTGGCCGGCGGTATCGCTGTCCTTCTCAGCAGGCCTGAGAACCCAGCACTGTGGTTCTGGTCTGGCTTCTTCTGGGGGTTGACAGTGTCCTTTGGCTTGCTGGCGTTTGAGGCAGATCAGCTGAAAGGTGTCTTCAGTGGGGAAGATACGGGCTGGACTGCGCCCCAGTTCACTGCTTCCAACATTATGGGGAAAGCACAAGACGTCAACAACATCGTCGGAGCCGGGGTGATCGCTGACCTGGCCCTGTTCTTAACAAGCGGAGCGCTGAGAGAATTTGCTGAACTCACACGGAAAGGGTTGGCCCAGATCGACGGAGGTATGTGGGGATTGACGTTCGGATTGTACACGAGTGGAGAGTTGGGCGCTACAGCTCTCGACTACATCAGTCAACAGGCTAGAGGATAGCGTCCGAGAGTTTCTGTACTTTGCCCCTTTGGCAGACCCCTATCTTTAGGGGATTATGCGCTTGACGCACCCACAGCAGGCAAGCTGCGAATAGGCGGGCTTGTGCCTGCTAGCTCATTATCTCGGCCTGTTTAGCAGTGAGCGTCAACCTCGCGTCTTGTTGCGCTGCCAGATGACAAAGAAGACAATGGCGACCACAAACAAGACCGTCGCCACTGCAACGATACTACCAGGGGCCATAGGGCGCTCCGTTCACCTCGCTCGTGATGCCGCTTGTGCGCTCGCTTCGCCGTACTGGCGCGGGCGCTTCTGTTTGGCCGGACACCGGTCAGTATACCATTCCGACTGTTCGCCGAACCAACGCAGGCCCAGAATGGCCGCAAGAGCAGGAATAGTCTGGATCAGTGCCAACCTGTTAGACGTATAACGGGTACGTCAGGTGCATCATCACCGATCTTTACGCGGTGAGGGTCTGGCCTCCTTCCTGGGCGTCGTGACGACCGGCTGCTCGCCACTGCCAGTAGGCGGTCATGTCCAAATAGCGCTTGCCGGTGCTCCACGCTTCATCTTGCTCCATCAAGAGCGCGCCCAGCAAGCGGATCACGGAGGCCCGCGCGGGGAAGATGCGGATGACACGCTCGCGCCGACGGATTTCCTCGTTGAGCCGCTCTTGCCCGTTCGACGTGCGCAGCCGCTTGCGGTAGGCCAGCGGCAACGCCAGCACGGCCGTCGCGTCGTCGAAGCCACGCTCAAGTGTCGCTATCGCCGTTGGCGCCACCGACTCATAGTCGGCCACCACCTTGGCGAGCAAAGCGCGAGCGGTCTCAAGATCGGGGGCCTCGAAGATGGCACGGACGCGTGCGTGTAGCTCCTCTTGGAGCGCCTTGGGAGTCGCGCTGCCAATATTGGCGCCAAGATGCATTTGGCACCGCTGCCAGCTTGCGCCTTGAAACTGAACGCGCACGGCAGTGGTGAGGCCGCCGTGGTTGTCGGAGACGACCAAATCAACGCCACAGAGCCCACGTGCCTTGAGCCAGCGGAAGAAGTCCGTCCAACTCTTCTCCGATTCGCTGTCTCCCAGTTGCAGCCCCAGGATTTCACGGTACCCTTCTGCGTTGACACCGGTAGCGATGAGCGCGCTACAGGAGCGCACCCGTCCGTCCTCGCGCACTTTGACCACGAGCGCATCCACGATGAGGAAGGGATAGTGGCGCGGGCTTAGGTCGCGCTCGTTCCACGCTTCCACGAGGGGATCCAAGGTCTTGCTCAAGTCGGCGACAGTCGATTTGGCGAACTCGCGTCCGCACAGCTCCTCGGTAACGCGCGCCACCTTGCGCGACGAAACGCCGTTGACCACCATTTCCATCAGGGTCAAGACGAGGGCTTGTTCGCTGCGTTGATAGCGGGCGAAGAGTTCGGTCGAGAACCCACCCTCGCGCACTTGGGGCACGCGCAGCGTGAGCGTGCCGACCCGCGTGGTCAGTTGGTGCGGCTTATAGCCGTTGCGATAGCCCTGCCGCTCCTCAGTCCGCTCGTAGCGTTCGGCCCGCAGATGTTCGCTCACCTGCGCCTCGAGCACCTGGTTGAGGATGCTCTCCAAGAGCTGGGCGAGCTGACTGTCTCCGCTGAACAGGCGTTGCAGGGTCTGGTCGTTCACGGTAACCTGATACTGGGTCATGGCTGTCCTCTCTGGTGTAATGGACGTGTCGAGACAACACCCCAGTCTACCAGAGAGGCGCCGCCTTCTTAGCAAGCGGCAATCAAAGTACAGAAGATCGCGGACTCAACCAAGCCGCGTTCATCGAAGATAAAGGTAAAGCAGTCAATGGCGCCGAGCTGATAGAACGTATCGGTCATGCCGTAGAGGGATTTACTCATCATCTTCCTCATGTCGTCAGGCGTGAAGCGATACGGTGCTGCATATAGATCAGCGGAGTCCGCTCCAGGCGCTTGACCTCTTCTAACCGTACATCCAGCTCGCGGGCTTGCAATGCCGCCCGGAAGGCATCCACACGTTCCTCGGTGGCCGGTGTCTGACCGTGCTTGATAGCCGTCGCCACCAGGTCAGCTAGGTAACCCGATGTGCAGGTTTTCATGAGCGAAGGAGTCCAGGACCACGAGGCGTACGATCCTCAGGAACCATTGCTTGTACCCTGAGGAGGCTGCCACCATGGACCTGGATGACTTCATTATCGCCGTCTTTTGTGTCGTTGA
>JAICVS010000102.1 GCA_025935195.1 Ktedonobacterales bacterium
GGGCTGGCCGCCCAGCAGCGTCAGCTTGAGCAAGGCGTAGACCGGCACGGCCAGCAGCGAGAGGCCGGGCGCCTTGTCGGAATAGAAGTGGCCGTTGTAGGCGGCCACGTCGCCGGTGAGATGCTGGCTCGTCATGAATGGGTCGATGTTGAGCGCGCCGCGATCGACGATGCTCGCCGTCAGGAACAGGTGGGAGTCGGCGTTCCACGACTCGCCGCGCTGGATGAAGTACGCCCCGGCCAGCACGACGAGCGCGACGAGGAAGCCTGCGCCGGCGCCAGTGGGTGTACTGGCGACACGCCGCGCGCGCAGCCGCGCGTCGAGCCGCGCCGATGCCCGGCGATAGGCCGCGACGCCGCGCATCACGGTTGCCACGGGTGTACTCGCCATCTCACCACCACTCCCACCACTCCCAACACTACCCACTCGTCCCAACACTCCCTACTTGCGCACGCGCGGGGCGCGCTTCGCCGCCGGGGCGGCCGTCACCGTATCATCAATGGTGGTGCGCAGGTTCGCCTGGCCGGTTGGGCAGAGGTCCAGCAGATGACACTGCTCGCAGAGCGGCTTGCGCGCCTGACAGATAGCTCGCCCGTGGTAGATGAGCGCGTGTGAGAGCGCCAGCCAATCGCTTTGCGGGAAGACCGCCATCACATCTTGCTCGACCTTGACCGGATCCTCGCTCTCGCTCAGGCCGAGGCGGCGCGCGAGCCGGCCGACGTGAGTATCCACCACGACGCCTTCCACGATGCCGTAGGCGTTGCCCATCACGACGTTGGCCGTCTTGCGCGCCACACCGGGCAGCGTGATCAGCTCGTCCATCGCGCGCGGCACCTCACCGCCGAAGCGCTCGACGATCAGCTGCGCCGCCGCGCGGATGCTCTTCGCCTTGTTGCGGTAGAAGCCGGTCTGCTTGACGTCTTGCTCCAGCTCTTCCAGGTCGGCGCTCGCATAGTCTGCCGCGCCGCGATACTTCTGGAAGAGTCGCCGCGTCACGGCGTTGACGCGCTCGTCGGTGCATTGGGCTGAGAGGATGGTGGCGACCAGCAGCTCCAGCGGCGTGGAGAAATTGAGCGAGCAGGTGGCATCGGGGTAATCCGCCCGCAGGATCGCCATGATCGCGCTCGCCCGCCGCCGCTCGGCCTCGTCCACTACGCGCGTCTCCGCCATACTGGAAATCCCCTCTCTCATGCCGCGTGCCGCCCTGGCCGGGGAGGCCTCACCCCCTGACCCCCTCTCCTTGCGAGGAGAGGGGGAGCCGCTCCGCGCCGCCGTCCATTACGACGAGCACGTGCATCCCCTTTGGTACCGCGCACAGCACAGCATGGCATATCAGCCAGCGCCGGGGCAACCGCACGGGACGAAGGGGTGAAGGCGCTCCACGATCGCTAGCGAGCCGAGGCCGGAGCCCGCGTGAGCTGCTGGTCGTGGCGCACGCCGGTGTCGCGCCCGCCAGCGCGAGAACCTGATCTCTCGGAGCGCGGCCAGCGCCACAGCGCCAGCACGAGCGTGACGAAGGCGACGATCCAGGCGGCGTTGCGCGCGGTCAGGATCAGCACCGCCCAGGGACGCAGCAGCAGCAGCGCCGGCCAGACGGCCACCACACCCTGGCCGAAGACGGTGGTGAGCAAGAGGCTCCAGACCCAGCGCGCCTGCAGGCGTGGCTGCGGCAGGCGCACGACAGCGGCAAGCGGGATCACCGCGAGCAGGTAGTGCGCCGGCAGCGCGCGGAAGGAGATCTCGAACGCCAGCAGCACCGCCGCCGCGCCGGCCAGCGCGATGCGCTCGCTCACCAGCTTGGGTTGAGCCGCGCCGCGCGCATGCTGGATCGCCCGCCATACGGCCGCGTACGCCAGCGCCAGCGCGGCGGCCAGGGCCAGCGCCGCGATCGGCGCCGTCCAGGCATCTAGCGGCGACTGGATGACCGCCGAGAGGTCGCCCGAATTGAACGCGGTATAGACGCCAAGGTGCGGCGCCCAGCCCAACAGCATCATCAGGTTGGCGTAGACGCTCTCCATCTCGGTGCCGCGGTCGGCGTGATAGAGGATCGTGTTGGCAACTGGTTGCACACCGGCCAGCAGCACGACGAGCAGCGTCATCCCCGCGACGATGGCGCCGAAGGTCACCGCGCCCTCGATCAGCGCATCTTTGCGGCGCCGCACCGCGTCTAGCAGGCTGGCCGGACGCGAGCGGCAGAGATAGTAGCCGAACAGGATGGGCAACAGCAGCACGGGAAAGCCCTTGACGAGCGTTGCCAGCGCCACCGCTCCCCATGCCAGATCGCTGCGATTGTATGCTAGCGCCAGGATGGCGGCGAGGCAGAGCGTGCCGGCCGCCAGGTCGAACTTCTGGAGCAGCGCGCCGCTCGTGAAGATGAAGATGACGTAGAGCAGCCCCGCGCGCAGCGGCGTGAGGCCTGGGCCACCGATGCGGCGGGCGGTGCGCGTGACGAGCCAGAGCGTGAGCGCGTCAATCGCCAGGATCATCAAGGCGAAGCTGACGCCGTACGCGCCGTAGCGCAGCGGGTCCGGCGCGGGGAGCGTGGTGAGGACGCCGGAGAAATCCGGATCGGGTTTGGGCGCGAGCGGCCCCAGCGGCAGCAGCGGCAGCGCCGGCAGCAGCAGCAGCAGCATCGCCAGCGGCGGATACTCGACCGGGAAGTCACGATAGGGCAGATGGCCGGCGGCGAGCTGGCCGGCGTAGTGATAGAACTCGGGGTCGCAGTAAGCGCGCGCGATCAGCATGCCGGCGAAGAGGATGGCGCGCGTGATCGTCCAGGCCGCGATCAGGACACGGCGGGCGCGATCGGGATTCGCTTCGAGCGTCTCCAGCCACAGCAGACCGCGCTGCTGGACCGTGTACACTCGCGCCGCGAACGTGCGAGCCATCACCGCTCATGCCTCCGTCTCGCGCCGCTCCCACGCCAGGATAACAGCGCGGCGCGTCTTGAATGACCACCTGGAACGGTCGCGCCGGCCCCAGCCTCAGTGCGAATCGAATAGACAATGTAGCCGCCGCGGGCGAGCAGCAGCGCGACGGCGGGAAGCACGACGAAGTAGAAGTACGTGCTGAGGCTGCGCCACGCGAAGAAGAGAGGCAGCACCGCGAGCACTATGCCGTACTGGGGCTGAGCTCGTCCATATTTCCAGTACCATCCGATGCTGGCGAGGATCGCCGCCAGCTCCAGCACGGAGTACAGCCACGATGGGGCGAGCGGCAGCAGGCCGGAGAGCGAGAGCTGCACGATGCCGTTGCCGAGCGGGAACATGCGGTCCACCTGCGGCGCCAGCACGCCCGCCAGCCAGGCGTGGGCGTCGCCGAGGATGAACGGCCCGTTGAACAGCAGGAAGACGCCGCCCGCGCCCGCCAGCCGCGCAATCGCCTCGCGCCATCCCCGCTCGCGCCAGATGAGCAGCGCGTAGAACGGCAGGAAGAACCAGGCGAGCTGCTTCGCGGAGATGGCGAGGCCGAGAAAGACCGCCGAGAGGATGGGCCGCCGCCACCAGCGCCATGCCACGAACAGCAGCAGGATGTAGAAGACATCCAGATCGCCGGCGACTGTGGAGTTGAGCAGCGGCGTGTCGGCCAGGATCAGCAGGCCCAGCCAGAGCCGCAGCTGGCCCGGCACCGTCACGATCAGCAGCGCGGCGAGCGCCAGGAAGCACAGCGCGAAGAACGGCACGACGCTCGGTAGGCCGGCCCAAACGAACGGCACCAGCGGCAGGAACGAGAGCGCGGGATAGCTCAGGTGCGACTCGAATTCCGGCACGGCGTCGGGCCGGCCGGCCGGCTCGCCGGCGAAGACACGGCGCAGCTGCTGGGCATCTGGATAGCCCAGCGGATACTGGTCCATGAAGGCGCCCTGGCCGAGCGGCGTCGTATGCTCGGCGTCTTGGCCGAGCGCGCGCACCGCCGAGACGACATCCGTCGTGACGTAGGGATTGTGGCCGGCGAGCAGTTGCGCGGCGGCGTAGTGGTCGAGCGTGGTGCCGTCGTTGGGATACTCCGGCGGGCGGAAGCCGGCGCTGAACGCGACGCCGACCTGACGAACGCCGATAGGGACGGCGGCCAGCACCAGCACCAGCGCGAGCAGCTGCGCCCAGCGCCAGCGCGGCCAGCGCCAGCGGGGCAGCGGCGTGCGCAGCGCGGCCAGCAGCAGCGCGAGCGAGGCCGTGAGCGCGGCGAAGAACAGCAGGCCCGTCGCCGTCCGCCCGATGCGTGCATCCAGGTCGGTGCGCGAGATTTCGAGCACGTTCTGCAAGAGGACGACGGCGGCGACCAACGTGAGCCGCGCGGCATCCTCGCCACGCGGCAGCGCGAGCCAGCGGCGCGGGGTGGCGTCCGCTTTGTGCGCTGTCGCCTCGCCGGCCGCCTCATCTGTCGTTTCGCCCATCGGCGCGGAGACGGAGTCCGTCACGGTGTCCTTCACTGGTGCGTCCCGCTACGGCTCGCCGAGCCAGCGAGCCGCCTCGATGGCGTGGTACGTGATGATGACATCCGCCCCCGCACGTTTGATGCCCCCAAGCAATTCGAGGGTGGCGCGGCGCTCGTCCAGCCAGCCGTTGGCGGCGGCGGCTTTGAGCATGGCGTACTCGCCACTGACGTTGTAGGCGGCGAGCGGCAGGTTCCAGCGGTCGCGCACGCGCGCCAGCACGTCCAGATAGGGCAGCGCCGGCTTGACCATCACCATGTCGGCGCCTTCCAGCACGTCCAGCTCCACCTCGCGCAGCGCCTCGCGCCCGTTGGCCGGGTCCATCTGGTAGCCGCGCCGGTCGCCGAACTGTGGGGCGGATTCGGCCGCCTCGCGGAAGGGGCCGTAGAACGCTGAGGCGAACTTGGCGGAGTAGGCGAGGATCGGCAGGTCGGCGTAGCCGCTCGCGTCCAGCGCCTCGCGCAGCGCCGCGACACGGCCGTCCATCATGTCCGAGGGCGCCACCACGTCCGCGCCGGCCGCCGCGTGCGAGACCGCCTCGCGCGCCAGCAGTTCCAGCGTCTCGTCGTTTTGCACCACGCCCCCGCGCACGAGGCCGCAATGGCCGTGGCTGGTGTACTCACACAGGCAGACGTCGGTGACGACGACCAGATCGGGCGCGGCGTCTTTGATCTCACGGATGGCCCGCTGGACGACGCCATCCGCCGCATAGGCCCCGGATCCTAGCTCGTCTTTCACGGCGGGGATGCCGAAGAGGATGACGCCGCCGATGCCCAGCGCCGCGATCTGCCGCGCCTGGTGGGCGAGTGTGCCGAGCGGCCATTGCGCTTGCCCTGGCATGGACGTGATCGGCGCCGGCTCAGTGATGGCTTCGCTCACGAAGAGGGGATAGATGAAGTCGTCGGGCTGGAGCGTCGTCTCGCGCACGAGGCGGCGCAGCCCTTCATTGCGGCGCAGCCGGCGCAGCCGCCGCGCGGGGAAGCCGCCCGCGACCACCGGCCGGCGCGGCGCGACAATGGTATCTGTCGCGGTGTCTGTCGCGGCCACTACACGCCGGTCGCCGCCTGTCTCTAGCGCCATAGCTGAACCTCGGTTCTACCGCGCATGCCGCTCGCGCGGGCGGCGGGTGCGCGCGCCCGCACTACGAGGTCTCACGAGACGGCAGCTTGAAGAGCGCGACGAACGCCGCCACCGCCGGGATCATATAGAGCAACGCCTGGATCACATCGTCGCCGGACTGCGCGTTCTTCAGGCTGACAACGCTGAAAATGCCGAACCCGATACCGATCAAAAACAGCAGAGCGGTGCTCTGAAACTTCTTCGACATGCCTCGCCTCACCGTGGCGCCCGGCTCCATGGGCGCCGCCAGATTATACCATGCCGGCCTCGCCTGGGGCCGCCGGGCGGACGTATGGACTCCGGGGCAGCGCCCTCATTCGTAAAGATTTCGTCATATCTGTGAGGGCGGATGCGCCGCGCTATGGTATGCTGAAGACGCTGATGGGCTGGGTTCCTCACCCCCGGCCCCCTCTCCCCACGGGGAGCGGGGGAGCGGCGATAGGGGCAGCGACCAGCGGGCCAGGAGAGGATGGAGAGCGGATGGCACAGCAGCAACCGCCGCGGCGCGACGCGGGCGACGCTCCTCCCTACACACGCGAGGAGATGGACTACATCCTCAACGGCATCGGCACGCGCCGCCGCGCGTTCAGCGCGACGCTTTCGGGGGCGGTGGACGGCGCGGGCGACTGGCTGCGACGCCACTGGCTGGCGTGCGTGAACGGCGCGCTGGCGGCCTACGTGGGGCTGGCCTATCTGACGCCGGTGCTGTTCTCGGTGGGAGCCGACGGCCCGGCCAGCACGATCTTCCGCGCCTACCGCGTGGTGTGCGACGAGCTGCCGACACACTCGCTCTACGTCGGCGGCTACCAGGCGTGCCTGTGCGCGCGCTGCACGGCGATCTACACTTCGATGCTGCTGGTGGGCCTGGCGCTGGCGGTGGTGCGGCGGACGCGCGTGGTGCAAGGGCTGCGCTGGTGGATGTGGGGCATCGCGATGACGCCGATGGCGCTGGACGGCTTCACCCAGCTCTTCGGGCTGCGCGAGAGCAACGTCTGGCTGCGCTTATTGACCGGGGCGATCTTCGGCATCGCCACTGCCGCGTTCACGCTGCCACAGCTCGAAGCGGCCGCGCGTATGGAGTCCGCGCCCGCCGCGTCGCCGGCACGGCGGTAAGCGGGGTGATGCGGACGGTTGAAGCCGTTCGCTGGCGCCCCGGCATGCATGCCGGGGCTCATTCTGGCCTTGCGCGGGTTGTGATGGGGGCGACGGTGGGATGGCAATGTTGACCTGCGTGGTGAACATTGCCGTTTTTGCCGCTTTTTGATGGCGCGTCGCGCGCACCATCGGCTCGAATGCCGCATTCAAGCCGGTTTGCCGGGATGGACAACGTGACGTCTCGCGTTCTGGGTGGCAAAAACGGCAAGAAACGGCAACGAAATGGCAAGGTTTGGCAAGGCGGGTGGCAAAAGCGGCAACGTTTGGCGGTGGTGCGGGCGCATCCAGGCCAACAAACACGTTGTTGCCAACGGGTGCGGGTGGCGAGGTTTGGCACGATATGCGGTTGTTAAGGTGCAAGAGCCGGGGATTGGCTCGCTGTTGATGGAACACATTTACCACAGATTGGGGTGGATGTCAAGGGTAGCGGGTGAGGTTTGCCGGGAGCGTGGAGATGGCGCGTGAGGATGGCGCGTGGAGATGGCGTGAGGATGGCGCGTGAGGATGGCGCGCGGATGGCCGGCGGTTGAAACCGCACCTGAGGGCTGCGCCACGAAACCGACCTACGTCGGTTGGAGACACCGTTGCGGACGTCGTTTTGTTGCTCGATGCGCCGCTTGTGCGGTCGCTCCGCGGCATGGTGGCGTGTGGGTGTCCTTGCGGACGGTGATGTGCTACACTGGCCCTGCGAAGCATCGCTGTATGACTGATGAATGGATCTGGGCGGCAAGGTTGGGAGGCAGCGGATGAGCGGGTATCGTGCGACGTTTCTCAGCCATGCCCATGCCGATAACGCGCTGTGCGACCGCTACGCCGCCGCCCTCACTGCCCGTGGCATTGACGCCTGGTACGACCGCACCAACGCCCAGGTCGGCCACCTGCTCGGCAACGAGATTCAGGCCGAGCTGCAGCGCCGCTCCGCCTTCGTGCTGCTGCTCACCCAACATGCGCTGGACTCCTTCTGGGTGGACCTGGAGACGCAGACCTACCTCGGCCTGATGGCGCAAGACCGCACGCGCCTGCTGCTCTCCGTGCGTATCGCCCCCTGCGTCGTGCCGCCGATGCTCAACGCCTTCCTCTGGATTGACGCGCTCGCCCTCGGTTTCGACGCCGCCATCGCCGCCATCGCCGCCGCGCTGACCGTGCATGATGCCGCATCCACCCCCGCGTCACAGCCGCACCTGCCGCCCTCGCCACCACAGCCAACGCTGCCCACCCACCCTGGCCCCGCCCCCGCGCCACCCGGCGCCACCCCCGCGCACCACCGCACCCCCATGTCGCTCTACTCCCTCGGCTTTCGCGGCTGGAACGTGAAGGGCGTCGAATGTGTCCTGCCGCCCATCTGTCCCGTCCCCGGCGGCGTCTTCATCATGGGCAGCGACAAGGCGCTGGACAAAGATGCCGAGGATGACGAGACGCCGCCATACCCGGTGCTGGTGGACGACTTCGCCATCGGCCAGCATCCGGTGACGGTGGCGGAGTACGCCTGCGCCGTGCGCGCCAAAGCCGTGCGCGTGCCGCCAGAAGGCTCCTATGCGAAAACCACCTGGGACCAACAGCTCCAGCGCCTCGATCACCCAGTCGTCTGCGTCTCCTGGCACGACGCCGTCGCCTACGCGGCCTGGCTCTCCAAGCTGGCGGGCCAACGCTGGCGGCTGCCGAGCGAGGCGGAGTGGGAGAAGATGGCCCGCTGGGATGCGCAAGCCGGATCAGGCGGCCGCGCGCGGCGCTATCCGTGGGGCGACAGCTTCGACAAGGCGAAGGGTAACACCCGCGAGAGCGGCATCGGCGCGACGACGCCGGTGGGGCGCTACCCCGGCGGCGCCAGCCCATACGACGCGCAGGATGTGGCAGGCAACGTCTGGGAGTGGACGAGTAGTCTCTATAAGTCGTACGCCTACAACCAGAATGACGGCAGAGAAGACCGCAATTCTACTGAAAATCGTGTGCTGCGCGGCGGCTCGTGGGGCGGCGGCGCCGGGGACGCGCGCGCGGCCTCCCGCGACCGCTACCGGCTGGACGGCCTCAGCGTCCTCGGCGGGTTCCGGCTCGCTGTGGCCGCGGCGCGGGCTGGTTCATCATGATACACTGTAAGTGTTCTTATTTCTTGCTTTCTAAATGTAGAAACGATGGACTGTCTCTGTTGATGAACAGCGATAAAACACGCGCGCAGCGCGAGAAATTTTGGGCGTTTTTGGCGCCCGCGCCGCATCGCGCGCCACCGTCTTGTGCCGCGCCGTTGTTATGGCCGCTTGCCACCATCCCGGCCCGTGCTACCGCGTTGGCCTGGCGTGCCAGCACATCCACACGCTCGCGCCGGGCCGGTGATTATCCCCGGCGTGTATGCGGTTTGACACAATGCGGCGGAAACGAGGCGTCCCGCTGGGCGGGGCCGGCCGGGCGCATGCGATGCGCCCCTACCACCGACAGGCGTCTCCGGGGCGCTCCCCTTCACTAACGTCGCGGCGTCCCACCACACCCGCCCGCGTGCTATCATCACACCGTAGCCCGCTCGCCCCATCTCCCGCCTTGGAGCATCCGCCATGCGCACACAATCCCCTGACACCTCGCCCGATGCCGAGCGCATCCGGTTCGAGTTGCTACGCGCGGCTTCGCCCGCACAGCGGATGCGCATGGTCACCTCACTGACAGAGATGGTGTTGCGGCTCTCCTGGCAGGGAATCAAGCGGATGCATCCCGCTGCCGATGATCTGGAAGTGCGCCTGCTCTCGCTTGAGCGCAGCTATGGGCGCGTTGTCGCCGCGGCGGTGCGGGCCCGGCTCGCCAGGAGGAACGTCGTGCTCATCCCCCCAGAGGTCTTGCGGCCGCTCACTCCCGTGATTGCCGCGTTCGAGTCGCTGGCCGTTCCCTACTACATCGGCGGCTCCGTCGCCAGCTCGTTCTACGGCGACCCACGATCCACCCTCGACGTCGATCTCGTCGCGGACCTGCGCGATGAGCACGTGCCGGCGCTCGTGAAGCAGCTGGAAGGCGATTACTACCTCTCCGAAGATGCCCTGCGCGATGCCATCCGGCGCCGCTCCTCCTTCAACTTCATCCACTTCCAGACGATGCTGAAAGTGGACATCTTCGTCCGTAAGGTGCGCGCGTACGATCAGGAAGCGTTCCAGCGCGTGCGCAAAGTGGCGGCGGGAGAAGCGGAGACCGACCCAGTGCTCGCGTGGGCCTCTCCTGAAGACATCATCCTCGCCAAGCTCGAATGGTATCGCCTCGGCGGTGGCATCTCCGACCGCCAGTGGACCGACATCCTCGGCGTCATGAAGTCCCAGGCCCCCACCCTCGACCTCGCCTACCTGCGCCGTTGGGCGCCCGACCTCGCCGTTGCTGATCTCCTCGAACGCGCCCTCGACGACGCCGGCCTCACTGATACGTCGCCGGCCTGAGCGACGCCCCGCTGGCACATACAACACGACAGGATGCGTCGCATGCGGCCATTTCGCCCCAACCGCTGGCGATCCGCCAGGGCTTCAGCCCCCGCCGCCTGTGCGCCGGCACGGAAGACGCCGCGATCGAGCGAACACCTCCCAGGAAGCGAGGCACCCTCCCATGCCATGCGGCTTGCTCGCCAACCAACCGCCCGCAACACAAGCGCATCCGCGCTAGCCGGCTCATCCGCGCCGGTGTCCGTGTCCGCGCCGCACCGGCCTGGGCATTTAGAAACCTAAATAGTGGCATAAAGCATTGCAGCGAGGTCACGGCCTATGCTATACTCCCGAATGGTGCGCGAAGCGGAAGGCGCATAATGAAGAACCGCGACGAGAACGGCGAGCACGATCCCAATGACAGCATCTGGGCCGGGTTCGCCGTGCCCGGACAGGTCGTGGCGTACATCGTCGGCGGCGCCGGCCTCGGCTTCCTCGCCGGCCACTTCATTGATGTCGCGCTCAACTCCGCGCCCGTAGCGACACTTATCGGGCTGCTGCTTGGCCTGGCCGCTGGCACTTACGGCATCATCCGCCTCGTCTCCTCACTCAAATGAGTGCGAGCGAGCGTGGGGCGGCCGGTCAGAAGGGACGTGTGAGGCGCGGCAGCCAGGAGACAAAGGGGGATCCCCGGTGTTCTGGAATCTGCCTCACATCGCCGTCCCGGCCGATACCCTCTTCACCATCGGCCCGCTCGACGTCACCAACACCCTCCTCATCACCGTCGTCAGCGCGCTGGTCGTCATCCTCTTCTTCTACATCCCCGCACGCCACGCCCGCATCGTCCCGCGCTTCTGGCAGAACGTGGCGGAGTGGATGGTCCAGGGCCTGCTCAACCTCTGTGTCGAGGTCGCCGGCCCGCGCAACGGCCGCCGCTTCTTCCCCTGGGTGGCGACGATCTTTTTCCTGACGCTGGTGGGCAACTGGTGGGAGGTCGTCCCCGGCATCGAGACCATCGGCGGTATCAGCCGCGAGGTGCCCGGCTGCGAGAACCTACAGTTCACCAGCATCTTCCTGACGGGCAACGCCTCCAATTGCATCACGCCCTGGCTGCGCCCGCCCTCCACCGACCTCAACTTCACCCTGGCGCTCGCCATCATCTCCTTCATCGCCACCCAGGCCTACGGCTTCAAGCTGCTCGGCCTCGGCGGTCAGCTCGGCCGCTACTTCACCTTCAAGGAAGGGCCGCTCGGCCTGATCGTCGGCCTGCTGGAGCTGGTGCTGGAGCCGTTGCGTATCATCTCGCTCAGCTTCCGTCTCTTCGGCAACCTCTTCGCCGGCGATGTGCTGCTGCTGGTGATCAGCTTCCTGCTGCCGGTCGTCGGCGCCATCCCCTTCTACTTCCTCGAGCTCTTCGTCGGCTTCATCCAGGCCTTCGTCTTCGCCTTCCTCACCCTGATCTTCATGGCCCTCGGCACTACCATCCATGGGCATGAAGACGCCGAGGAAGAGCACGCCGCCGAGCTCGCCCACGCCGAGCATGAGCGCGCCGCCTTCGTGCTGGCACAGAAAGAGCGGCAGCCGGAGGAGGTCTCAGTCGCCTAGCGGCCGTCACACGCGCCGCTCATCTCATCAACCTCAGTCAGCCATCCGTCGTTTTGCCCGTCGTCGTCCCTGTCTCGGATATCCCAATCCGGGACCACCTTCCAGGGCACGCTCCCTGGCGCCGTTTGGCTTCCCACCCACTGCCGGGTGGGGCCACACCATCAGGAGGAACACCGTGAATCAGCAGGCTTTTGAGTTCGCCGCCGCCCTCGCCATCGGTCTGGGCGCCATCGGCCCCGGCATCGGCGTCGGCCTGATCGCCGGCCCGGCGCTGGCCGCCATGGGCCGCAACCCCGAGGCCGCCGGCATCGTCCGCACCAACATGATCCTGGCGATCGTCTTCGCCGAGGCCATCTCGATCTATGCTCTGGTGGTCGCGCTGATCATCCTCTTCGTCACCGCCAACGTGAAGCCGTAGCTCCCGGTCGCCCCGGAATTGCTTCCACTCGATGGCAGGAAGGAGGGCCGCGTGATACTGGCGGACCAGCTCCCCCTCGGCATCAACGTCGGCAACCTGATCGCGCAGGTCGTCACGTTCATCATCCTGCTCATCGTCCTCGGCAAGTACGTCTTCCCGCTGCTGTTCAAGACCATGGATCAGCGCGCCGCTACCATCCGTGAGGGCGTCGAGAACGCGGAGAAGTCGCGCCGCGAGCTGGCCGAGGCGCAGCAGCGGGTCGAGGCGTTGCTCGAACAGGCCCGGCGCGACGCCCAGGCGTCCATCGGCCGCGCCACCGCCGCCGCTGAGCAGGTGCGCGCCGGCATCGAGCGGGACGCGCAGCAGCGCGCCCAGGACATCCTGACGCAGGCCGAGCGGCGCATCCAGCAGGAGGTCGCCCAGGCGCGTGTCCAGCTGCGGCAGGAGGTGGCGGACCTCGCCATCCAGGCCGCCGAGCATGTCGTCGGCAAGTCCATGGATCAGGCCACCAGCCGGCGCCTGGTCAACGAGTTCGTCGCCCAGTCCGACGCCCGCGCGAGGGATCTCCAGTGTTAAAGAGCGCGACCGCGCGTCGCTACGCCACGGCGATCTTCGAGATCGCTGTCGAGCAAGGGAACGTGGATCGCTGGCGCGACGATGTGCGCCAGATCGCGGAGTATTTTGGCAACCGCCGGCTGTTGTTCGTGCTCCGCGAGCCCAAGATTCCCGCCGACCGCAAAACGGCCATCGTGCGCGATCTGCTGGCCGCGAAGGTGCAGCCCGAAGCGCTCAACACCGCGCTGCTCTTGGTCGAGCGCGGGTTGGCCGACCTCGCGCCCGCCATCGCCGCGCACTTTGAGAGACTGTACAACGACTATCGCGGCCAGGCCGTGGCCCAGGTGACGACGGCCATCCCGCTCGACGACGACCTGCGCGCGCAGATCACCGGCGAGCTGCGCCAGATGACCGGCAAGCGCATCATGCTCGAGGAGCGCGTGGACCCGTCCATCCTGGGCGGCGCTATCGCCCGTGTCGGCGATACGCTGATTGACGGCAGCCTGCGCCGCCGCTTCATCCTGCTGCGCGAGCAGATCGCCAGCGGCGCCTTCGGCGGGCCGGATGAGGGCCTCGCGGCCTCGCTCGCCGGCCCCGACGGCGGCAGCGGTGGAGCGCCCGTCACCGGCGGCCCCGCGCCAGCGCCGGCCGGACCCGCCACCAGCACCGAGATGGCTCCGCGTCGCGCCGACGCCCCACGGCTCGGCCCACGACCGAGCCAGGGCAACCCGCCTCAGCCCCAGCCCCGGCCACAACAGGGGCAGGGCAAGAGCCAGGGCGGCCAGCAGGGCGGGCGCCCCAGGCGCCGCCGCCGCTAACCCATCCAGGCGCGGGTTCACCCGCCGGCCCGCGTCATACGCGACTACGCAACGAGGAGCATAATCATGGCTATCGCGGACGAGATTACTCGCGTCATACGCGATCGCATCGCCACATTTGACGGCGCCGCCACCGAAGCCGCGATGGTCAGCGTCGGCACCGTGATCGAGGTCGCCGACGGCATCGCCCGCGTCTACGGCCTCTCCGGCGTGCGCTATCTGGAGCTGGTCGAGTTCCCTCGCACCGGCCTGATGGGCATGGCCTTCAACCTCGAAGAGGACTCGGTGGCCGTGCCAATCCTGGGCGACTACACCCAGATCCACGAGGACGACGAGGTGCGCACCACCGGCCGCATCATCGAGGTGCCCGTTGGCGACGCGCTGATTGGCCGCGTGGTCAACCCGCTCGGCCAGCCGCTCGACGATGCCGGCCCCATCAACACGACCAAGTTCCGCCCGGTCGAGCGCGTCGCCCCCGGCGTCATCACGCGCCAGTCGGTCAACTCGCCGGTGCAGACCGGCCTCAAAGCCATTGACTCCCTCATCCCGATCGGCCGCGGCCAGCGCGAGCTGATCATCGGCGACCGCCAGACCGGCAAGACGGCCGTCGCGCTCGACACGATCATCAACCAAAAGGGCAAAGACCTCGTCTGCATCTACGTCTCCATCGGCCAGAAGAACTTTCAGGTCGCGCGCATGCGCGAGATTCTGAAGCAGTACGGCGCGATTGACCACACCATCATCGTCCACGCCGGCGCCGAAGACCCCGCTCCGCTCAAATACCTGGCCCCCTACGCCGGCTGCGCGATGGGCGAGGAGATCATGGAGAGCGGGCGCGACGCGCTGATCGTCTACGACGACCTCTCCAAGCACGCCAACGCCTACCGCAACATGTCGCTGATCATCCGCCGCCCGCCGGGCCGCGAGGCCTATCCCGGCGATGTCTTCTACCTGCACAGCCGCTTGCTGGAGCGCGCCGCGCGCCTCAACCAGGACTACGGCGGCGGCTCACTCACGGCGCTGCCGATCATCGAGACGCAGGGCAACGACGTTTCGGCCTACATCCCGACCAACGTCATCTCGATCACCGACGGCCAGATCTACCTGGAGCCGGACCTGTTCAACGCTGGCGTCCGCCCGGCGCTCAACGTCGGCATCTCGGTCAGCCGCGTCGGCACCGCCGCGATGGTCCCCGGCATGAAGCAGGTCTCCGGCACCCTCAAGCTGGACCTTGCCCAGTTCCGCGAGCTGGCCGCCTTCGCGCAGTTTGGCTCCGACCTGGACAAAGCCACCAAAGCGCGCATTGACCGCGGCCTGCGCCAGCAAGAGATTTTGAAGCAGAAGCAGTACGCGCCGATGCCCGTCGAGCACCAGATCATGATCATCTACGCCGCCTCGAAGGGCGCGCTCGACGATGTGCCGGTCGAGACGGTGCCGGAGTGGGAGGCGCAGTTCCACCAGTACATGGACGCGAACTACGCCGAGCTCGTCAAGGGCATCTACGACACCACCGTCGTCAACAAGCAGAAGATTCCCGACGAGATGTTCGCGCAGCTCGACGCGGCCATCGCCGAGTACAAGAAGACGGCGCCGCGCTAGGCCGGCTCCCCCTTCACTCGAAGGGTTGCGGGGCAGGGGGGTAGGTCCGCCGAGCCAGGGGAAAGACATATGGCGACAACTCGTGAGATTCGGCGGCGCATCCGCTCCGTTCGCAACGTCGCGCAGATCACGCGCGCCGTGCAGATGGTGGCGAGCAGCAAGATGCGCCGCGCCCAGGAGCGTGTGTTGGCCTCGCGGCCCTACTCCGACGAGCTGATCAAGCTGCTCGCGCGTCTGGCCGACCAGGCCGAGGGCGAGGAAGACCTGCCGCTGATGCGCACACGCCCGGTGCGCCGCGCCGGCATCGTCGTCGTCACGCCGGATAAAGGGCTGGCGGGTGCGCTCTCCAGCAATACCAATCGCCGCGCGGCCCAGCTCGCCGTCGATCTGCGGCGCGACGCCGGCAACCCCAGCCTGCCGATCACCTTCATCGCCGTCGGCCGCAAGGGGCGCGACTTCCTGCGGCGCACGCAGCAGAACATCGCCGCCGAGTTCACCCAGCTTGGCGACCAGCCCAGCCCGGCGGATGTGCGCGCCGTCGCCCAGGTCGTGAAGGACGCCTATCTGAACGGCGAGATGGATCAGGTCTTCCTGGTCTACCCCAAGTTCGTCTCGACGGTGGCGCAGACGCCGACAGTCGTCCAATTGCTGCCGGTGCAGCCGCCGGATGAGGCCGAGGAGACCGGCCCGGCGCCGCAGTACATCTTCGAGCCGGACGCGGCCACCATCCTCGGCGCGCTCCTAGAGCGCTACGTCGAGACGCTGATCTACCAGCCCTTGCTAGAGACCGTCGCCAGCTTCTACTCCGCGCAGATGGTGGCGATGAAGAACGCCACCGACAACGCCAGCGAGCTGCTGGCCGATCTGACCCTGACCTACAACAAGGCGCGGCAGGCCGCCATCACCACCCAGATTCTGGAGATCGTGGCCGGCTCCGGCGCTTTGTAATACCAGCTCGCTCCGAGAGGACTTCCAACATGAGCGCATCCACAGCCACCCGCACCAAGGGCATCGTCACGCAAGTGCTGGGCAACGTGGTGGACATCGAGTTCCCGCCCGACAAGCTCCCCGCCATCTACAACGCCGTCGAGACCGACATCCAGGGCCACACGCTGACGCTGGAGGTCGAGCAGTTGCTCGGCAACAACGTCGTGCGCTGCGTGGGCATGGGCCCGACCGACGGCATGATGCGCGGTCAGGAGGCGTTCGACACCGGCGGCCCCATCACCGTGCCCGTCGGCCCGGAGACGCTGGGGCGCATCTTCAACGTGCTCGGCCAGCCGGTGGACAACATGCCCGCGCCCGCGAACGCGCCGCGCATGCCGATCCACCGGCCCGCGCCCGGTCTGGAAGATCAGGCCACCGCTACGGAGGTGCTGGAGACCGGCATCAAGGTCATTGACCTGATCGCCCCCTTCATGCGCGGCGGCAAGGTCGGCACCTTCGGCGGCGCCGGCGTCGGCAAGACCGTGATCATCCAGGAGCTGATCAATAACATCGCCAAGGTGTCCAAGGGCCTTTCGGTGTTCGCCGGCGTCGGCGAGCGCACCCGCGAGGGCAACGACCTCTACCACGAGATGACCGAGGCGGGCGTGCTGGAAAACCTGGCGATGGTCTTCGGCCAGATGAACGAGCCGCCCGGCTCGCGCCTGCGCGTGGCGCTGACCGGCCTCA
>JAICVS010000251.1 GCA_025935195.1 Ktedonobacterales bacterium
ACGAAGGCGACGGGAAGCTGGCCCCAGGTGGGATCGGCGATGCCGCAGACACCGGCCTCGGCGACGGCCGGGTGGGCGAGCAGGGCGGCCTCGATCTCGGCGGGATAGACGTTCTCGCCACCGGAGATGATCAGATCGGCGCGGCGGTCGAGCAGGTAGAGATAGCCGTCCGCGTCGAGGAAGCCGAGGTCGCCGGTGGCGAACCAGCCGTCACGAAACGCGGCCGCGGTCTCGTCGGGGCGGTTGTGGTAGCCGGGGGTGATGGTGGGGCCGCGCAAATAAATCTCGCCGGGATCGCCGGGGGCGGCTGGCGTGCCGTCATCCGTGAGGACGCGCAGTTGGACGGGCGCGAGCGGGCGGCCGGCGGAGCTGAGCTTGCGCAGGGCGTCGTGCGGGGCGAGGGTGACGGCCTGCGAGCAGGACTCGGTCATGCCGTAGGTCTGGACGAGGGGGATGCCACGACGGGCGCAGTCTTCGAGCAGCGGGCGCGGGGCCGGGCCGCCGCCGAGCAGCACGCAGCGCAGCCAGGGGGGATAGCGGCCGTCGCCGCCCTCGGCATCCAGCGCATCGAGCATGCGGCGGAGCATGACGGCGACGATGGAGATGATGGTGACACGCTCGTCGCGGATGGCGGCGTTGACGGCGGCGGGATCGAAGCGGTCGTGGAGGATGACGGGCATGCCGTAAATGACGCTCTTGATCAGGGTGGTGAGGCCGCCGACGTGGTAGAGCGGCAGGCAGGCGAGCCAGCGGTCGTCGGGCAGGAGGCCGAGGTTGAGCGCGGAGGCGGTGGCGTTCCACCAGTGCATGCCGTAGGTGAGGATGGCGCCCTTGGGCCGGCCGGTGGTGCCGGAGGTGTACATGACGGCCTGCGCGGCGTCCAGGTCAATCTCGCCGCGGAGGCCAGCCGGCGGTTGAAACCGCGCCTGGATGGCCGCTGGCCGCGAAGTCCGCCGTCGCGGACTAGGATTCGACCTGTTCCCAGGCCAATGCCTCACAAGCTCTGAGGAAGGCAGAGCGGCGTCGTCCTGGAGGATGGCGTGTGGGATGGCTGACAGGGAGGTGGTCACTTCCGCCGCGAGGGGGGCATGGGCCTCATCGCTGAGGAGCAGCGACACGTCCGCATCGCGCGCCTGCCAGGCAAGCTCGGCGGCGGTGAGGCGCAGGTTGAGCGGGACGAGGACGGCGCCCAGGCGGGTGAGAGCGTGGACGCAGGCGGCGTAGGGCAGGCCATTGCCCGCCAGCAGCGCGACACGGTCGCCGGGGTGGATGCCGGTGGACGCGAGCTGGCCGGCGAGGCGGGCGACGCGGCGATCCAGCTCCGCAAACGTCCAGCGGTCGGGGCCGTGGGCGAGGGCGAGGCGGTCGGGAAAGTTGGCGGCGGCGCGGGCGAGCCAATCGGGCAGGATGGAGGTGGGCATGCTACGGGCTCCCACTCCCGCGCAGGGTTGGGTGCGCGTAGCGAGCGAGCGCGTCACGGTCGAGCGTGACGTCCAGGCCGGGGCCGCCGGGCAGGATCATCGCGCCGTTCTCGATGCGCGGCGGGCTGGTGATCAGATCGTCCGCTAAGAGATCGAGCGTTGCCAGGCCGCAGGCAAGGGGCGGTGTGTCCATGTCGCCCATCTCACTGATCATGGCAGCCGCGATGTGGAGCGAGGCGGCCACGCCGATGCCGGCCTCCATGGCGCTGGTAACGACATAGCGGATGCCGGACGGGCGGCGACGCACAAGGGCAGCGACAGGCGCGTAGCCGCCGAGGCATTGCGGCTTGAGTACGATCACGTCGGCGGCTTCGGCGGCGAGGATGCGCTGGATCGCGGCCGCGTCGGTCGCGGCCTCGTCGGCGGCGATGGGGATGGGAACCGCGGCGCGCAGGCGGCGCATGCCGGCGAGATCGGCGGCGGGCAGCGGCTGCTCGATGTATTCGATGTCGTGGCGAGCGGCACGAGTGAGGATGTCCAGCGCGCGGTCAAAGGTCCAGGCCTCGTTGGCGTCGAGACGGAGCAATATGGCGGGGCCGATGGCGGCGCGCACGGCGGCGATGCGGTCCAGCTCGGCGTCTGGATCGTCGCACACGCCCACTTTGAGCTTGACGCAACGAAAGCCGGCGGCGACGGCGGCGGTGGCGAGGGTGGCGGCTTCGTCTGGCGCGCGCGCGGCGACGGTGGCGTTGACGGGAACGCGGTGCGCCCGCAGCGGTTGGCCCGATGGTTGGGCAGACACGTCGAACAGGGCGGTTGCGAGGCCGAAGCGTGTCGCGGGCGGCAGATCGGGGTGTTCGAGCGCCGCCGCGAGCGGATGATCGTGCGGGCGGGCGCGGACGGCGGCGGCGAGGATGGGCAGGGGGGCAAGCGCGTCCTCCAGTGTGCGGCTGAAGTTGGGCGGAGGCGCGATCTCGCCAATACCAACCTTGCCGGCGTCCGTCACGAGCTCCACGATGGCACCCACGCGCGTCTCCAGCGTCCCATGTGCGGTGACAATGGGGCGTCGGAAGGGCACGCGGTACGGATACCAGCGGAGATCGGTGATGGTGATGGGATGAGATGGCATACGACTGGCCTATGGGTTCTTGAATATCTCATGGCCGCCAATGCGGCGCCACCGCGCATGTGGCTGCCCTGGCTTGCGCGGCGTCCCATAGTCGAACGTCGCGCCGCGCGCCCGCTGCCGCCCCATGTCATCTCAAAGATGCCGGGGTGGCCCTGGACGGCCTTGATCCTGAAGCTGGCGCGTAATTGTCCACGCCGGAGATCGACCACAAGCTTCTTCGCGGCCAACCGGAACTCGCGCTTTCGTTCCTCAGTGAGCAAGGCGTAGTCTCGATGAAACGCCGGCAGTAGCTCATTCGTCGGTAGCGGCGATCCGGCTAAGCTCCGCGATCTCTTCGTCATCCGCGCCGAGCGCCCTTAGGAACTGTTCGTCAGTGTAGTAGATCGGCCCTTCGGCATCCGCGAGGCCGTCCACCATGCGGGCGATCAACTGATCCAGCGTCTCTGAACCCTTCGCCGCCGCCGTTTCCAGGATCGCGTATTGCTCGTCGGTTAGCTCGATCACTTTCATGATGGCGCCCTCTCCAAAAGACACGACCGCCCCGCCCACGCGCGTCTTCATCGCGCCGCGCTGGCATGCCCAGCATAGCACAGGGCATGTGATGCGGGACGGGCGAAACGCGGGGCGGTCGCATCCATCAGGGCAACCTCAGGGCAGGCGGGGGAACTTGGAGAAGTCGGGCTTGCGCTTCTCGATGAAGGCGTTCCTGCCCTCCTTGCCCTCCTCGGTCATGTAGAAGAGCATGGTCGCGTCGCCGGCGAGCTGCTGGATGCCGGCGAGGCCATCGGTGTCGGCGTTGAAGGCGGCTTTGAGGAAGCGCAACGCGATGGGGCTTTTCGCCAGAAGCTCGCGGCACCACTGAACGGTCTCCTCTTCGAGGCGGTCCAGCGGCACGACGGTGTTGGCGAGGCCCATGTCCACGGCCTCCTGGGCGCTGTACTGGCGGCAGAGATACCAGATCTCGCGGGCCTTCTTGTGGCCGACGACACGCGCCATGTAGGTGGCGCCCCAGCCGGCATCGAAGCTGCCCACACGCGGGCCGGCCTGGCCAAAGCGGGCGTTGTCGGCGGCGATGGTGAGGTCGCAGAGCAGCGCCAGCACATGGCCACCGCCGACGGCATAGCCGGCGACCATCGCGATCACGGGCTTGGGCAGGTACTTGATGGACCGCTGCAAATCGAGCGCGTTGAGGCGCGG
>JAICVS010000109.1 GCA_025935195.1 Ktedonobacterales bacterium
AGGGTGAGCAGCGTGCCCATCACGCAGGTGGCGTGGAAGCGCAGGCAGCGCAGCAGCCACGAGCGGCTGTGGCCGGGCAGGTGGCGGAAGGTGAGATAGTCGTTGGGGATGAAGTTGGCGAGGATGGAGATCTCGGTGGCGAGGGCGAGGTCGTTGGTGACGCCGGTGGATGTCTCGTTGTGGGTGAGCGGGACGCCCTTGACGGTGGGCAGATCGGCGAGGCGGGCGGCGACGGCCTCTGGATCGGCGGCTTGGCCCCAGGGGATGTCCACGCGGGTGACGGCGAGGTCGAAGGTCTGAACGAGCATAGATGGATGCCGGGATACGGAATTTATGGAAGAGGAAGACAGGGGGATGACGCGGCTGGCCAGCAGACGGTTGTAACCGCGTCCGCGTCTGCGGGCCGTGCCACAAAACCGACCTGCGCCGGTTGGGGATGGCCCGGCAGGTGGGACGGGCCAGTTGGAGAGAGGGACGGGCCGGCGGATGCACCCGCGCCTGGAAGGCCTCCGGCCGCAAAGCCCGCCTACCTGGACTGGAGAGAGAGTATAGACCGCTTCCCGCCCATGCTATACTGCGCGCATCCCCGCGCCCTGGTGCCGTCGCTCGCTCCGCGCTCCGCCGCCTGAGGGGGTCCACATGACGCTCGATTCGACCGCCGGCTCGCCGTCTCCCGCGTCCGCCGCGCCCGTTCCCGCCGCTGCCGGCCTCGCGCTGCCGCGCCGCTCGACTGGGCAGCTCGTGGCGATCAGCATCTTCTGGTTCGCGCTGAACTTCCACTGGGCGGCGCTGCCGATCTTTATCATCCCGGCACAGGTGTACGGCCTGCTGCTGCGCGAGGCGCCGGGCGCAACGCTGGCCGAGCGTGCCGCGTTTGTGAGCGATCCACGCATCGCGCTGGCGCAGACACTGGTGCAGGCACCGGGGCTGATCGTGGCGCTGCTGGGCAATCCGTATTTCGGGCTGCTGAGCGACCGCACGCGCGGCCGGCTGGGCCGGCGGCGGCCGTACATTCTGGGCGGCACGGCGCTGAACGTGGTGGGGCTGCTGCTGATGGCGCTGCTGCCGGATCTGTTCGTGCGGCCGGGCAGCAACAGTATCTTCACGCCGAGCCTGCTCATTCTGATGGTGGCGTTGATGGTGGTGCAATTCGCCAACAACGCGGCGGCGGCGCCTTTCCACGCGCTGCTGCCCGACATGGTGCCGCCGGAGCAGCGCGGCATCGCGTCGGGGATCATGGGGCTGGCGTTCTGGGTCGGCTCGATCACGGGTGCGCTGGTGCCGACGCTGACGGGCATCAACTCGAACGCGCTGCGCCAGGGCACGCAGAGCTACGGCGATTACCAGCACGGCATCCTGCTCTCCTACGGCATCACAGCGGCGGTGATCGTGGTGATGGCGGCGCTGACGCTGTTCTTCGTGCGTGAGACGCCCTGGCAGCCGTCCACAATGACGGCGGCGCGGCGCAGCGAGGAGGCGCGGACAGCACGCACGCTCGTGCTGACCATCCTGGCGGTGCTGGGTGTGGTGGGCGCGTCGTTCCTCCTCTTCGGCGCGAATCTCGGCCTCTCGCTGGATGACACATCGCTGCGTGTGCTGGAGCTGGTGGCGCTGGCGATCGCGGGTTACGGCGCGGCGCGCGCCTTCCAGTTCCGCCCGCGCGCCAACCCCGACTTCTCGTGGGTGGTGGCGACGCGCATGGCAGTGATGATGGGCGTCTACATCGTGCAGGTGTTTCTGTTCCAGTACATGCTGAACGTCGCGAAGGCGCCCAATCCGCAGGAGGCGCAGACGTTCTTCATCATCCTGCTGACGCTGGCGGCGACGGCGAGCACGCTCTTCGCCGGCTGGGCGTCGGACCGGGTGGGGCGCAAGCGCATGGTCTACATTTCAGGGACGTTCATGGCGATCGTCGGCGCCGCGTTCATTTTGACGCCGTACATCGCGCCGAGCCACATTCTGGGGATCTCATACATCGGCGCCGCGATCTTCGGACTGGGCTATGGGGCGTACGTCAGCGTGGACTGGGCGCTGGTGGCGGATGTGTTGCCGTCTGAGGCGACATTCGCGCGCGACATGGGCGTGTGGAACATCGCGCTGACGCTGCCGCAGGTGCTGGCGTTCGTGTTCGGCAGCGTGCTGATCGCGCTGGGCGCGGGGCTGGGGCATCCGATCCTGGGATACACGTTCCTGTTCGTGTCATTCGTCTTGTTCTGCGCGCTTGGCACCGTGACCGTGCGCTACATTCGTGGGGTGAAGCAGTGACGGCGATCTCAGGCGTCAGGCGAAGAGGTCGGCGAGGGGGTAGGTGAAGCTGGGCAGCACGTCGCGGCCATCGAGCTGGTCGCTCACGTCGAGCGTCGCGGCCGGTTCGCTGTGACCGGGCAGCCAGACGTCCACCTGGCGCTCGCGCGGCCAGACGATCCAGACGAGGCGCGCGCCGGACGCTAGCCAGAGCCGGGCCTTGTCGGCCATTTCGGGGCGGAACTGGCTGGGCGAGACGACCTCGGCCACCAGATCGGGCGCGACACGCCAGTAGCCGGAGCGGTCCGGGCTATCCTGGGCCGGTACGTGTGCAGCGCGGACGAATGATACGTCAGGCGCGAGCACGGTGTCGGGCAGGCCAGGCTGGCTGAGCAGGAAGCCGGTCTCGCTCGATAGCACGGCGCCCAGATGGTGGTTGTGGGCATGCATCCAGACAATCGCATTGAGATGAGCGGCGATGGCGCCGTGTTCTCCGTTCTTCCTCGATCCCAGGCTGGAGATGCGGTGAGTCACGCCTGGTTCCAGCATATCACGTGGCGTCAGCGGGCCGGATGGATGAAGCCGTGGGAGGCGCGTCAAGCGACACCGGTAGACCGCTCGTGTACAATAGCCGCGGTATGATGGCCGCGGTGCGGTAAGCGGCGGTGAGGGGACATATGGACGAGCGCGTGACGGGCGAGCTGCCGGATGAGGACGAGTACGCCGCGCTGGATGATCCGCCGCGGGTGATGGCAGAGGTGCTGCGGCTGCTGGACGAGCTGCGAAGCACCAACAAGAAGCTGGGCGACGCGCTCGAAGTGGCGGGCGTGCCGGGGCGGGAGTGGCGCTCGGAGGACGCGCGGTTGAGCCTGCTCTCGGAGCAATTCCCGGATATCTCCGTGGACGACCTGATCACGCGGCTGGCCGAGTTCGCGGCCGGACACGCGCCACCTTGGCTGCGCGGCGACGCCGGCACGATCGGGCGCTTTCGTGAGGAGGTGGAGATTCTCTACGGCGTGCTGCGCTCGCTGCGGCAGATGGCGCAGCGCCAGCGCATGCTCCCGGCGCGCGACCGTGGGGGGCTGCCGCTGGAGCGCGCACTGGGGGATGCGCGTGTGGGCACGGCGCTCGATCTCGCCGCGCGCGATCTGCGTGACCTCGACTCGCTCGGCCCGTTCATCGCGCCGCTGACGCCGGAGGAGTGGCAGGCGCTCGACGCGGCGCAACCGTCTGCCACGACCGCGATCGCGGCCGCGGCAGCAGGCGCTGCCACGGGTGGCGCGCAACCGCCGACGGCATACGCGCCGCCCGCTTCGGCCACTCTTGAGACGCCGCCAATGGCTCCTGGCTCCGGCGCTGTTCCCACATCACCCACATCACCCACACCGCCAGCGACGCCCACGCACACGCGCCTGCGCGACTTCGCGCCGCCGCGTGGGGAGGGTGGGGCGGCGCAATCGGTGAGCATAGGGAGCGCCAGGATGGCGGTGTTGCTGCGCCGGGCGCTACGGCCGAATAAGTGGTGGGTGGTGGCGCTGGCGATCCTCACGCTGGCGTCGGGCACGGCGCTGCTCTCGCTGGCCGCGCGCGCGCCGGCCGGCCATCTCGCCGCGTCACCGGCGCGATTGACGCTGACGTGCGCGGGGAAGGGAACGACGGCCGCGCTGACGCTGCGCGCCACGGGCAAAGGGCCGATCACATGGAGCGCACAGCCGGCGACGGGAATCGGCCTCTCGACGGCACGCGGCACGCTCAAGCCTGGCGCGAGCACGACGATCCAGGTGGCGGTGCGGACGGCGAAGGCGGCGCGCGGGACGCTCACCTTCACCTCGAACGATGGAACGGCGACCGTGATCTATGTCGTCACGTGCGCGTGAGGCCCTCAATGCATGCTGATGCCGCCGTCCACGGCAAGGGTTTGGCCGGTGATGTAGCCGGCTTCAGGCGAGCAGAGGAAGCCGATCGCCGCCGCTATCTCTTCAGCGGTGCCGAAGCGCTTGAGCGGCGTGATGTTCATGTAGTAGTCCTTGAATTCCTGTGAGACGTTGGCGGTTAGCTCGGTGGGGATGTAGCCCGGCGCGACGGCGTTGACAGTGATACTGCGGCTGGCGACCTCGCGCGCGGTGGACTTGGTGAGGGCGATCAGGCCGCCTTTGGAGGCGGCGTAGTTGGCCTGGCCGACCTGCCCCATGATGCCGGAGATCGAGGTGATGTTGACGATGCGGCCCCAGCGGGCGCGCAACATGGCGCGCAGCGCGGCGCGCGTGCAGAGGAAGGCTGAGGTCAGGTTCGCGTGCAGGAGGCCCTGGAAGTCGTCCAGCTTCATCTGCAGGATGAGCCGATCGTTGGTGGTGCCGGCGTTGTTGACGAGGATGGCGACCGGGCCGAGCTGGCTCTCGATCTCCTTGAACATACGCAGCACGTCGTCCTCATTGCTGACGTCCGCTCGCGCGACGAGCGCGCGCCGGCCGAGCGCCGCGATGGCGGTGTGAGTCGCGTTTGCGCCCTGCTCGTCGCTGCGATAGTTCACTGCCACGTCCGCGCCCATCGCGGCGAGCCGCAGCGCCGTCGCGCGCCCGATGCCGCGGCTGCTGCCCGTCACCAGCGCCACCTTGCCCGCCAGCGGTTGTCCGTCTCCGGCTGGCCGTGTTTGCTCGTCCGCCATATCTCGCTCCTTGTGATGCGTGGTGATGCGTGGTGATGCGTGCGCCGGGCGCGCCCGCGCCGCATGCCAGGTCGTACCCGCGTGAGGGCGCCGCCGAATGCGCCCGTGCCGGCACACATGGTACTCCACGCGCACCGATTCAGTCCAGTTCAGTTTCGTCCAGCGGCGGCAGCGAGCGGAGGAAGGCTTTGACGCCGGGGGCGAGGTCAGGCCGGCGCAGCGCGAAGGCGAGGGAGGTGGTGAGGTAGCTCACAGGGTCGCCGGTGTCGTAGCGGGTGCCGGTGAACTCGTGGGCGAAGATCGGCTCGGTGCCGATCAGCGTGCGGATGCCGTCGGTAAGCTGAATCTCGCCGCCGGCGCCCGGCGCGGTGCGCTCCAGCGCGGCGAAGATGTCGGGCGTGAGCACGTAGCGGCCGATGACGGCGAGGTTGGAGGGCGCGGCGTCGGGCGCGGGCTTCTCGACGAGATCGCGTACACGATGGGTGCGCGGGTCGGGGCCGGGGCCTGGCTCCAGGTCGAAGACGCCGTAGAGGCGGGTCTGCTCGCGCGGCACGTCCAGCGCGGCGATGACGCAGCCACCGTCGCGCTCATGCACGTCCATGAGCTGACGCAGGCAGGGGCGCTCGTCGTTGACGACCAGATCGTCACCGAGCAGGACGCCGAACGGCTCGTCGCCGACGAGATCGCGCGCCATGAGGATGGCGTGGCCGAGGCCGCGCGGCGCGGGCTGGCGGGTGAAGCTGATCTGCGCCATCTCCTCGATGCGGCGCAGCATGTCGAGCTTGCGCTGGTCGCCTTTCTTGGCGAGCGCCGCCGCCAGCTCCGGCGATTCGTCGAAGTGGTCCTCGATGGCGCGCTTGGTGCGGCTGGTGACGATGATGATGTGCTCGACGCCGGAGTTGACGGCCTCTTCGATGACGTACTGAATGGTTGGCTTGTCGGCGAGGGGCAGCATCTCTTTGGGGATGGCCTTGGTGGCGGGCAGCACGCGGGTGCCCAGGCCCGCGGCGGGGATGACGGCCTTGCGAACGCGCATAGCAACCTTCTATCTGCGTATGGGGTGAGTGCAGCGTTTGGGGCGCGGCGCGGACGCTCCGGCGCGGCTCACGCGACGCATGCCCGCTGCATTCCTAGCAGATCGCGCGCCACTTTGCGCCGCGGGTACTGTACCAAGCGGAGCGCGAGCGTGTCAAGCGGGTGGGTGAGGTGTATGGGTGGGCGGCAGGCAGCGGCATCCCGGCGGCGCATGGAACAACCGCCGCATGAGGTAGACTAGGGATTGCTGAGCCGCACCGAGCGCTCAGGTTTGTCTCCGACCATTGCGTTCAGGATCATTCATGCTGCGCACGCTCACCGCCACTCGCTATGTCACGCCGCTGCGCGAGGGCGGCTCGCTGCCCGCCATCGTCGAGGCCGAGGACGATGGGCTGTATGTGCTGAAGTTTCGCGGCGCGGGGCAGGGGCCGAAAGCGCTGATCGCGGAGCTGGTGGCGGGTGAGATCGGCCGCGCGCTGGGGCTGTTGGTGCCGGAGATCGTGCTGATGGAGCTGGATCCGGTGCTGGGCCGCTCCGAGCCGGACTTCGAGATTCAGGCGCTGCTCAAAGCCAGCACCGGCCTCAACCTCGCGCTGGACTTTCTGCCCGGCGCGCTGGCCTATACGCCCGCCGCGCCCGCGTCCGCGCCGCTGGACGCCGCGCTGGCCTCGGCCATCGTCTGGTTCGACGCCTACGTGACCAACGTGGACCGCACGGCGCGCAACACCAATCTGCTGGTTTGGCACAAGCGGATCTGGCCGATTGACCACGGCGCCGCGCTCTACTTCCACCATAGCTGGGCGCGCTACGCCGAGCGCAGCCGCGATCGCTTCGCCGCCATCAAGGATCACGTGCTGCTGCTCAAGGCGAGCGCACTGGAGGAGGCGGACGATGTGCTGAGCGCGCGGCTGACGCCTGAGTTGTTGCGCGACATCGTCGCGGCCATTCCAGATGGCTGGCTCGATACGGATGCGCCGTTCGCGGATGCGGAGGAGCAGCGCGCCGCGTACGTGACGTACCTGCTCGACCGGCTGCGTCCGCCGCGCCCGTTCCTGGAGGAGGCGCTGCATGCGCGCGCACAGCTCGTTTGATTACGCGCTCATCCGCGTGGTGCCACGAGTGGAGCGCGGCGAGTGCCTGAACGCGGGTGTGATCGTGTTCTGCCGCACACGCCGCTTTCTAGCGGCGGCGGTGGAGCTGGACGTGGGCCGGCTGCTGGCGCTGGACCCGCACGCCGACCGCGACGACATCGCGCGCCACCTCGCCACTATCCCCCGCATCGCCACCGGGGAGGCGGATGCCGGCCCCATCGCCCGGCTGTCGCAGGCCGAGCGCTTCCACTGGCTCGTCTCGCCCAGCAGCGTCATCGTGCAGCCGTCGCCCGTCCATTCCGGCCTCTGCACTGACCCCGCCGCCGCGCTGGATCACCTGATGGCGACGATGGTGCGCCTGCCCGTGGAGGGCGTGTGATATCAGGATCTCGCGCGTTCACTACTCGCTGTTTATCCCGTGAACGCGGCCTCATCGAGGGTATCAGGCACGACGCTACAGCGCATCGAGCGTCTGTCGTTGCTTCAGCAGTTCATCACGTAGCATGCTCGCCAGGGCGCTGGCATCCGGTGCATCCAGTGCATCCGCCGCACCGCGCCGGCGCGCGGAGGCGGAGCGGCCCTTGCGTCCTTGGGTGGCGGGTGTGGCCGGCGCTTCCGCGCCGAGGCGATTGGCGGTCTCCAGCGCCAAGCCGATGCCATCGCGCATGCCGTCGCGCAGGCTGTCGATGGTGGTTTCGTTCATGACGGACGTCGCGGCCAGCGTTTCAAGCTGCTCAGCACGCTGTCGCAGCGATGACATCTCTGCGGAAGCTGCCGCGGAATCAGGCATGGAGTTGGACGCGGAGCCAGCGGTGAGCGCGTGATCGAGGAGGCGCAGCGCCTGCGCCAGCGCCTGCGCCTCCTGGGTCAAGAGGACCCAGGCCGACTTGAAGGGGATGCTTGCCGCTTCTGCCATGGAGAGACTCCTTACGCTGTGGGCACCATGTCGTGGGCGTGCGGGGTTCACACGAGAACGGAGCGACGATCACGCGGGCGGGTCTGGCAGTGAGAGGCTGGCACGGACCAACACGTCTAGAGCCATCGCCATATCGAGGCATCTGGCGATCTCGAAGACGCCAGCCAGGGAGCGGGCCGCGGGGTCGGTGAATTCTATCGTGAGAGGGGCGAACGGCCAGGGATCGCTCACTGTGGCAGTTTCGATAGCGCGAATGTGGCCAGCGAGGAAAGCGCGATCCTGAAGGCTATCGTGGACCTGTTGGCTGTACTGATGGGAGGGGAAGCCATTGGCGATCATGCGTTCAGCCAACTGCTCGATGGAGAGACCCGCGATACGACGACCATTCTGGAGCATCACGCCAAATTGCGAGAGGAGGCGGTCACCCGGATTGCTCGCCATCGGTCGCCCTCTCCGCGTGAATCGACACAACGAGTTGAGGCTGAACACAGCGAGCCGCCCCACCGGCCCGCGTAGTAAATATGACTGTACCACTCGACGCGGCGCCTGTCAAGAATTGAATCGCGGTCAACCGACAGTGAAATGCGCCCGCCTCCGATAGCAGGGGAAGCTGGAGCTATTGTGCGGGCCGCGGCCAGTGGGGGCTAGGCGGGATGACCTCATCCGTGCGGTCGCGCAGCCGTGCCCAGACCAGGTCGTACGCGAGGCGCTTCGACAGGTCGCGCTTCTCGTCTTCGTTCAACCGTAAGCACGCGGCGACGGCGTCCAGAAAGCCGGTGGTGTCGCGCGGCATATTGAGGCCATTTTCGATCTCGTTGTAGGCGGCGCTGCTGATCGAGAACCCTTGCTCTCTCTTCATACAGTCAATCAGCGCGCTCGCGCTCACGGTCGCACGCACGTACGGCACCTCCGCGCCGCCGGAACTGAGCCGCCGCACAAACGATTCTCTCAACTCGCGCAGCCGTCGCCCGAAGTACGGCCGCCTGATTTGATCCATATGTCCTCCACCTCCACTCACGCACCCCACATGCCGGCTGGTACAGCATCCGCACCACCGACCATCCATCCCCCATAGGGCCTTGCATTTCTCCCCAGGGGCGAGTATACTTTGTTCATCTGGAAATTTCCAGATGATTTGTACGCATTCATGTGAATGCTTACGCTCCCAAGTCAGTACAGCATATCACGTACCAGCGTCTGTGAGGATTCGGCAAGCTCCGCTTTCTCCCATCGGAGATGACCTGTGGATGCGTTCGCCCTATCCCTGAGAGTGACGGAGTGCGTCGCCCGTGGTAACGGTCCCCTGCCATCCAGGGGAGCCGCCCACTCACCGGAGGAGATGCCTATCGCCTGACCGCTGGAGCTGTCCGCGCGGTGAGCCGGACGCAAAGCGACGAGCCCGCACACCCGATGCTGGCAGGCATGGGCCGCGGACTCGCTCCCGAAGCCACCGTCCTCATCTCAGTAGGCGCAGTCTCGCCCATTGAGATCCCTGCCACCAACGTGAACAGAGGTACAGACACACACAGGAGGCGCTTCGTGCATCGGAGTATATCGAGCGTACGCGCTCTCGCGCAATCGCCATCATCGCCATCATCGCCATCATCGCCATCAGCCTCGCGGCGGGTCGAGCGCGGCCGCTCGCGCCGTCATGGACTGAGCTTGATGCTCGCCCTGTTGCTGGCGCTCATCGTAGGCGTAGGCGCCCCCGCCTGGGCGCAGAGTTCCCCCTCCGCCAGCATGACTCAGCAGCGATCCCTTCCATCCCTCGTTGATGGCGGGACGCCTACTCCCTCCTTGCCGTGCGGAGGCGGTGTTCCCGGGCATTGCTAACGCCATCCGTGATCGGGTATGCAGCTCGCCGGACCCGGTGGATAGGACGTCCGCCGGGCCTTTCTCTATTATCTTCGCTCTTCGCGACACCGCGCACTCACCACGGATATGTTATGCTAACGTCCGCACTTCATCTCATCTCACCACAATCCGCAAACACCTGCCACGAGTTATCCACGAGTTATCCACGAGTTATCCACGGGAGGTTTTCATGTCATACACCGGCATTGATATCCCCGATCACCTCGGCGAACGCGGAGACCCTGGCTATTCCTCGGACGTCAGCACCGCTCTGCTCGACATTTATCCGCTACTGGCGCGCCACGCATACTCTCAGGCTTACCCCCTGCTGCTCAACCTGCGTTCACAGCGGATGTCGCTCCGCCAGCGTATCCGCGTGCTCTACGCCCTCGGCTCCGTCGAGCTGGGTTTGGGGTACATCACCGACGCGATAGGCGCGCTGGACGAAGTCATGTTCCTCAGCCTCGGCATAGACGACCTGGGTGCGCTCGCCGAGGCGTCATTCCTCCAGTATGCGGCCTATCATCAGCTTCAGCAGTTCACACGCGCGGCGCAGTGTTGCGAACGTGCACTCACAGCCTGGAAATCTTACCTCGGCAATCAGCAGCCCGACGCGCACGACCTGACCTTTCAGATCGACATCCTCGACGCCCTCGCCCTCGAATACTTCTACGCCGGACACCTGCCCCACTCAGCCCACTCCATACAATCGGCTCGTAACCTGCTCCCCCTCATTCCACCATCACCGACATCGCCGATGCGCGCGGCGGCTCTGGAATGGACCAGCGCCTTGATCGAGCGCTGGCAGCATCGGCCGGATGCTGCTTTCCAGCACGCACTACGGGCATTCGACGTGTATGCGACAGTAAATCCTCCGGCCGATCTGGCACGGCTGCGCATTGTCCTAGCTGACATTATCCTCGACATGGTATCGTCGGATGGCGTGGGCCGGGCATTCGATACCCGCGACCGCATTTTCATGATGGCCGAGCCACATCTGGCGCACGCCCTGGCTCAGACCTCGACGGCCAATGATCCGTCCGCCCATGGAATGGCGCTGCTGGCCTATGCCCGCTACAACCGCCTGGCCAGGCACGAACAGCGCATGTTCCACGTCATTGATTCCGTATCGCACACCGCCGAAGAGCTGGCCGACTTCCCGCTTCTTGGGCAGGCGTACACCGGATTGGCGGACGAACTGGCGGTGACAGGCGAGCGGGAATCATCGCTCAAGTGGCACCATATGGCGGTGGATGTCCTGGCGACCAGCGAGGCGCCAGTGCTCTCCATGTGGTCACGACGCGCCTTGATCAAGGCCGGAGAATTCCATACAGACCGTTGACCCGCGGGCCGGATAATCATATACGCGGCTCACACGCGCGGGACACGCCAGTAGCGCCGGCGCATCAGGTCATCGCCCTGTTGGTTCACCGGCACGGCGGCCAGGCCGGCGTGCTGGAGGTGATAGACGGCATCGAGCAGCACCGAAGGGCGCAGGAAGTGCGCGCCCACATGCCGGCGGCGCAGGCGCTCGGTGATCTCGGCGAGCGTGATGCCGTCGCGCTCGGCGTCCGGCAGCACCGCGTAGACCATATCGGCGAGATCGCGCTGCGACTTCCAGCGCTCCTGCTGTTCCGGCGTTGCGCCGAGGGCGGGCAGAACCGTGGATGCGCGGGCGAAGTGAATCGCGAGCTGGCAGGAGGGCGCTCCGTGCAGCATGCACGTGAGCTGCTGAACGCTTGCCCGCTCACCGTAACGTTCCGCCGCGCCCGCGATGGTGCCTTCGAGCAGCATGCAGAGCTTCCGGTGGCTCTGGTAGTCGAGGATCAGACCACCGGGATCGTCGCGGATGGCCTCGAACTCGAAGATCGGCGGCAGAATGGCCTCGGCGGTGCGGCTCATCTGATCGTGGGCGGCGCGCATCGTGATCAGCAGATCGTGGCCGGAGTGAACCTGATTGAGCAGATAGCCGCAGAGCTTGCTGGTCAGGCCATTCAAGATGAAATAGCGCCCATACTCGCGCAGCAGCGCTTCGGCGGGCATGCGCGTGAGTCCCACCGCCGCCTCGACGCCCGCCAGCAGCAGCTCATCGGAGTAGACGCGGTGGGCCAGCGGCGCGGTCGCCGGTGTCTCGCCAATGGTTCGCCGGTACGTGTCGAGCAGCGCAAAGCCGAAGCGATCCGAGAGATACTTCTCCCAGGTGACAAAGATCAGCCCGTGCATGTCTCCCCCCTCTTCTCCCTCGCATTCATCACCGCCGGTAATCCCTCCAGCGGCTCCCGCGTCCCTGGTCTCTTTCGACCACGGGCCGGGCTCCCCATGCGTAACACTTCACGGATGATAGCAAATGGCTTGCGGAAAGTAACCATCGGCAAAAATGCCGAGAGGCGCACCAGACACCGTGGTATTGACACAGCGCGCGCCGAAGCGATACGTTGCTGGACACTATCAATTTCCCGATGTGACGGCGCGCATGGCGCGTACGCGCTGTTGTCGCGGCCGGCAAGGAGTGGGCGCGATGGTGATGGACGTCGATCTCTACCGCCGCACCGTCAAGCTCCCGCCCGACGCAAAGGGCAAGGAGCCGGTCGCCCTGAGCGTGATTGACGCCGGCCCGCGCGATGCGCTGCGCACGCTGGTGCTGCTGCACGGCTTCGGCGGCCGCGCGACGCAGTGGGCGTACCAGATCGAGCACTTCTCCGGAGACAACCGTGTGATCGCCATTGATCTGCGCGGCCACGGCCTCTCGGACACGCCGCACAGCCGCTACACGGTGGAGGAGATCACCGAGGACGTGTACCAGACGCTGGAGTGCCTGCGCGTGCGGGACAAGATCATCCTGGTGGGCCACTCGTTCGGCGGCGCCATCGCCGCTTACTACACCCATCTGCACCCGGAGCGCGTCGAGAAAGTGATCTTCATCGCCGCGGCGGTGCGCTTCGGCCTGCGCTGGTACGCCCGCGCGGCGCTGCGCGCGCCGACGCCGCTGCTGGGCGCGGCGCGGCGCCTGCTGCCCATCGGCCGGCTGTTCCCGCCCGCGCACGTCGTGCGCGCGTGGAACCGCAACGCGCTGGTGGCGTGGGATGGCGAGCCGTACCTGAAGGCAATCACCGTCCCAACGCTGGTCATCCTCGGCCAGCGCGACATCCTCTTCAGCGTGAGCGCGTACCGCGAGCTGGCGACGCTCATCCCCGGCGCGCGGGAGGTGACGATCCCCATCGCCTCGCATCTGGTGATCCTGGAGCGACCCGACGCCGTCAACCGCGCCATCGAGCGCTTCATCGGCCCAGCGCCACTGGCGGAGGAGCGCAGGCGACGACGCGGCGAGCAGCACGCGATGGAGCGGGCGCGGCCCTGGCTGAAGTTCTACGACAGCCGCACACCGTATCGCATCGATCCGCCGGTTGGGCCGCTACAACGCAACCTGGAGCTGGCGGCGCGCCTGTACGCCAACACGCCCGCCTTCGTCTTCTACGACCGCCCGATGAAGTACAAGACGCTGGAGCGGCTGGCGAAGCGCTTCGCGCATGGGTTGCGGCGCATCGGCGTGCGGCCGGGCGACCGCGTTCTGCTGCTGCTGCCCAACACGCCGCAGGCCGTGATCGCGTACTACGGCGTGCTCAAGGCGGGCGCCGTGGTCGTCTTCTCCAACCCGCTCAACACGCGGGAGGAGCTGCTGGCGCAGGCCAGGGATTGCGGGGCGCACGTCGCCGTCTGCCTCAGCCTCTTCTACCCGCTGGTCAAGGCTGTGGCGGCGGAAGCGGGCCTCACGAGCATCGTCGTCTCGTCCTTCAAGGATTATCTCGGCCTCAAGGATCGTCTGCTCTTCCGGCTGCTGCGCGAGCGCCAGGAGGGGCATACGATGCCGCGCATAGGCATGGGCGGCAAGGGCATGACGCGTGGTGGCGAAGGGCAGGCCCAGCTCTCCACCTTCAAGG
The DNA here is from genome assembly GCA_025935195.1 of Ktedonobacterales bacterium. GTDB lineage: Bacteria > Chloroflexota > Ktedonobacteria > Ktedonobacterales > JADMIN01 > JAICVS01. Next base: position 13,744 of record JAICVS010000109.1, read on the forward strand.
CGATCTTGCGTCGCGGCACGCCCGCCATACCGGAGCCGGCGCCGGACGTGGCGGACCTGGCCGTCATCCAGTACACCAGCGGCACCACCGGCGAGCCGGTCGGCACGATGCTCACGCATGCCAATCTCGGCGCCAACGCCTTACAGGTGAGGCACTGGGTGCCGGAGGCGCGGCCCGGCGACGAGCGCATCCTGGCGGTGCTGCCGTTCTCGCACTCCTACGGCCTCACCGACTGCCTGAACCTCGCGCCGCTGCTGGGCGCCACGCTGATCATGCTGCCCAACTTCGTCACGCGCGAGGTGCTGGAGGCGATCGCGCGCTACGCGCCGACGCTCTTCCCCGGGGTGCCGCAGATGTACCTGAATCTGGCGAGCTATCCGGGCGTGCGCCGCTACGGCATCTCGTCCATCCGCGCCTGCATCAGCGGCGGCGCGTCGCTGCCGCTGGAGGTGCAGGAAGCGTTCGAGAAACTGACGCGCGGGCGGTTGGTGGAGGGCTACGGGCTGACCGAGGCCAGCCCCGTCACGCACGCGACGCCGCTGGGTGGGCGGCGCACGCCTGGCTCCATCGGCCTGCCGCTGCCCGACACGGAGGCCAAGATCGTGGATCTGGCGTCCGGCGCGGACCTACCGCTGGATCAGCCCGGCGAGCTGCTCATTCGCGGGCCGCAGGTGATGCTCGGCTATTGGAACCGGCCCGACGAGACGGAGCGGGCGCTGGCCGGCGGCTGGCTGCATACCGGCGATGTGGCGCGCATGGACGAGGATGGCTATTTCTTCATCGTTGACCGTAAGAAGGATCTGATCCTGGCCGGTGAGTACAACGTCTACCCGCGCGACATCGAGGAAGTGCTCTACGAGCATCCGAAGGTGCTGGATGTGGCGGTGGCGGGCGTGCCGGAGCAGGGCGCGGCGGCGGATGGGCGGGCGCGTGTGACGGCGTACGTCGTGCTGCGACCGGGCGAGCGCGCGACGGCGGAGGAGCTGATCGAGCTGTGCCGCCAGCGTTTGGAGGCGTACAAGGTGCCGGTGGCGGTGCGCTTTCTGCCGGAGCTGCCGCGCAGCGCCGCCGGCAAGGTGCTGCGGCGCCTGCTCGTCGCGCGCGACGAGGCCGAGATGGCGGATGCTGGAGCTGATGCCGCGGCCACAGCCGGCAGTCGCAGACGCGACCGTGCGGGCGGCGACTGACGCCGGCCCGCGTCGCGGCGATTACACCGTGTTCGAATCCTCGGATCGCGCTTCGCGCGCGCGCGCCATTCCCTCTGCCGTCTCCTCGACCTCAATCTCGGCCAGCAGCGTGTGGTCGGTCTTTGTCAGCTCGACACGCGCCAGCAGATCGGGCCGGCGCGCGCGCGTGCGGCGCAGCGCCTCTTTGCGGCGCCAGCGTGCCACCGCCGCGTGATTCCCGCTCAGCAGCACATCCGGCACACGCCAGCCGCGAAACTCCGGCGGTCGTGTGTAGTGGGGATACTCCAGCAGTCCCGCTGTGTGCGACTCTTCTTCCGTCGAGCCAGGGGCCAGCACGCCGGGCAGCAGCCGCGCCACCGCGTCCACGACCACCATTGCCGCCAGCTCGCCGCCCGTCAGCACGAAGTCGCCGAGCGAAAGCTCGTCCGTGCAGAGGTGTTCGCGCACACGCTCATCCACCCCCTCGTAGTGGCCGCAGATCAGCGTCACGCGCGGCTCCGCCGCCAGCTCACGCGCCACCGCCTGCGTGAAGACGCGCCCTTGCGGGCTGAGCAGGATGATCGGCCCGCCGGGATGTTCCGCCTGTGTGGCCTGGACGGTCTCGACGGCGGCAAAGAGCGGCTCCGGCTTCATCACCATGCCCGCGCCGCCGCCATAGGGATAGTCGTCCACGACGTGGTGGCGGTCGGTCGTCGCCGCGCGTGGATTGTGCAGCGCGATCTCGATCAGTCCACGCGCCTGCGCCCGCGCCAGGATGCTCTCATCAAATGGCCCGCGAAACATCTCAGGGAAGAGCGTGAAGATGTCGAAGCGCATGCGCGGTCTCACGATCCTGGCTGGCAGGTTGTCGCGCACGGCCATCCAGCGGCCGTCGCGCTTCCATTATGGCATGCGCGCCGTATCTCCTCATCGCGTCCTCATCCGGGCGCGCAACC
>JAICVS010000167.1 GCA_025935195.1 Ktedonobacterales bacterium
AAGGCGCGGCCGGACGCGCGCGCTGGCGACGATCCGGAGGGCGTTCACGATATGCGCGTGGCGACGCGGCGCATGCGCACGATGCTCGACGTGCTGGCGGGGTGCCCGGATGCGGACGGCAAGCGGCTCACGCGGACGCGGCGGCGGTTGAAGAAGCCGGCACGGCTGCTGGGGGCGGTGCGCGATCTGGATGTGTTGATCGCGCGCGAGGAGGGCTACGCGGCCGACCACCCGAAGGATAGCGACGACCTGGAGGCGTTCCACCGCGTGCTGCTGCAACGGCGGCAGCGGGCGCGCGACGCGCTGAAGGTGTATCTGGACGGCGCCAAGCTGGACCGCATCCTGGCGGCGGTGGACGCGTTCGCTCTGGATGATGGTGGCGCGGCCGTGGCGGGCATGCCAGCGGTGACGGTGGCGCAGTACGCGGGCGGGGCGATCTGGGCGCGCTACGAGGGCGTATTGCGGCTGGCCGCGACGGCGGGTGGCGGCGAGATGGATCGGTTGCACCAACTGCGCATCGCCTGCAAGCGGCTGCGCTACACGCTGGAACTGTTCGAGCGCGAGCTGGGCGCGAGCGCGGGAATGCTGATCGCGGCGCTCAAGCGCGCGCAGGACGAGCTGGGCGCGCTGCACGACGGGGCGGTGGAGCGCGAGCTGCTGGCGCCGCTCTTGGAGAAGCGCACGGGGTCGGGAGCGAAGGGGCTGGTGCGCTACGCGGCGGCGCTCGACGACGAGCGCGTGCGCGGCATCGCGGCGTGCGAGCCGATGCGGCGGTATCTCTGCGGCGAGGAACTCCGGCGGCAGCTCACGGGGCTGATCGGCGCGCTATGAACACCTCTCTGTGAACATCTCTCTACGTGGGAAGGATGGGAGGACGAGCGTATGCGCCTATACATTTTGCGTCACGGGCGGGCGGGCGACCGCGAGACCTGGCAGGGCGACGACCAGTCGCGTCCGCTGACGGATGAGGGCAGAGAGCGAACGGTGGCGGCGGCGCGCGGCCTCGCCGCGCTCGGCGTGCGGCCGGATGTGATCCTGACCAGCCCGTATACGCGCGCGGCGCAGACGGCGGAGCTGACGGCGGCGACACTGGCGGGGGCGCGGTCCGATGTGGATCACGATCAGGCGGGCGAGGTGACGGAGGAGCCAGCGTTGGCGTCGGGCGCGACGCTGGATCGGGTGGCGCCCGCGCTGGCGGCGTGCGCTGGTATGGGGGATGTGATGCTGGTCGGCCATGAGCCGGACCTGAGCGGCATCATCGGCATGCTGATCGGGGGCAACCACGGCGCGGCGCGCGTGGAGATGAAGAAAGGGGCGTGCTGCCGGGTTGACATCCCTGCCGGGGCGCTGCGCAAGGCCGGCGGCGCACCGGAGAGGCTGGCTGGCGCGGGAACGTTGGCATGGCTGTTGACGGCGTCGCAGCTCGCGATGATTGGGGCGGGCGGGCAACGTGGCGGTGGCAACGAGGGCGGGTCAGCCAAGTGGGGCGGCGGTGCGGAGGGCGCGAGCGATGCGGGGCAGTAGCATGTTGAGATTGCGTGGTGATGTTGCCACAGGGTTCCGCGGGAGGTGAGCGCATGGCGATCGAGATGCGACAGGAGCTGCCGGGCTTGACGCGGGAGCAGGCGGAGGCCATCGCTGTGCAGGTGAATGCGCGGGCCAGGACGGCACCGGGCTTCATCGCCCATGCGTCGGGGCCGATGGCGGGCGGCTATCACGTGACGGAGATCTGGGAGTCGCGAGAGGCGTTCGAGCGGTTTTCTGATGCGGTGATCGCGCCGCTGATGCGACAGTTGGGCGTGACGGGGCCGTTCGCGCCACCGCAATATCTCCCTGTGGACAACGTGGTGACACGCTGAGTATCCTCACCCCCGGCCCCCTCTCCGCGCACGGAGAGGGAAGACCGCGTAGAGCGGGCGATTGACCCATGGGGCGGGAGAGGCGGGTGTGCCGGGCGGGCGGTTTGACGGGCAATGGGATGCCAGGGCCGCAACACGCGGGGGAGTGTGCCAGCAATGTCAGGGCGGTCCACGACGAAGACGGGAACGGCGCGCGGTGGAAGTGGATCGGGTGAGGTGCTCAGCCGGCGCGCGCTCAATCGCGCGCTGCTGGAGCGGCAGATGTTGCTGCGCCGCTGGGCGCTGCCCGTTGCTGAGACGATTGAGCGGCTGGTGGGGATGCAGGCGCAGGCGCCCAACGCGCCCTACGTCGGTCTGTGGACGCGGCTGGAGGGCTTCCGCCCAGACGCGCTGGCGGCATTGATCGGCGCGCGGGAGGCGGTGCGCACGCCGCTGATGCGGACGACGCTGCATCTGGTGACGGCGCGGGATTGTCTGGCGATGCGCCCGGTGGTGCAGCCGGTGCTGGAGCGTGGCTTCTACACGGGAAGCCCCTTCGGCCGGCGCCTCGCGGGCATGGATGGTATGGATATCGAGGCGCTGCTGGCGGACGGCCGGGCGCTGCTGGAGGAGCGGCCGCGCGGCACGGCGGAGCTGGGCAAGCTGCTGGGCGCGCGGTGGCCTGAGCGCGACGCCGCGGCGCTGGCCCACGCCGTTCGCTATCTGGCGCCGCTGGTGCAGGTGCCGCCGCGCGGCATCTGGGGCGCGAGCGGGCAGGCGCGGTGGACTACAGTTGAGGCGTGGCTGGGTCGGCCGGTCGGGTCCGACGCTACGCCGGATGGACTGGTGCTGCGCTATCTGGCGGCGTTCGGCCCGGCCAGCGTGAAGGACGTGCAGGCATGGTGCTGGCTGACGCGGCTGGGCGAGGTGGTCGAACGGCTGCGGCCACAGTTACGCAGCTTCCGCGACGAGCGGGGCAACGAGCTGTTCGATCTGCCCGACGCGCCGCGACCCGATCCCGACACACCGGCGGCGCCGCGATTCCTGCCGGAGTACGACAACGCGCTGCTCTCGCATGCCGACCGCAGCCGCATCATCGTGGACGAGCATCGCGAGCGGGTGTTTACCAGAGGCGCCGTGCTGGTGGACGGCTTCGTGCGCGGCGCCTGGACGATTGCGCGGCGGCACGGCGCGGCCACGCTCAATATCGAGCTGTTCGCGCCGCTGGCAGAGGGGGATCGCGATGCCGTCGCCGAGGAGGGCGAGCGGCTGCTGGCCTTCGCCGCGGCGAAGGCCAGCACACGCGACATCCGGTTTGCGGATGGGGAGTGAGAAAGGGTCCTCACCCCCGGCCGCTCTCCTTGCGAGGCGAGGGGAGGCGGAGGGTGCCAGGCGGACGGTGTGCGTGCGGCTTGACAGGCGAGGGGGGGCGTGATATACCTGACATGAGCGCCACACCATGTCGCGCGTCCATGTACATGCTACATGCTACATGCTTCCCGGCCTCGCGGCCCCTCCTCATCTTCGTTGGCCCTCCGCTCATCGGCCACTCGAATCCGTAGCGCCGCCACACCCCACGCATCGCATCCGCACACCGCGTCACACCGCGCTCCGCGCGCCTTCCACATTTGCTCTTCATCTTCCGAAAGGAGAACGGGCGTCACCCGCTCCGGCCTCGCGCTTCCCCTCCCCCGCCCGCCGACGCCCACCCCCATGAATATTATTGAGCTCGAGACCAAGACCGTCCATGAGCTGCGCGATCTCGCGCGCGATCTCGACCTGGCCGGCTACAGTGCGCTCAAGAAGCAGGATTTGATCTTCCGGCTGCTCCAGGCCGAGACGGAGCGCCTGGGCAATACGTTCAGCAGCGGCGTGCTCGACATCGTGGAGGATGGCTTCGGCTTCCTGCGCCGCGAGCGCTTCACGCCCAGCCCGGCCGATGTCTACGTCTCGCAGACGCAGATTCGCCGCTTCGGCCTGCGCACCGGCGATATGGTCTCCGGACAGGTGCGCCCGCCCAAGGAGAGCGAGAAATACTTCAGCCTGCTGCGCGTGGAGGCCGTCAATGGTGAGGATCCGGAGGCCGCCAAGCGTCGGCCCGCCTTCGACAATCTGACGCCGATCTTCCCGCGCGATATGTACACACTGGAGACCGATGCCGAGAACATCACCGGGCGGCTGATCGATCTGATCTCACCGATCGGCCGGGGCCAGCGCGGGCTGATTGTGGCGCCGCCCAAGGCGGGCAAGACGCTCATCCTCAAGTCCATCGCCAACTCTATCGCCACCAACTATAGAGACGTTCACCTGATGCTGGCGCTGATCGGCGAGCGGCCGGAGGAGGTGACGGACATGCGCCGCGGCGTGCGCGGCGAGATCTATAGCTCGACGTTCGATGAGCCGTCGGAGACGCACATCCGCGTGGCGGATATGGTGCTGGAGCGCGCGAAGCGGCTGGTGGAGTCGGGTCGCGATGTGGTGGTGCTGCTGGATAGCGTGACGCGGCTGACGCGCGCGTACAATCTGGCGATCTCGCCGAGCGGCCGCACGCTCTCCGGCGGCATCGATCCGGCGGCGATCACGGGGCCGCGGCGCTTCATCGGGGCGGCGCGCAACGTGGAGGAAGGCGGCAGCCTGACGCTGATCGCGACGGTGCTGATTGACACGGGCAGCCGCATGGATGAGGTGATCTACGAGGAGTTCAAGGGCACCGGCAATATGGAGATCACGCTGGATCGCCGGCTCTCGGAGCGCCGTATCTTCCCCGCGGTTGACATCTCGCGCTCCAGCACGCGGCATGAGGAACTGCTGCTGCCGGAGCATGTGCTGCGGGCGGTGGTGGTGATGCGGCGGGTGTTCGCGACGCTGGCGGAGCAGGACAGCGTGGAGGCGATGGAGCGCTTCATCGGGCAGATGCGCAAAACGGCGGACAATGACGAGTTCCTGATGTCGCTGGCGAAGAGCATGCAATGAGCGTGGGCGGGCGCGCGGCCATGAATGGCCGGCGAACGGCGGCGCGGGCAGGCGGGCGGTTGCAACCGCGCCTGAGGGCCGCAGCCACCAAACTGGCCCGCGCTGGTTGGGGAGAGAGTGGCCAGGGCGACGGCGCGGGAACATGCGTGCTATAGTATGCGGACGGGCGTGGAGTTGGAGCGCGCATGGAGCGAGCCGGAGGGGGCGATGACGACGAGCGGCGAGAGCGGCGAGAGTGTGGGGCAAGGGGCGGCGCCGCAACTGAGCCGGGACGAGGCGCGCGCGGTGATGATCGAGGCGCAGGGGCTGAACGCGCCGCCGCCGCGGCGCGGGGCGAGGACTGCGGGGATCGAGGCGGTGCGGGCGGTGATCGAGCGGCTGGGCGTGGTGCAGATTGACACGATCAGCGTGGTCGAGCGCTCGCAATATCTGGTGCTGTGGAGCCGGCTGGGCGCGTACGACGCGGGGCTGCTGGACGCGCTGCTCGCGCCGCGCCGCGAGGTGTTCGAGTATTGGAGCCATGCCGCGTCCATCCTGCCGATGGCGGACTACCCCTACTACCGTGCCGATATGCTGAACGCGGAGGCGAACCTGTGGGTCGGCACGCGCGAGTGGATGCGCGAGCGGCCGGAGGTGCTGCGCGAGACGCTGGAGCGGGTGCGCGAGCGCGGGCCAATGGCTTCGGCGGACTTCGAGCGGCCGGCGGAGGGGCAGCGGGCGAGCGCGTGGGATTGGTACGGGCCGAAGGAGAGCCGGCGCGCGCTGGAGGTGCTGTGGACGGCGGGCGAGCTGATGGTGCATAGCCGGCGCGGCGGCCAGAAGGTGTACGACGTGCGCGAGCGTGTGCTGGCGGAGGCGTTCGGCGCGGAGGTGCCGCGCGACGACGCGCTGCCGGCGCCGGATGAGCGGCTGCGCCACTTCGCGCTGCGCACGGTGCGGGCGCTGGGCGTGCTGACGCCGTCGTGGCTGTGGGACTATTTCCGCGTGCGGACGGACGAGATCGCGGCGGTGTTCGGCGCGCGGGCGAACGGGCGGACGGCGGCGCGGGCGCTGCTGGCGAATCTGGAGCGTGAAGGGATGCTTGTGCCGGTGGCGGTCGAGGGCATCGCGGAGCCGGCGTATCTGGCGGCGGAGCGCGTGGTGAAAGTGGAGCGGCTGCGCGCGGGCGATACACCGGCGCGCACGACGCTGCTCAGCCCGTTCGACAGCCTGATCTGGCATCGCGCGCGCGCCGAGGCGCTCTTCGACTACGACGTCTGCTTTGAGGCGTACGTGGTGCCGGAGAAGCGCAAGTACGGCTACTACTGCCTGGCGATCCTGCACCGCGGGCGCATCGTCGGGCGGGTGGACCTGAAGGCGGCGCGCGACGAGGGCGTGCTGCGCGCGCGGGCGGTATACCTGGAGCCGGGCGTGCGCGCGACGAAGGGGCTGGCCGCCGGGCTGGCGGGGGCGCTGCGCGAGCTGGCGCGCTTCCTGAAGCTGGCGGCGGTGCGCGTCGAGCGGGCGGAGCCGGAGGCGCTGGCGGGGATGCTGATGGAGCGGGTGGCGTAGCGCACGCGGTTCATCCCGCTTCACTCTTCAGCTTCGCCAGCTCCGCCGCGAGCAGATCGGTGGAGGGCCAGTCGCGCTGGTCGGCGGCGACGTAGGTATAACGGATGACGCCTTCGGGATCGATCAAAAAGGCGCTGGGGTGGGCGATGCGGAAGGCGTCCCAGTTGAGCGCGTTGAAGACGTCGTAGGCCTGCATGACAGCACGATCGCCGTCGCTGAGCAGGGGGAACGGCGCCTGGCGCTGCACGGCGTCGTCCACGTCCTGCGCGACGATGCCGAGGAGGACGGCGCCCTGGTCGGTGAGCTTGGTGTGTTCGGAGCGCAACTGCGCCCAATGCCGGCGGCAGTTGGGTCAGAAGACGCCGCGGAAGAAGAAGAGCGTCACCCAGCGGCCGCGATAGTCGCCGAGATGGATGGATGCGCCGCCGGCGGTGGGGAGCGTGAAGTCGGGGGCGGGAGTGCCGGGTGGCAGTCCCTTCTTGGGGTTGGGCATGGGAGTCGTTCCCTTTCGGTGTGATGTGATGGTGCGAGTGATGCGGGCTCCGGTTGGTGACCAGCGTAGCGCAGAAGCCATCCGGCGAGCAATACGCGGCGGCGTTACATACGAGCGGCGCGGCACACCAGATAATCGCGCGTCCCTATTGTTGACAATGTTGATGTATGTTATCATTATCCGCCGTGAGAGAGTATGCAGTTGGCCCGCGAAAGGAGCCGACCGATGGCGATTCCCGTGCAAGACCTTGTGCAGGCGAACGCGCGCTACGCGCAGGCGTTCGATCAGGGCGATTTGGCGATGCCGCCCGCCAAGAAGCTGGCGGTGCTGACGTGCATGGATGCGCGTGTCGAGCCGCTGGCCTTCTTGGGGCTGCGGCTGGGCGATACGCACGTCATCCGTAACGCGGGCGGGCGCGCGACGCCGGACGCGGTGCGCTCGCTGGCGATCTCGCAGCGGCTGCTCGGCACTGACGCGGTGCTGGTGATCCACCACGCGGATTGCGGCATGCTGACGTTTAGCAACGACGACATCCGCGCGCGCATCAAAGATGAGTCGGGGCAGGAGGCGGCGACGGCGGCGGCCGGCGTGGACTTCCTGCCGTTCAGCGACCTGGCCGCGAGCGTGCGGCTGGACGTACGAACGCTGCGCGAGTCGCCGCTGATCCCGGAAAGCATCCCGATCTACGGCTTCATCTACGACGTGCATACTGGCAAGCTGGCGGCGGTGGAGTAGCAGGGCGTGTGAGTGCTACTCCACCGTAGCAGGGCGCCTCTCCAGTCCGCGACGGCGGACGTCGCGGCCGGAGGCCATCCAGACGCGATTTTAATCGCCGGCTCGCCCCCGCGGCGAATTGACGATGGCCGCGCGGCTGTGATACCGTGAGGGCATCGTCAGTACTCGTAGGGTAGCGGCTGAGACGGGGATATGCCGGGAGCGTTCCGGGCGAGCAGAGAGCGGCGCGCACGCTGCGAGCGCCGCCGCCCACACGCCTCTCGTCGCGACCCCCCTGAGCCGGCCCGGTGAACATCTCTCGCCCATCCTTTCCTTGTACGGGAAGCGATGAGCGGAAGAAAGTAGCTGGGTTCGGGATGCGCCCGTTAGCGCGCGCCGGTTCCGCTGCTCGTATTGAGCGGGCCGGATGAGGTCGCGGCATCACACGGTGCCGCGGCGAACGGTGGTGGCACCACGAGCGGCAGCTTGGCCCTCGTCCCCGATGTGGGACGGGGGCTTTTTGCTGACCTAACCTCCTACCCCTTCCCTGCCAGGGAAGGGGCAGTGGATCAAGGCGCTCTGGCGGATGGCTGACGATCAAGATTGTACAGAAAGAGGATGACCCGATGGCGGACGATTGCGACGACGGCGATCTGTGGGGATGCGCCTGACGAATGTGTGTGCCAGGCCTGCCGGGCGCGCATCCCTGTCGCTGGATTTCTGGCCGCGCGCGGGCCTGGTTGCATACGATTCGTCAGGAGTGAGCTGAGATGGAACGTATTCGCACGGTCGAGATCGGGGCGCACGTGGGGGAGCGCGTGCGCGTGGCGGGACACCTGCACGCGCTGCGCAAGATGGGCGGCGTGAGCTTTCTGGTGGTGCGTGACGGCTGGGGGATGGCGCAGGCGGTGGCGGACGGCGAGGGTGCGCTGGCGCCGCTGGCCGAGGCGGGCGCGGGGGTGGAGAGCGTCGTGGTGGTCGAGGGGGTGGTCGTGGCCGCGCCCCAGGCGCCGGGCGGCGTGGAGCTGCGCGCGCCGGTGGTGGAGGCGCTGGTGCCGGTGACGGAGGCGCCGCCGCTGGCGCTGAACAAGCGTGAGCTGAAGGCCGGCCTCACGACGATCTTAGACGAGGCGGTAGTGGCGAACCGGCACCCGGAGCGGCGGGCGCTGTTGCGGCTGGGCGCGGGCGCGATGGCCGGCTTCCGCGCGACGCTGGCGGCGCGGGGCTTCACCGAGATTCAGACGCCGAAGATCGTCGCGGCGGCGACAGAGAGCGGCGCGAACGTCTTCGCACTGGACTATTTCGGCCGCCCGGCCTACCTGGCGCAAAGCCCGCAGTTCTACAAGCAGATCATGGTCGGCGTCTTCGAGCGCGTCTTCGAGGTCGGGCCGGTGTTTCGCGCGGAGCCACACGACACGACGCGCCACATCAACGAGTACGTCAGCCTGGACGCCGAGATGGGCTTCATCACCGACCACTTCACCGTGATGGGCATGCTGCGCGAGACGCTCGCCGGCATGCTGGCGGCACTGGCCGAGCGCCACACCGCCGAGCTGGCGCTGTTGGCCGTCGCGCTGCCGGCGGTGCCGGCGGAGATTCCGTCCATCCACTTCGCGGAGGCGCAGGAGTTGATCTGGCGGCTGCACGGCGTGGACGAGCGCGCCGAGCCGGACCTCTCACCGCGCGGCGAGCGCTGGCTGGGCGAGTGGGCGCGGCGCGAGCATGGCAGCGACTTCCTGTTCGTCACCGGCTACCCGATGCGCAAGCGACCGTTCTACACGCACCCGGACCCGGCGCGGCCCGAATACTCCAACTCGTTCGACCTGCTCTTGCGTGGCACGGAGCTGGTGACGGGCGGGCAACGGCTACACCGCTACACGGATTACCTGGCGGCGCTGGCGCGCGCTGGGCTGCCCGCCAAGCCGTTCGTACACTACCTGGAGGCGTTCCGCTACGGCATGCCGCCGCACGGCGGCTTCGCCATCGGGCTGGAGCGGCTGCTGATGCAGCTTACCGGTGTGCCGAACATCAAGCTGGCAACGACGTTCCCGCGTGACATCCACCGGCTGGCACCGTAACTCTGAATACTTGAGAACTCGCTGGCTCTTCTTCGTCTTCGCCTCAGCGATGAGGAGCCGCGAGTCTATTCACTTGATCCT
>JAICVS010000215.1 GCA_025935195.1 Ktedonobacterales bacterium
CGGGCTAGCCCTGTCTCACGGCGTTCCGGCCGCCGTCGCGGCGGGTGTGGGCGCGGCGACGTGGATGCTCAGGTCGTCGAACTGTGTCAGTGTGACCACGGAGAGGCCCGTGTCGAGGAAGGTCACGCGCACCTGGTCGCCGGGCTGCACCAGCGGCAGCTCGGGGTTCAGCGTCACACCCGCCTTGAAAATGCGCGTCTGGCCGGCGATCAGCATCGAGTAGACTGTGCTGCCGCTCTCGGTGGCCGCGCTGACGCGCTGCACCTTGCCCGTGATCGTCACCGATTGGCCGGTCGGCGCGATGACCCCGCCGTTCTCGGGCTGGCTCGCCAGCCACTGCGCGTAGCCGGCCAGCGCGTCGGACTTGTCGGCGCGCATGATCACGTTGGCGCCGCTCAGGTGGCGCGCGTCCACCAGCCCGACCGCCTGGAAGTTCTCGCCGAAGCTCGTCTGCTGCTGCACGAACGTCGCCACCCAGGTCGGCTCATTGTAGATCTGGTAGAGCTGCAGGTTCGCCACCGTGTAGTTCTTGATGTTGGCCGGGTTGGACTCGAAGGTGGTGCGGACGTTTGAGGTCACACCCAGGCCGGTGAGCGGGTAGAAAGTGCCGTGGTTGGCGCGTGTGTCGAAGAGCACGATGCCCGTGCTGGAGTTGTCGCTGGCCGCGCTGGAGGTCATCGGCAGCAGCCAGACCGGCTTGTCCACCGAGTTGTAGACCAGCTCCGGCTGGCCCTGGTCGTTGAGCGCGGGCGCCTGCTGGCCGCTGCCAGAGGGATTGAACCACGGCGCGTTGCTGTACCTGCCCCACCACGTGAGGTATTGCGCGACGGTGTCCGCCGGGATGATGCGGTCCACGAAGGCGGGCACATCGTGCGGCGCGTACGGCGTGATCGCGCCCGATTGCGCGTCCACCAGCAGCACCTCGCTCACCACGTCGCCGGTGAAGCCGCGGCTGGGTTGCATCAGCGAGACGGTGAAGTAGGGCGTCCAGTTGTCGTCCACTTCCAGCGTCGGGTCGGCCAGGTTGCCGTTGGTGTAGCCGCTGAGGTAGACGTGGCGCAACAGCTCCTGGTTGAGCAGCGCGTCGGGCAGGTAGCGCATGTGGTAGTTGACGTGGAGCTGCGGCGTGGCGTTGGGGTCTTCGGCGTCCACGGCGACGAAGCCGGGGCTTTCGAAGTGGCCGAGGTTGGCGAAGACGTTGTTGTAGACCAGCGGCGCGACCCAGTACAGGTGCTTCTTGACCGATTGCAGCGTGTACTCTTGCTGCTCGGTGTGGTAGGTGGAGCCGAGGTTGTTGCCGCCGCTCGCCAGCACTTGCTGGCCCAGGTAGGCGGCGACGCCCGACGAGACGAGCACGATGTGGTCCACGTCGGTCTTGGGCAGCGGTGTCTGCTTCGAGGCCGTCGTGATCTGTGGGATCGCCGCCAGCGCCTTGGCGTTGGGGTCGAACCAGGTAGTGCCGATGGTGATCAGGCCGTTGACGACCAGGCTCACGATCACTACCAGCGCGATGGCCGCGCCGCCGGCGAAGGCGCTCGACAGCGGCGCGCTGCCACGCGGGCGGCGCTCGTCTACGACCGGCGGGCGGCGGTACGGGCCACGCCGTCCCGCGTTGAGCTGGAAGCCGACGCCGCTGTTCATGCGCTCAGTGAATGAGTCCAGGGTGGAGCGCGCCTGCGCGAAGCTGCCGCCGAAGATCGCCAGCGCGCCGGTGAGCAGCAGCGGGAAGAGTAGCCATTGGCCGCCGAGATACGGGCCGGTGAGCGCGGGCATGGCGAAATAGAGGATCAGCAGCTCCAGCACGAAGTTGAAGACCCAGAGGCGCAGCGCCCAGCGCGCGACCACGTCCAGCGCGGGGCGCTTGCCGCGCGCGGCGATGTACATGAACGCGATGAGCAGCGCGACGACGATGCTCGCGCCCAGGGCGGCGAGCCAGACGATGATCATAGCGATTCTCCAGTGCGCGGCAGTGCGCGGCGCGGGCGGAAGGGCGGCCGGCCCCGGGGCCGGCCGGTGTGTCGCGCGACGCGGCTCTCACACACTGTACTCTACGAACGATAGGCCCGCACGGTACAGGCAACGGCCAGCGGCGCCAACTCCAGCGGCGCCAACTCATGTAAGCCTTCTGTAACATCGCGCGAGTACAATCGGCTGGGAGACGCCGGACGAGATCGAAGGTATCAGTCAGTATGCGTTTCACGGGCGAGACGGTGACGGCGGCGAGCGTGGCAGAGGAGCCGCGCCGGCGTGTGCTGGTCGTGGACGACGAGGCGGGCATCCGCGAGGTGCTCTGCCAGTACCTCGCCGCGGCCGGCTTCATCGTCGTGGCGGCTGAGGACGGCCCATCTGCCCTGCGCTGTGCGGCGGAGCAGCCGCCGGACCTGGTCATCCTCGATCTCATGCTGCCCGGCCTGGATGGCCTCGAAGTCTGCCGTCGCCTGCGTGAGGGCAGCGCCGTGCCGATCATTCTGCTGACGGCGCGCGGCGACGAGCTGGACAAGGTGGCTGGGTTCGCCACCGGCGCGGACGACTACGTGACCAAGCCGTTCAGCCCGCGCGAGGTGGTGCTGCGTGTCCAGGCGATTCTGCGCCGGCTTGCGGCCAGCGGTGTGCCCGCGATGGTGCTCGACGATACGATCCACCTCGGCGCGCTGACCATTCGCCCGCGCCTGCGCAGTGTCCAGCGCGACGGCACGCTGCTGGATCTGACCGCCAAGGAGTTCGATCTGCTGCTCTTCCTTGCGCGACACCCGCGCCAGGTCTTCACGCGCCAGCAGCTCCTCGACGCCGTCTGGGACATCGGCTACTTCGGCGACGCCAGCACTGTCACCGTCCACATCCGCCGCCTGCGTGAGAAGATCGAGCTTGACCCGGCGCAGCCGCGGCACGTCAAGACGGTCTGGGGTGTTGGCTACAAGTTCGCGCCGTAGCTGTGCGAGCTGTGCGCGCGTGCCTGGGCGTGGCGCCGGCAGCCGCCGGATGTAGCGACCAGGCAGAGCGGCTGGAATAGAGGGTAGTGCCATGCAAATCCCCGGTGCGCTGGCGCATCCGCGCCTGGCCGCGGCGCTCGCGCCGCTCTTGCGGCGGCCGGGCGGCTTGTGGGCGCGGCGCGCGCTGCTGTGGGCGGTCGTCACCGCCGCCGCGCTGAGCGCGACGCTGGCCGTCCTCCTGCTCACGCTGCATCCGAGCGCCGGACATGCCGCGCAGATGGTGCTGGCGCTCGCCATCGGCGGCGGCGTCTCCATCGGGCTGGGCGTGGCCGCGCTCTGGCTGGCGCGCTTCGCCGGCTCCATCGGCGTGCGCGCGCATCTGGCCCTTCCTCCGCTGCTGACGGCGCTGGTCATCGCCTTCAACGTCGTGCTGATCGCGCGCATGATGTTCATCACGCCTGAGGATAGCCAGCTTCTCTTCGCGTTCCTGGCGTTCGGTATCTGTGTGGCGCTCGTGTTCGCCGCCTCGCTCGCCGCGCATATGACGCGCGCTATCGTCGGCATCGAGACGGGCGCGCGGCGCATCGCCGCTGGCGACTACGCCTATCGCCTGGATGTGCGCGGCGCCGGTGGCGTGCGCGAGCTGGCGCGGCTCGCCGGCTGGTTCAACGCGATGGCCGCCAGCATCCAGGAGGCGTTCGAGCGCCAGCGCGCGGCCGAATCCGAGCGCCGCCACGTCATCGCCGCCGTCTCGCACGATCTGCGCACCCCGCTCGCCGCTGTGCGCGCGATGATCGAGGCGATTGACGACGGTGTGGTGAGCGATGCGGAGACGGTGCGCCGCTACCAGCGCACCATCCGCGCCGAGGTGCGCCACCTCAGCGGCCTGATGGACGATCTCTTCGAGCTGGCCCGTCTCGAGGCGGGCGCCGCCGCACAGACGCGTGAGGTCATGCCGGTGGAGGATCTGATCTCGGATGCCATTGAGGCGACCCGGCGGCAGGCCGACCGTGCCGGCGTCAGTCTGGACGGGCGGATCGCCGGCGCACTGCCGCCGGTGGCGATTGATGCGCGCCAGATTCACCGTGTGCTCGTGAACCTGCTGCAGAACGCGGTGCGCCACACGCCCGCCGGCGGCGCGATCCGCATCCAGGCCGAGACGAGCGCGGTGACGAGCGCGGCGAGCACCGGGAGCCGCGAGGTGCGCATCCACGTCCTGGACACCGGCGAAGGCATCGCCGCCGCCGACCTGCCGCACGTCTTCGAGCGCAGCTATCGCGGCGAGGCGTCGCGCCGTCGCCCCAGCCTGGATGCGGCGGCGGAGGTGGACGATCCCGTGGCGCCTCCCAGTGGCGCGGGGCTGGGGCTGGCGATCGCGCGCGGCATCGTCGAGGCGCACGGCGGTCGCATCTGGGCCGAATCGCCGCCGCCCGCGGCGCTCTGGGCCGAGATGCCCGCCACCACCGGCGCGCTCACCGGGGCCGCACGCACGGCGGGGCAGGGCACTATCATGAGCTTCACGCTGCCGGTCGCCCGCGAGTCGTCTCCGCTCCCCCACGCCTCACGGGGAGCGGGGGACGCGGACGCGGAATCCCATCCCACGCCGCACTGTTAAGGAAATCGCAAGCAACGTTAGCCGCGCGTAAGGTCTTGCTTCTACCGTGGAAAAGAGTCCTCGGGCATCGGCTGGTCATCGCGCGTGCGCACGCGCGCCTGGCCGGCGCCGAGAAGCACCCGGGTGGGCTGTGCCGGGGACCGCCTCGATGAGAGATTGGCAAGAGCAAGAAAGGGAACCTCATGCTTGCGAGACGTTGGCGGCGTGGAATGATCGGGCTGGTCATAGCGGCGCTGTTGTCGGTCGTGCTGGCGGGCCTCGCCTCCGCGCACGGCAGAGGCGACGAGCGCTGGCTGCTCACGTATCAAGTGACGCTGAAGAACCTGACCCACGGGCAGCCGTTCTCCCCGCCGGTGGCCGCCACGCACACGGGCGGCGTCCACGAGTTCCGCGTGGGCCGGCTCGCGACCGACCAGCTCGCGGCCATTGCCCAGGACGGCGACCCCGGCCCGATGTTCGCGCTGCTGAGTGGCGCGAAGCACGTGACACAGGCCGTCAACGTGGGCCGGCCGCTCACCCCGGCGGGCAGTGTCGCCGGTGGCTTCAGCGACAGCGTGACGTTCACCATCCAGGCGCGGGAGGGCGACCGCTTCTCCATCGCCACGATGCTGATCTGCACCAACGACGGCTTCACCGGCCTGGACGGCGTGAAGCTGCCGGACGAGGGCCGCGCGACCTACTGGCTCAATGCCTACGACGCTGGGCGGGAACAGAACACGGAGCGCAGTGCGGATATCGTCGATCCGTGCAGCGCGCTTGGCCCAGTGATGCTGGCCGGCGACCCCAACGGCAACCGTGACGCCGCGGTAGCGACGATCCCGGCGCAGGTGATCCGGCCGCACCCCGGCATCCATGGCGGCGGCGATCTCTCGCCCGCGCTGCACGGCTGGACTGACCCGGTGGCGCAGGTGACGATCACGCGGATATCCGGCGACGACGACTAGCCCGAAAGCTTCATCAGCCTGCGCCCGCGGATGCCTCACCTGATCCTCACCCTCCGGCCCCCTCTCCTCCGTCGTGGAGAGGGGGCATCATACGGGCCGCGGCCACTATCTCGGGATGTGCATAGACATGCACTGCTCTGCCGCTTCATCAGGTGCCAACGAGGATGCCCGCCAGCATGTAGCCTCACGCGCCGATCCGCCGGGATGATGGTCCCCGGCACTGGGCCAGACCCGATCACAAGCCCTCACTCGACCCACGCGCCGCCGCGCCGCGACGCCGCCCACCAGGGATATCCGCGCCGAACTTGTCAAACAGCTGCTCGCGGATCGGGGTGGCCAGCAGTTGCTCTATCCGCGAGCGGCCGATCAGCTTGCGCGCCTGGCCTCCGTACCCAAAGGCAAGGCAGATCTGTGCCGCCCGTTCGAGCAACGCCA
>JAICVS010000222.1 GCA_025935195.1 Ktedonobacterales bacterium
GCTGCAATAGACGGGTTTGTCGTTGCGCGGGAGGAACGGCACCTGATCCTCCTTGCCGCATTCCGCGCAGACGATGGAGTGCATCTCGCGCGGGGCGCGCTCGCCGCCCGACATCGCGGTCCGCCGGCGCTGGCGGCAATCGGGGCAGCGGCCCGGCTCGTTGAGCAGGCCCTTCAACTGATAGAACTCCTGCTCCCCGGCGGTGAACTCGAACGACTGGCCGCACTCGCGGCATTGCAGCGTCTTGTCTTCGAACATGCTGTCTGGTCCCTCCACGAAGTGCCACGCACGATGCTGATGATGCCGGCGATCTGAGTGATGCCGGCGATGATGCCGTGCGGCGCGGGGTGACGGCGGCTCAACATCCGGCCCCGGCCGCGAACCAATGAGACGCAGTGCAAGATTACCTGAATGTGCCGCATATTGCAATACCTCGCTCGGCCGGCCGCGCACAGCACGGGATACAACGGGATACAATAGGTGAGCGAATGGCACGAACAGCATGTGGGAGAGCGGGGAGAGCGATGAGCGAGGAGCCGCGTGCGGAGTTGGACGTGGATGCGCTGCCGCCGGGGCAGGCGCTGGCGTTTGAGATAGCGGGGCGCTGCGGCGCGACGGCGGCGCGCGCCGGCATCGTGCGCACGCCGCACGGCGCGCTCCACACGCCGGTCTTCATGCCAGTCGGCACGCACGCGACGGTAAAGGCGGTAGGGCCGGATGACCTGGAGGCCATTGGCGCGAGCATCGTGCTGGCGAACACGTATCACCTGTTGCTGCGGCCGGGGCCGGAGCTGGTGGCGCGCTTCGGCGGGCTGCATGGCTTCATGCGCTGGCCGCGGCCGATTCTGACGGACAGTGGCGGCTTCCAGGTGTTCAGCCTGGGCAAGCTGCGCGAGGTGACGGACGACGGCGTACAGTTCCGCTCGCATCTAGACGGCGCGGCGGTGACGCTGACGCCGGAGCGAGTGATGGCGATCGAGGCGCTCTTAGGCGCGGACATCATCCTGCCGCTGGACGAATGCCCACCGTACCCCTGCCCACCAGAGCAGGCGCGCGCGGCGACGGAGCGGACGCACGCTTGGGCGGAGCGCGCGCTGGCCGCGAAGGTGCGCGCGGACCAGGCGCTCTTCGGCATCCCACAGGGCGGGATGCACGCGGAGCTGCGCGCCGCGAGCGCGGCGTTCATCGGCGCGCTGCCGTTCGACGGCTTCTCGATTGGCGGCCTGTCGGTGGGAGAGCCGAAGCCGCTGATGTGGCGCATGCTGGAGGCGGCGGTGCCAGAGCTGCCGGACGCGAAGCCGCGTCACCTGCTCGGCGTGGGAGCGCCGGACGATCTGCTGGAGG
The DNA here is from genome assembly GCA_025935195.1 of Ktedonobacterales bacterium. Taxonomy (GTDB): domain Bacteria; phylum Chloroflexota; class Ktedonobacteria; order Ktedonobacterales; family JADMIN01; genus JAICVS01. Next base: position 1,345 of record JAICVS010000222.1, read on the forward strand.
GCATCGCGCGCGGCATTGATATGTTCGATTGCGTGCTGCCCACACGCACGGCACGCACCGGCGGGCTGTACACGCCATCCGGGCGCGTCAACATCCGCGCGGCACGCTGGCGTGAGGCGCGCGCGCCAGTGGACGAGACCTGCGACTGCTACACCTGCCGCACCTTCAGCGCCGGCTACCTGCATCATCTGATCCGCGCGGAAGAGGACGAGAGCCGCGGCGAGCTGCTGTACTACCGGCTGGCGAGCATCCACAACCTGCGCTTCCTGATCCGGCTGGTCGAGGGCGCGCGCGCGGCCATCCTGGCGGGAACGTTCCCAGCGTACAAAGCGCGCTTCCTGGCGGGCTACACACCACCGAATGCGGAGGCGGCAGAGCAGCAGCGCGGGAAGCGCCGATAGCCAGCCGATAGCCAGAGAAAGCGCTCCGCGTAGAGAACACAGCAGTAGTCCGCGCGGATCGGAGATGTTCGTCTGTTACTCACCGGCATTCTACGAGTTAATACCTATGGGACGATTCTAGTCTCAACCAGAGAAACTATCTACTGATCGAATGTTTATGACACTCCTCTGGAGGCATTCTCGTGATCTGCCCCCGCTGTCAGACAGAGAACCCGCCCGGTGCGGCGTTCTGCATGCGTTGCGCGCTTCCCCTGAGCGCTGAAAGCTCAATCCCACCCGCGGCGGCGCCCACAGGCTCCTTTGCCCCGCCATCGCAACCGCTCCCCCCTGGTTATGCTGCCCCGCCATCGCGGCCGCTCCCGCCGGGCTACGCCGCGCCGGCCTCATACCCACTGCCACCCAGTTATGTCGCGCCCGCTTCGCAACCAATCCCGCCCGGTTATGCCGTTCCGGCCTCACAGCCGCTCCCGCCAGGCTACGCCGCGCCGCCGTCGCAACCACTACCGCCTGGTTATGCGCCATCGTCGTATTACGGCTATGGAACGCTTCCATCGCAACCATTGCCGGCGCCGCCCTCACAGCCGGCCATGACGCCGGGTTGGATGGGCACAACACCCTATGGGGGGCCGCCAACCGCGATGCCCAGCCTGCCGCTGGCAGGGGCTGCTCCGCCGTGGCAGCGGGCTCACACCCGCTTGCAAGCGCTGCTGCTACGCAACCTGCCGGCGCAACGGGCGGGCAGCCAATGGTTCACCACGCTCGCCGGCGCGCTTACGGCGCTGGTGGTGGGGCTAGGCCTGACAGCGGTGGTGCAAGCGATCTTCGCCAATGCCATCGCCGATGCCTTCGACACAGCCGCCGGCTCCTCCGCCACGGCGCAGCTCTTCAGCGGCCTTGGCAAATCGGCGCTGACGCCCGACGTCTTGAAGCTCTTCGCCCTCGAACAGCGTGTGCCGCTCGTCTTTCATCTCAATCTCGGCCTGGGGGAGCTTGGCAGCGGCGGCGGCGACCTCACCCTCACACTGCCGCTGACCGGCCTGCTGCTCGTACCCGCGGTGGCGCTGGTGATCGGCGGGTACGTGGCGGCGTCCGCCGACTACTATCGTCTCGCGCGCTACAGCGTTGGCTACGGCGCGCTGATGGGGCCGATCTATGGCGTGCTGCTGGCCGTGCTCGCGCTGTTCAGCTCGAGCAACGTATCGGCTGGGGCGGCCGGCGTGTCGGCGAGCCTGAGCGTGGGGCCGGCATTCCTTCCGGCGCTGCTCTATGGCGCGCTCTGGGGAACCATCTTCGGCGCGCTCGGTGGCTGGATTCAGTTGCGAGGGAGCCGCTGGCTCACGACAACGTGGTCCGCGCTCCAATCCATTCAGCGGCGGCGGCTGGCGGCGGCGCTGGCGGGTGCGGGTGCATCCGCCCTGTGTGCGCTGCTGCTCTTCAGCATCCTCGGCGCCGCGCTCACCGCCGTCGCCTTCACGCAAGTGTCCGCAACCGCCGCCCCGGCGGGCTCCGCATCCGCGCTCACCGCCCTGCCGGCGACGGGACCGAGCGCCGTGCTGCTGGTAGTCGCGTTGCTGCCAACGCTTGCGGTGTACGCGCTCGCCTTCTCGACCGGCGCCGCGCTCGAAAGCGCCGCAACCTCGTCGCTTCCCACCGGGCAGAACCAAACGGCTGGCATCAGCCTGATCACCGGGCATGCGGCACTGCCATCGGCGCTCTATCTGCTCGTGCTCGTACCAGCGATCAGCTACTTCTTCGGCGGCCGCATCGCGGCGCGCGTCGCCGGCACGACGCGCGCAAGCGATCGCTTCATCGCGGGCGCCCTCATCGCCGCGCCGTTGAGCGTGTTGCTCACGGCGCTGGCCTGGATGGTGTCGTTCGGTGTGGATGCGAGTGCGTCCGGCCTGAGCGCCGGCGGAAGTTTCGGCCCCTCGGCGGCCGGCACATTCATCACCGTGTTGATCGCGTCCGCGCTGCTGGGTGGCCTGGGCGGCGCCTCCACATCCATGAGTGGCAACCTGGGTGGCATCGCCCGCGCCGGACGAGGCTTGATCCGGATCGCGGGCCGGCCGCTCATCCCGCGGCTGGATCGCCTGACGCGCTTTCCCAGTGCGAAGCGGCGCGCGGCCTGGCACGAGTGGATCTACGACGGCATTCTCATCGCGGCCCAGGTGGGTATTCTCGTGATCGGGCTGCAAATCGTGGACCGCACACTGGCGCGACTCATCCCGTTCATCCTGCTCGTCGTGGCGAACGAGATCGCTGCCGCGCTCTTGATTGCGCTTCCCGCCCTGTGCTTCGTGGCCGCGCTCTTTGCGGCGCTGACGGCACCAGGAGACGCACCAGCAGCCGGACCATCATCCGATCCCGTTCCCCGCGATCCCGCGCTGGTGGCGGTTTCAGTCCCCTGGGGGATGGGAGCGCCGGGCGGGGAGCCGCCAACATGGCCCCGGCAATGACCGCGCGCATAGCCGGTAACATGTATGTTGAGCGGCACATGGCGTTTGTGGACGGCGGTTGGGCCGAATGGGATGAGGGAGCTGCGCGATGATGCCACCATTGATAGAGAGTGAGACGCTGCTCGGCACGATACCACCGCCGCCTCCACCGAGCGGCACGCCACCCTACACAGGGCTGCGGCTAGCGGCGGCGGCGCTGGGGGGAGCGCTGCTGATCGTCGTGCTGCTGGCAACGCTGCCCGGCTCAGTCGTCGCGGCGCGCGCGCTGGCCTATCCACAGCCCGCCATATCCATCACGAATGCCGCCGCGAGCGGCACACTCCGCGTCAACACGCCGATCACCTTCGGCGTGGCGGTGCGCTCTGGCCGCGATCTGCGCTTCGCCTGGGACTTCGGCGATGGCGGCGACGGCGCGAGCGGCAGCCAGCCGGTACATACCTACACGGACTACGCGCGCGACAACAACGGCGATTATCAGGTGACGGTGACGGCGACCGATCCCATTGGCCAGACGGCGCGGGCGCAGACCACCGTCCATGTGCTGCCGGCGCCGCCGCACGCGGCCTTCTCCGCCACCGCCGAGCCGGACGATCCGTTCACCGTCCAGTTCGACGCAGCCATATCCACCGGTGAGGAGCTGAGCTACTCGTGGGATTTCGGCGATGGACAGAGCGACACATCCGGCGCGACCTTCCACCGCTACGATCAGCTTGGCACCTACACCGTGACGCTGACGGTGACGGACATCGCCGGCCAGCGCGACACCTCCTCACAGAGCGTCAAGGTCTCGCTGCCACCACCACACGCCAGCTTCACGGCCCAGGCGGATTCGTTTGACGCGACCTGCATCGCATTCGACAGCACCGGCTCGACGGGCTACCAACTGCGCTACTCGTGGGACTTCGGCGACGGCCAAACCGATCCCTTCTCGTCCAGCCCAGACCACTGCTACAGCACCGTCGGCTCATTCACCGTCACATTGACAGTGACGGATTCCGGGGGGCAGAAAGATTCGAAGGCGCAGACAGTGACGGTGGCCGTGCCGCCGCCACAGGCCACTTTCACGGCACAAGTAGATTCGTTTGACACCTGCGCCAGCTTCGACGCATCGAACTCGACGGGGCGGCAGTTGCGCTACGTCTGGGACTTCGGCGACGGCGATACCAATACATCCGGCTTCGATTCCTTCCCATTCGAGTGCTTTCCCAGCACCGGCACCTATACCGTGACACTGACGGTGACGGATCAGTTCGGCCAGCAGAGTTCCACCTCGCAGCAGGTGACGATCACCGGCTGATGCCGCTCCAACCGTGCCGGCAGC
>JAICVS010000018.1 GCA_025935195.1 Ktedonobacterales bacterium
TCGCGGCGCAGCGCGGCGCGTATGGCCCGTTCGTGGCGCTGGTGGCCTCGGCGTATCTGTGGGCGCTGCTGGGCGGCGCGATCCTGGTGGTGGATGGGGCGGCGCTGCTGGCCGCCGGGGTCGCCCCGCTGCCGCTGGACGCGCTGCGCCACAGCCTGGCGCTCGGCTTCATCGCGCTCTTGATCAGCGGCATCGCGCCGCGGATGCTGCCGGGTTTCTCCGGCGGGGCCATCGTCTCGCCGCGCTATGTGACGGCGACGCTCTGGCTGGGCAATATCGCGGCGATCCTGCGCGTGGGGTCGCTGCTGGCGCAACCGCTGCTGGGGGGGTTGGGGTCCGCGGGACAGACGCTCGAATCGGCGGCGTTCGGGGTTTCGGGTCCGGTGGGGCTGGCGTTGGCGGCGTGCCTGTTGATCAATCTGTGGCCGGCGGTGCTGCCAGGGAATCCGCGTGGGGGTGAGCGAGGCAGCGGGCGCGGTTAGCGAGCTGGTGGCGTATCAGCGACTGTGCTTTGCATAAGCGGCCGAGTGCTGTATACTGCGCGCACTACCAGTCTGCCGACGTCCTGGATGCGCGGAACGAGGTGAGCAGCTATGTTTGAAGCGAGAGCGCCGCTATCGTGCGTGCGCTGCGGCGAAGCCCTGGGCGAGGCGCGCGAGGGGAATTGCCCGCGTTGCGGCCTGCCAATCAACGCCAGCATGGTGGCGGCCAGCCCGCCCGCCGGGGTGGATGGGCCGGGCGACGCGCAAACGGCGCAAACAGCGCACACGGCACCGATGTCTGGCGCCACGATGGATGCGGGAGGTAGCCCGCCCGCACAGTGGAGCTATCCGGCTGCGCTGGCGCCCGATGCGCCGCCAGCTATGCCGCCGGGGCTGTTTGCCGCAGTGCCATCCGCTGAACCCGGCATGTGGCAGGGCAATCCGCCGAGCATGCCGCTCTATCCACAGCCCGCGCCACCGAGCTACCCGCTCTATGGGCAGGCGCCGGGCCAGGCCGCGCCGCCGAGCGTGCCACTGTACGGCCAGCCGATGTACGGTCAACCGCTGCCGCCGGGCTATCCACTGTATGCGCCCGGCATGCCGCCGGGCTATCCCACGCCCGCATCGCCACCGGCACGGAAGAGTCGCATGGGGCTGATCATCGGGATCGTCGCCGCGGCGCTGGTCGCGGTGTTGGTCACATCGGTGGGCGTCGCGCTCGCGCTGTCTCATACGACGGCCGCGTCACCCGCCGCGCAGGCTCAGCCCACGGTAGGGGCCCAGGGCACGGCGACCGTCACACCAACCCCGTCTGAAAGGGTGATCTTTCAGGATCCGCTGACGGCGAATACCAATGGATGGATAGACGACGGCACCCACTGTTCGATTCACAGTGACGGCTACCACATCATCGGTGCGTTCATCTGCTACGCGCCGACCGGCTCATTCGGCAACGTCAGCGTCAGCGTCACGACGCGGCAGATTGCGGGGCCGATCACGGAATTCTACGGGCTGGTGCTGCGGCGCACGAGCCAGGGCAACTATTACAAATTCTCCATTGATAGTAACGGCAAGTGGCGCTTCTCCAAGGTCGTCAACAACACCCTCACGGAGATTCTGCCGTTCGTGCCGAACAGCGCAATCCATCAGGGAGCGAACGCGGTCAACACGCTGAAGGTGCGCGCCATCGGCAGCCATTTCACCTTTTTCGTGAATGGGATAGAGGTGGGTGAGGCCGACGACAGCACCTTCTCCGCCGGGCTCTGTGGCCCAGACGGCGCCGGAAGCAGTGAGATCGTCTTCACCGACTTCGTGGTTGCGCTGCCTCATTGAGGCGGATTCGCCCATCCACAAACGAACGGCCCACCGAATCACGTTGATCCGGCGGGCCGTTCGTTTGTGGGCGCGCTACGAGGATGGCAGATAGGCGTTGCTGTAGGCTTTGGTGACATCCACGGGCTTGGCGAGCTGGCCCTGGGCGAGCAGGAAGTCGGCCATGCCTTTCCACTCGGCGGCATCGTTGAAGCCGGGCTTGCCGCCGGCGATCTGCCAGACGGGCAGCGTGGCGTCGAGCACGGCTCTGGCGTCGGCCGCTTTCTTGGGGTCGTCCAGGCCGGGCACGTCGCGCTTGCTGAGATCGAGGGCGGAATCGGGATGGGCCAGCGTGTATTCCAGCCCGCGCAGTGTCGCTTTGACGACAGCGCGCACGATGTCGGGGTGCTGGTCGAGGTAGGCCTGTGGCGCGGCCAGCCCGTTCGAGATCAGCGGCTTGACGTCGGCGACGGGGAAGGTGCGGATGGCGAAGCCGGCCTTTTGCAACTGGACCGCTTCGTTGTTGACGTAGCCCATCGCCGCGTCCACCTTGTGGCCGAGCAGCGCCGGCACCTGGGTGAAGCCGATGCTCTGGATGTGAATGTCGCTGGTCTTCAGCCCGGCACTCTGCAGCAGTGCGAGCAGGCCGATGTAGGTCGCGCCGAACTGGCCCGGCACGCCGACGGTGCGGCCTTTGAGGTCTTTGAGCGAGTGAATCGGCGAGCTTGCGGGTATGATCAGCGTGACGGGATATTTGGTGTAGACGGTGGCGACGAAGGTGAGCGGGATGCCTTTGGCGCGCGCCTGGAGCGTCTCGTCGCCGCCGGCGAAGATCATGTCTTCATGGCCGGCTTGCAGCGCGTCGAACTCGCCTTCGGTGAAGCCGTGATGGCGCAGTGTCACGTCCAGCCCGGCGTCGCGGTAGTAGCCAAGCTCCTGGGCGACGTAGAACGGCGCGAACTGGATGTTGGGGATGAAGGTCAGGCCGAGGGTGACGTGTTGCGCCTTCGTGTTACCCGACGAGGCTCCCGGCGCACTGGCGCAGGCGGCGAACGCGCCGCAGAGCGCGACGGCGAGCAGCGCGAGGGCGGCCATGCGTGCGCGGGATCGGGTCACTGGCCTTTCTGGAAAGTGTAGATCGCTCATCGAGCCTCCACGTATGAGAACAGCCGCTCCGCCAGCCGCGCGACGCCGTAGAGCGCGGCGGCCAGCAGGGCAAGCGCGAAGAGGGTTGCGAAGACGCCGGCTGAGTCGAAATCGCTGCGATCAATTAGTAGGAGCTGGCCGAGGCCGTTGGCGCCGACGACGAATTCGCCGACGACGGCGCCGGTGACGGAGAGGGTCAGGCTGGTGCGCAGGCCGGCGAGGACGCTGGGCAGCGCCAGCGGCAGCTCGATATGCCAGAGCATGCGCCAGCCGCTGGCGCCGTCCACACGCGCGGCGTCCAGCACGTCGCGGTCCAGCAGGCGCAGGCCGAGGGTGGTGGTGATCGCCATGGGGAAGAAGACGATCAGCGCGCAGAGGGCGACCACGGGCGAGAGGCCGTAGCCAAGCCAGAGGGCGATCAGCGGCGCGATGGCGACGGCGGGGAGCGCCTGGCTGGCGGCGATGTAGGGCTGGAGCGCGCGGGCGATCAGGCGGCTGCGGGCGATGGCGTAGCCGAGCGGCAGCGCCACCGCGACGCCCAGCGCACAGCCGAGCAGACTTTCGACGAGCGTGGTGCCGGCGTAGCGCGGCAGCAGGCCGTCCGCGACGGAGCGGCGGAAGGCGTCCCAGACATCGGCCGGGACGGGCAGCAGGAAGGCTGGCACGAGGCCAAGCTGGGTGGCGAGCTGCCAGAGGGCGAGCAGCGCCACGCCCACGAGCAGGGGTGGCAGCACGCTGAGGATGGGGGAGCGGGGGGAACGCGCGAGACGCGGGGGGACTCGCCGGAAGACGGATTCACGCCGGACGATTTCCGGCGGGCCGGGCGAGATGTTGCCGGCCACGGTCTCCACCGGCGCGACCGGGGCGGTGGAGCGAGACATGAAGCGAACGGCCATGCTGTGCCTCCTCGGGGCACCTGGCCGGGGAGGCGGACAAACAAGAGCCGCCCCGGCCAATGGATCCGACCTGGGGCGGCACGTGGGCGAACACACCGGCGCACCTGCCCGGCGTGACCGACAGACACGCGCGGGCATGCGGCGGCGCTTCGACCTTCTCCCATCCGGACTGTTACCGTCGGCTCCGGCCTCGCACCGGAATCTGCCACGTCCAAAGGCGCGGCTCGCGGGCTGGGCGCGCGTTGCTTGTACAGCGCGCCATACCGCCGGTCGGGAATTACACCCTGCCCCGAAGGTCTCTCGTATTCGGCGCCCGGCTAGCGGCTGGGCGTCACATCAAAAGTGTAGCGTTCGATGACGGGATTTGCAAGGAGGCGCTCGCACATCTGGCGCACGGCGGTTTCGGCGTCCGCCTGAGAGGTCGAGGCGAGTGTCACCTCCAGGTATTTGCCGACACGCACGGCGGCGACGCCGGTGAAGCCGAGCTGGTGCAGGCCGTCCAGCACGGCGTCGCCCTGGGGGTCCAGCACGACGGGCTTGAGCGTGACGTGGATGCGCGCGAGCCAGTGCGCGGGCGTCGTGGTGTCCGGCGCCCGCTGGTCAGCAGCCGTGTCGGCGGTCTCGGCCATGTCGTCTCCTCGTTTGTGCCTTTCGCGCGTAGCGGGTGGGGTTCCTCACCCCCGACCCCTCTCCGTGCGAGGAGAGGGGAGCCAGAGCGCATTGGGAGATGGTGGTTCGGTGTGGAAGCCGGGCTAGCGTGTCTCGCCACGCGCGCGGCGGCAGTCGTCGCAGGCGCAGGTGGCACGCAGGCGCTCGTAGGTATAGATGCCGGTGTGGTGGCCGTCGCCCCAGGTGGGAGTCAGCCCATAGCGCCCGACCATCTGTAGTTCGTAGAGCCTGGTCTGTTCGGGCGTGAACGCGGTATTCGCGTCCACCGAGCCTTTCTGGCCGCCCTCACCGGCGCACCAGGCGCAGGGGCAGCCGCGGCGCAGCGCCGCGTAGGGATGTATGCTCTCATGCCCATCGCTCCAACTGATGAAGAGCTGGGCGTTCTCCTCGTCGAGTAGATAGGAGGTGGGCGCGATGTCGTTGGGTAGTCGCATGTGCGGTATGCTTGCCTTTCGGGGTCACCGGGCGCCTGTGGCTGTGGTCTGGTGGAATGGCGTAGGCCGGGCCGTCACATCATTATACGCCGTTTAGACGCCGGCCAGCGCCGCTTCGGGCGCGGCATCCGCGCGCGGATGCCGTGGGCGGCGCCAGAGGCCGACACCGACGACGGCCAGCAGCGCGAGCATCAGGCCGGACATCAGCGCGCTCCAACCCGGCGACCAGATGCCGTAGCCGGACTGGGTGACGCCGATCTCGGCCAGCACGGCGACGGCGACGACGGCGACGGGCAGTGCGAGACCGGCGAGCCAGCGCAGCCAGGGGACGGTCTCGGATGCGGGCTTGGCGGCGGCGAGCCACCAGAGCGCGACGAAGATGTAGGTGTCGAGGTAGTAGTACGGCCAGAGCGTCTTCATGAAGAGCGGGAAGCAGAGGCCGGAGATGGCGAGCAGCGCGTAGACGCCGCGCGAGTCCACACGCAGATCGCGCCGCGCGAGCAGGGTGAGGGCAGTGAGCGCGAGCGAGGCGGCGATCACGGCGGTGCTGTCGAAGCGCTGGGCGATAGGCTCCAGCGGCGTGCCGACGAGCAGGCCCCAGACGCCGCCACCGCCGACGATCAGCAGGCCGCGGAAGGTGAGCAGCGAGTAGATCACATCCTGCCGATCGGCGAGCAGGAAGGGCAGCAGGCCGAGGGCCGTGACGGCGAGGGCGGCGGTGGTGAGGATGGCGCCGTCGCGCCGGCGGCCGCGGAAGAAGAGCAGCAACGCTAGCGGCAGCAGATAGAGCAGGGCGACGCTGCGTGAGAGCAGCGCCAGCCCCAGCAGGGCGCCGGCGCGCGTGGGGCGCCGCATGACGAGCATGCGCACCGCCGCGAGCACGAGCCAGAGCATGAGCGGCTGCTCGATGTGGCCGTAGAACAGAACGCTGTGCCAGAGCTCGGGGGTGAGCACGAAGAGCGCGTAGGCCAGCAGCCGTTTTATCCCGCGGAGCGGTGCACCGAGCAGCCGATCGGCGGCCAGCACGGCCTCGCGGCCGAGCAGCAGCGGCACGATGGCGAAGGCGGTCATCACCAGCTCGCGGCGCAGCACGGGGTCGTCGAGCCAGCCGAGGCGCTGGGCGAGGCCGGCAAGCAGGGTGAGCGGGACCATGCTGAGCGGGCCGTTGGCGTTGGGGTAGTCGCCTTGATAGCGAATCTGGTAGATGTGCAGCGGATGGCCGGCGAGGGCGACGCGGGCGGAGGGGAGGAAGAAGACGTCGAAGTCGGTGGGGTTGAGGTTGCCGTGCGCGAGGACCGTCCAGATGGCGAGGTAGAGGACGATCAGGGCGGCGATGCCGATGCGGGTGAGAGGATGGCGACGTCTGTGGGAGACAGAGGCGCTCGTCGTGCCGTTTTCCGCTCGCTTTTCAGGGTCCGCCAGGATCAGGTGCTCACGTTCGGTTGGTCCCAGGGCGATGCCAGCGTTCGGCTTGGTCGCGCAGGCGAAGATCAATGGGACACTGGCGAAAAACGCGCCCGACTCTTCCGCTATGCGTGCCGAGGCCATCCAGGCCTCCACCTCCTCGTGATCGAGCATCCCTTCGCGCACTACCTCGCGGCCCGCATGTGAAAGCTCCAGCACAAGATCGGCCAGTGGGAATCGTGTAGTCGCGTACGCCATTGGGAAGGTCTCGACCTCTTTGAAACCGGCATCCGTTAGCAGCGCGCGAAGCTGGCGTCCGATGGTCGCGTGCGGAAGATGCGCAACATGCCAGCGAAATACAGCATCGCTCACATGCTCGTCGTCGCCGCCCACCGCACTGCCAGGATAGACGGCCATTGTCTTCCAATCCGGCTCTACGATCACCAGCCGCCCACCCGGTCTAAGGACACGCCACAACTCGCGCACCACGCGATCGGGCGCCTCGACATGCTGCAACACGCGGTCTACTCGCACCGCATGGAACTGGCTGTCGGGAAAGGGCAATCCTTCCGCATCGCCCTCTTCGAATGTGATAGAGACGTTCGATCCATCGTATTCGGCCTGGCGCGCGCGTGCCGCCGAGACATGGGTGGGGTTCGCATCTACCCCCACCACAGCCCCACCCGGAGCCAGCATCGGCGCCAGCGCCCTGGCGTCGTCGCCTATCCCAGAGCCAACATCGAGCACTCGCATCCCCGGCCGTGGTTGCAGCAAATCGAAACTGAGCTGTTTGTACGCCTGTACCTCGTTCACATGTGTCACAGCCGAAAGATAGGCTGCCGCGGTCTCCGGCGCACTATAGGCTGGGAACTGCTCATCACGGCTATTCGGCATCACCTAGCCTCCACGTTGCGCCATGGTGCAGTGATTGCATCGCGCGATTGAGGGGCAGCGTGCTCGACGTCATCGGTCATATGCCCACTTCCCTGGCTGCTGTCATTGTGCGGCAGGCAATCTAGGTCCGCGATCACCGACAGACCGTCGGCAGCGTCCGCGCTATTGTAGCATGTTTGCACTTCAGCGCCAGCCGTCGGGCGCCGGGCATCGCTCGCGTGGCTCCGCGCGGGTTGGTCGTGTCTGCGCGGAGTGAATTTCGAGAGGCAATCTGATAGCACATGATCTGGCCGTGCCTGTAAGCCGCGAGAGGCCGCATACTCTGAGGGATCGGCGGACGATAGCGTTGACAGGCGCACAGTCTCCCTCTATCATGGCAGCGAGGCATGATTGGTGGGCTGGCCGATGGCCCCAGCCCACGATACAGAATGGAGTCGTGGAATGGAGTCGTCGAGTTGGGGTGAAGCGCAGGAGCGCATTGGGCAAGCGGATCGCTATTGCGGGCTGCGACGGGAGTGACAACAGGCACAGTCTGCCTACCGTCCTCTCGTGCGCTGTGTGCGCATGGCCCTGGCCCTGGCAAGTTTCATCGCATTGGACACCACCCCCTGACGCCACTCTCCGCTTGGGGAGCGGCAGGAAATGTAGGAAATGCTTTCTGACGCAGTACATGCAAGGAGTTCGTGCATGACTGAGACACTCACCGAACCGCGCGTGAACCTCGCTGCCGCAACGACGCTCCGTCGTCAAACGACGCTCCGTCGTCAGGAGACGGCTCGCTACCCGGCGATCTTCCGCCCCACACCTGAATCACGTCCGGGCTTCCACCGCATTGTGCGCCCCGGCACAGGCCTCGTAGTGGTCAGCGCTGCCCATGCGATGCTGCTACCCGCAGAAGCGGAAGCAATTGCGGAGTATCGTCTTCAACAATATGTGCTTGCCGGTCTGTACGACGGTGCTGTGGTTGAGCGGCTGGCGCTGCGCCGTGATCCGGCGATGGAAACGTTGGGTGCGGCGGATATCCACGTGGCAGTCGGCAATACCGCTGGGCAATTCCTCTGTTATCTGTGCTTCCAGTCTGCCCTGGAGGACGGCAGGCCTAGTGGGCAGCAGTACATACGTGGTCGCTCTGGTGGGCGCTCGCGTCAGGTCTATCCGCGAATGGGTGACGCAGATCGCCCGATATTCCCCAGTGAGTCTGAGTATGGCAGCGAGATCTTCGGCACGCATCCCGGGCTTAGACTGCTTCCGGTCGCTGGAGTTCGTGAATTGATGCGTCTCGTGCGTAATCAGGCGGTCCGCACGCATACGGACAGCCTGGCAGTCGTCGAGGCCATTGTCGCCAGTTCTCGTATCGTCCGTGATCGGCGCAACCGCATTGAGGCGACGGTGGGATGTGCCGGGCCAGAGGCGCGGCGTCTCTTCTACGGCCTGGCAATTCCTATGGTGTATGCCCCTGAAGCACGTATTGTCGGTGAGAACGTCACTGGATCCGTGGGAGGAGATACGCTGCTGTGGACTCCTTCTTCCGCAGAACCAGGACGCTTCTGGCCCTTCGCGCTCTCAACCGCCGACGTGCTCAGAGATGGCGCGTACTACGATATGCTGGAAGCGACACTCTCGCTGTCGCACGACGAGGCGCTACGTTGCCTGAAGCAACTCCGTCGGCGCGGCCCGATCAAGCCACCGCGCCTGCTGGTCGCAGATCACGAGGCGGGAGAAACCGTATGGACTGATCACCTGGTCCATCGGACCAATCGGACTAGGATGGAGTGAGGTCTGAGGCAGTCGTTATCAGCGATGTGCAACGATTGGGGCGTCGCGGGGGGATGTGCGGGCAACCATGCGTGGCGAGCCGGCATCGTCGTTGCGACGCCCTATGAGTACCACGCCCTATCAAGGGCTGGTAGCGGCAGCTATAATAGCGATGCGATGCGTGTCGTCACGGCAGCCAGATATGGCTGGGGGCCTGGCGTGAGCAGGCACGACCGCTCGGTATGGCCGCGTATTCTCTTCTAGACAGCACAATCACTGATAGACCATGCGTTCGCTCGGCGATGGCGCCGGGGGTGGCGTGAGGAGGAAAGGGTGAGGATGCAAACACCTATGCAACAATTGCAACCATCATTTCAGCCGAACGCGGCTTTCCCTCAGCCGCAGGCACAGAAGGAGCCGAACATTTGGCTGCGACTCACCAGTTCGGGATGGGACACACCACAAGTGACGGTTGGCCAGCGTGAGATGGCGCGACGCAGCCGTCTGGTTTCCTGGATTATCCTTGGCCTCATCGTGATTGACATCGTTCTCATTCCCGCCGGCTTTACCGATATGCCCACACTCATTGCCATCCTGCTCGCGGCTGTCGGCCTCATTGTTGCCGCTGTGCTCAATCGCGCTTCGCTTGTGACATTCTCTGGCTCGCTGCTGGTGCTCCTGGTCATGGGAGCGGTCCTCGGGGCAGTGATTGGTGCGTCTCCTGGGTTGGACACCATCTACCTTCCGGCATACGATTTGCTCGCCATCGCTGTGGTGCTTGCGGCATCCATCTTGCCTCGCTTCGCAGCTTTTGTCGTCGCCACCCTCAATATCGCGTTGATCACGTCCGATTTCTTCTTGCAGGACAAGACTGGCGACCTTCTGCGTCAATTTCAGGCGGAGGGAGCACTGCCCCTAATCGCGCGGCCGATTGCCCTGCAAATCATCATCGCCACTGTTGCCTATCTCTGGGTGCGCGGCACGGATGAAGCCATCCGCCGTGCCGACCGGGCGGAAGAAATGGCACAGCTCGAGCATGAGTTTGCCGAGCAGCGCCGCCAGCTTGAGGTTAGCGCGCAGCAGCTGCTCGAGGCGCACGTGCGCGTCGCCAACGGCGACTACACCGCCCGCGCGCCGTTGAGCCAGGACAACGTGCTCTGGCAGGTCGCGGCGTCACTCAACAACCTGATCACGCGCATCCAGCGGGCGGGTGATGCGGAGTTCAAGCTGCGGCGCACGGAAGAGGAGATGATGCGCGTCGTCGCCGCCATTGACGACGCGAACGGCGGGCGGCGTCCCCTCTGGCCTGCCCCGACGGGGACGGTGGTGGATGAGCTGCTGCGGCGTGTGGCGTCCGGGCAGCGGCCACGCCAGCCCGCCGGTCCGCCTCCCGGCCTGCGCCCGCCCGCGCCGCCACAATCACACTCCTTCGCCCAGCCGTCGTCTTATCCGCCGGGCACGGGACCGATGGCGCCCGCCGGGTATCCGGCGCAAGGCGGCTTCGCTCCACAGATGCCCGTTACGGGCGGCCTGGGGGGCGATAACGGGTGGCCGAGCCTGAGTACCGGCGGCGGTCATGCCTCGCTCGCGACTGACAATCCTTGGGTGCTGCCCGCCGACGAATAAGGGCAGTTGCACGGCTCGCTTCGTTTGACCGTTTGACACCCGCGCCACACCCGACAGTAGAATGCCTCAACGACGGCATCCAGCCGTGCCGGAAGCTACAGGAGGCGGGCGAAAGGAGTGGCGCGCATGATTATCGAGGGCACCATTGTCTCGAAAGAGCCGGGGCTGACCGCCGTGTTCGCCGGTGTGGAGCAGCCGTATGTGCGCTGTGTGATCGCGCGTCAGGATAACCCGGAGGTGCATGCAGAGGCCCGCGTCGTGGGCCGGAGCGATATCCCGACCCCGGTTGGCGGCGTGGTCAAGCTCGAGGTCACGCGCACCATTACCGACCGGCGCGCGGGCGTCGTGCGCTTCGATTGCCGGTTCATCGAGTAGGCGTCTGACCATGTCCAGCGCCAGCTCCGCACCCATCGCTCCCGCCACTGCTCATGCGCCCGCGATCGCGCTGCTCACAGACTTCGGCACGGCCGACGGCTACGTGGGCGTGATGAAAGGCGTTCTGCTCGGCATCGCGCCGGGCGTGGCGCTGATTGACCTCACGCACGACATCCCGCCGCAGGATATTCGCGAGGCGGCGTGGGTGCTGCACACCTCGTGGCGCTACTTTCCCGCCGGCACGATCTTCCTCTGCGTCGTGGACCCCGGCGTCGGCACCGGCCGCCGTCCGGTGGCCCTACGCGCGGATGGGCGTGTCTTCGTGGGCCCCGATAACGGCTTGTTCAGCTACGTGCTGGCGGCGACGGAGCCTGAGGCGGCCGTCACGCTAGATGACCCACGCCACCATCTGCCCGGCGCCAGCGCCACCTTCCACGGCCGCGACATCTTCTCACCCTGCGCCGCGCACCTCGCCGCCGGTGTGCCGCTCGCCGCGCTCGGCTCCCCGCTCGACCCCGCCAGCCTGATCCGCTTGGCGCCGCCACGTCCGACCTGGGACGGTGAGACGCTGCGCGGCCGGGTGCTGCACGTGGATCGCTTCGGCAATCTCATTACCAGCGTTTCTGGTGCGCTCGCCACTGCCGCGCTCACCGCGCCGGACGTGACACTGCGCCTCGGCACGTACCTCATCACGGACCGCGCGCGCACCTTCGCGAGCGGGCCGGAGCAACGTCTGTTCGTCTTGCTGGATAGCTCCGGCCACCTGGCCATCGCCCTGCGCAACGGCTCCGCCGCCGCCTACATGGGCGCCGGTCGCGACGACGAGATCGCGATCACCGGCTTGCATAGTGAGTCCTCACCGCCAGCTTTTTCAGACGAGAACCAACATGGAGGAACGGAGGAAACGGAGGTTGGCGGAGGGAAGTGAGCGCGCGCGGAGAGGGGGAGCCAGATCGCGCCGGGCGAATGAGCGCGGTGAACCGACTCGTTTAGCCCAATTAGCCCAAAGATACTATCTAGCCCTTCCAGGCGCGGTTCGGCACATCAGTTGCGTACACCCATTGGCGTGAGAATGATCCCTCTACCGCTCTGAAGGAGTCTGCTGATGTACGCCGAACACGACGCCGCTGTCCCCGCGCTCTCCGACCTGTACGCTCCCGCGACCGGCACGGCGGACATCTACGCGACCGTGGCGCGCGGCTCCTTCACGCCTCCACGCCTCGAAGCCGTCCAGGCGGGTAGCGCTGCCCGCACACCACGGCTGACGATGGCCGATCTGCATCTCCCGACGGAACTGGTCCGTGAGCGTGCCGACCGTTACGCGCGGGTGGCGCGCGAGCGCGGCACGCCGCACTCGCTGCGCATCTGGCGCGTCGCCTTCGAGCAGGCGCTCGTCGCGCTGTCGTGTGAGGCTACGCATGCCCCCGCCGGCGCCACCTGCGAGGCGCTCTTCTGGCAGCAGGAGGGCGACGAGTATCACATCTCGATCACGCTCGGCCAGCCCCAGCAGCTCTTGCTGCATTGATGTTGCGCACCCATGTATCCCCATGGGCGCATGTCCTCCCTCACCATCATCAGCAATCTAGCCCGCCGGTGCCAGCTCCACCTTGAGCCAACCCGCCTGCCGCTCGTTGAACCGTTTGTATGCCTCGATGGCATCGCTGATCGGCGCGAGCTGCGAGAGCACGCGGCTAGGATCGATCACACCAGCTTGCACCAGCTCCATCAGCATCGGGATGTACTTGCGGTGATTGCAGTTGCCGATCTTGATGGTGAGGTTCTTCATCATTGCCGCGCCGATGGGGAAGAACCGGTCTGTCCGCGGGTACACGCCGATGATCGAGAGCGTTCCCGCCTTGGCCAGCGCCCGCACGGCCCATGTATGCACCTGTGAGGGCGCGTTGCCGGGATGCCAGTTGCCGTTCGACGGGTGCTGTTGCGGTGCGATTGTGCTCACCTCCCGCTGGAATTGCGGCGTGAGCCGCTGTTCTTTCTGTGCCGCTGGCCCCGCATCCGGCGCGTTCGCATCCACGCCCACGGCGTCAATCGCGCGGTCTACGCCGATGCCTCCGGTCAGCCGCTGGATCGTCTCGATTGGGTCTTCTTTGTTGTAGTCGATCACTTCCGCGCCCTGCGCCCGCGCTCGCGCCAGCCGGCCCGGCACCGTATCAATAGCGAAGATGCGCCCAGCCCGCAGGTGCTTGGCGCTGGCGATCACGAACTGTCCGACTGATCCACAGCCAAACACGGCGACGGTGTGCCCTGGCTTGATGTCGGCCAGTTCAGCGCCGAAGTAGCCGGTGGGGAAGATGTCCGAGAGCAGGAGGGCCTGATCGTCGCTCACATTGTCGGGAATCTTCACCAGATTGACGGCGGCCATCGGCACGCGCGCCTTCTGCATCAGCCACTCGCCCAGTCCCATAGCGCGGCACGGCACGGCGGCGCAACGTAGGTTAGTCCGCCAGCGGCGATGCCCGTCGTGAAGACGGCGCATGCCAGTGAACATGCGCGTCACCCAGAGGCTAGCGTGGCGGGAGAGCGTGTTGATTCTTGTCTCGTCATTCCCCCCGCACCCGTGTGCCGCCCGCACACGCACGCGCTGCTCCTCACGTCCGCACCTCGCGCCGTGCGCTCACTTCACGATTTCGTTACACTTCTCGCGTCGCGTCGGCTTCTCGTCAACTCCTTGCGACAGGTCTGCGACAGAGACGCCATGGTGTCGTGACATGCCCCCGCTATCCTTCTCTTCGGACATATTGGGACGCGCGGCGAGCGCCGTCAATCCCGCTTACGTGACAGTGAAAAGAGGGTATCCATGACCGCTACCGCACCGGCGGCGCACCGCGCCGCAACTGCCCCGCGCGGCGACGAGATCGTGCTGCGCACGCGCGACCTGACCAAGCAATATGGCAAGCGCCTGGCCGTGGACCGGCTCAACATCGAGGTTCGCCGCGGCGAAATCTTCGGTTTCCTCGGTCCCAACGGCGCTGGCAAGACGACCACCATCCGCATGGCGCTCGGCCTGATCGCCCCTACGTCCGGGAGCGTCGAGATTCTCGGCGGCGACATCGCCACCCATCGCGCCACCATCCTGCCGCGCGTCGGCGCGCTCGTCGAGACGCCCGCGCTCTATCTCTACATGTCGGGCCGCGACAACCTGCGCGCCGTCGCTGCCGTTCTCGGCGGCGTCCCTGAGGCGCGCATGGACGCGGTGCTCGATCTGGTGGGCCTGCGGGCGCGCGCCAGAGATCGTGTCAAGACCTATTCGCTGGGCATGAAGCAGCGCCTTGGCGTCGCCATCGCCCTGCTGCAAGACCCCGATCTGCTGGTGCTGGATGAGCCGGCCAACGGCCTCGACCCGGCCGGCATCGTCGAGATGCGCGACCTGCTGCGCCGCCTCGCCGCCGAGGGCAAGACCGTCTTCATCTCCAGCCACGTGCTGACCGAGGTACGGCAGATCTGCACGCGCGTCGCCATCGTCAACCTGGGCCGGCTCGTCACCGAGTCCACTGTCGAGGATTTAGTGCGCGGCAGCGGCGACTTCACTGTCACGGTTGAGCGAGCCGCCGACGCGCTGGCCCTCGTGCGCGCCCAGCCCTGGGGCCGCGGCGCCCGCCTGGACGGCGACGGCACGCTCATCACGCCCGCGCCGAACAATCGCGGCCGCGAGCTGACCCGTTTCCTCGTGGACGCCGGCTTCGTCCCCGACAGCCTGGCCCCGCGCGCCCAAGACCTCGAAGAAGTCTTCCTTCGCCTCACCGACAATGGGAATGGAGTCGCCAAATGAGCGCCACCCTCACCGTCTCACCCGCCGCCGCTTCCACGGCCACCAACCCGCACACCGCGCGCCCCAGCTTCATCGGACTGGTGCGCGGCGAGTTCCTCAAGGTCTCACGCCAGCTCACCACCTGGCTGATGCTGCTCGCGCTGGCCGGCGTGGTCGTGCTGCCGTTCCTCATCGCGCTCACCGTTGGCAATCTCAAGGCCGACATCCAGGCGGAGCCGCTGGCCGATCTGTACCGCTTCATGGGGCAGGGCCTCACCATCTTGCGCGTCTTCTCCGGCCCGGTGCTGATCATCGTGACGGCGCGGCTGATCGGCATGGAATACTCATCTGGCACCATTCGCGTGCTGCTGGGGCGTGGCGTCGGCCGGATTCAACTGCTCGCCGCCAAGCTGCTGACGGTCTTCCTGATCGCGGCGGCCATCCTGGCGGCCGGCATGCTGCTCGAATATGCGCTCAGCCTTTTCGTGCTGCGCGCCGTCACCGGCAACCTGGATGCGCTGAAGGCGATCAACGGCACCTTCTGGGCCGACACGCGCGTGTACGTCGCCACTGTGGCGATCAGCATGGCCGTCACGATCCTGATGGCGGCGGCGATCACGGTCGTGGCGCGCTCGCTCGCCGGCGGCCTGAGCGCCTCCATCGCCTGGTTCCCCGCCGACAACATCGGCCTGGTGTTCTTCATTCTCGCCAATCTGCTCACCAAGAGCGACTTCTGGCTGCTCGTCACTGGCGATCTGCTCGGCCCGAACCTGAACGCCATGCCCAGGGCGCTGCTCTCGGCGCAGGCGCCCGGCTCGGCCACGCGCGTGCTGGAGGGGCCACTCGTCCCGGTGGATGGCGGCCACACGCTGCTCGTCAGCGCGATCTACGCCGCGATCTTCCTCGCCGTCGCCGTCGTGCTGACGTGGCGGCGAGATGTGAAGGAGTAGCCTGCCGCGATGCCCAGCCGATTGGGAGACTCATCCCACCGGCCGGCGCTCGTCTCCCGATCATTCCATTCCGCCCTGCCCCCGCTTGACGCGCCCTCCCATCGCGACGGTAGACTGGCTGCTGAGCCGCAGCGCGCGGCGACACCACGACGCCAACCGGAGAGGATGATCGCGCAATGGACAACCAGCTCGCCGCGATCCGCGGCTACCGGCCCATCGAGGCGCTCGTCCCGCCCGACTGGACTGAGGGCGACGTCAGCGCCAACGGCATCCGCCAGCACTACTATCGCACGGGTGCCGAGAGCGGCAAGCCGCCGCTGCTGTTGCTGCACGGCATTCTGGCGGGCGGCCTCACCTGGCTGCGTGTCGCCAAGGCTCTGGCGGCCGACTACGATGTCGTCATGCTCGACGCGCGCGGCCACGGCCGCTCCGCGCGCCTCGACGGCGCGGACTTCTCGTACCCAGTGCTCGTGGAGGATGTGGTCGCCGCCATCTATGCGCTCGGCCTGGAGCGGCCCGCCATCCTCGGCCACTCGCTGGGCGGGGCCACCGCCGCGCTGCTCGCCGCGCGCTATCCCGATCTGCCGCGCGCCGTCATCCTGGAGGACGCGGCCTGGGGCGACACTTCGCACATGCCGCGCATCGGGGAGGCGGAAGGCTACCGCGCCTGGCTCGCGACCTACGTGGAGTATCTGGAGCGGCTGCGGACACTGCCGCACGCGGAGCGGCTCGTCTCCGCGCTCGCACAGCTCCCGCCGGGGACGGCTGGCGTGTGGCCGGAGGAGGAGTATGTGCCGTGGGTGGAGGCGCAGGCTCAGCTCGACCTGGAGCTGGTGCGCGGCGGCGCGACACTCTGGTCCACGATGGGGCTGGAGCCGCCGCTGGCCGCGCTGGCGCCGGCCATCATCTGCCCGCTGCTGCTGCTCTCCGGCGCCCCCACACGCGCCATCAGCGAGGGCATCGCGGCGGAACATCCCAGCGTCCGGCACATCCCTATCGAGGACGCCGGCCACTTCGTCCACCTTGACCAGCTCGGCCGCTTGCTCGCCGCCGTAAGGGCCTTCCTTGAGGAGCAGGAGGAAGAGGGGTCGCACGGCAACGGCGCATAGCAGCCGCGGGGAGTCCTCACCCCCTGGCTCCCTCTCCCTGCGCGAAGTGAGGGAGCGGCTGGGCGACATTCGCCGGTCTCGCCCGCATCCCATCCCAGGCGCATCCAATGCGGCTCCAATCTCGCGGCGCTAGGCTTGACGCAGACTCGCGCATGCCGTGTACTGTACGGCGAGGCGGCTATGACACGTCACACCATTCGCGCTATCCAACAGGCACACTCACATGCACATCCTGGTCGTCGAAGATGAGAAACGGCTCGCCGCGCTGCTACGCCGCGTGCTCTCGGAGGAACGCCATGTCGTGGACGTCGCCAACGACGGCCTCGCCGGGCACGATCTCGCCACCAGCGGCACGTACGATCTCGTCATCCTCGACCTGATGCTGCCGGGCATGGATGGTGTGGAGATCTGCCGCCAGATGCGCCAGGTCGGCGTCGAGACGCCGGTGCTGATGCTGACGGCGCGCGGGGCGGTGGAGGATCGCGTGGCCGGTCTGAAGACGGGTGCGGACGACTACCTCGTCAAGCCGTTCGCGATGGAGGAGCTGCTCGCGCGTGTGGAGGCGCTGCTGCGCCGCCGCGCCAAAGGGCTGGAGGCGGGCCAGCAGCTCCAGGTGGCCGACCTCACGCTGGACCTCGTGCGCCACGAGGCGAAGCGCGGCGACCGCGTGATCGAGCTGACGGCCAAAGAGTTCGCCCTGCTCGAATACCTGATGCGCAACGCCGGACAGGTGCTCAGCCGCACCCAGATCATTGACCACGTCTGGCGCTACGACCTCGACGCGCTCTCCAACGTCGTGGACATCTACATCCACTACCTGCGTGACAAGGTGGACCGCAACCATCAGCGCCCGCTGATCAAGACCGTCCGCGGCGTCGGCTATAAAATCGAACCATGAGCCGGATCACCTCACCGCCGGCGCGCACCGGCCTCACCGGCCTCACCGGCCTCACCGACCGCATCCAGGCGCTACAGGCGCGGCTGCCCGGCCGCGGCGGCGCGCTGATGGGTGACCCGTCGGCGGCGATGTTCGGGCGCATCCGCCGCCGGCTGACACTGTGGTATCTCGCCATCCTCGCCGGTATCCTCATCCTCGCCGGCGCCGCCCTGTACTTCGGTGTGCGCCAGGCACTGCTCGCCCCGGTCCCGGGCTATCTGCATGACAGCGCGCAATCCATCGCGATGGCATGGCAACAGGAGCCGCCATTCGATCAGGCCACATGCCACAATATCCCGCCTGACGCTATCCAGCATGTGCCGTACGTCGCGTGCTTTGGCCCCGCGGGCACCAGCGTGTTGCGGACTCAAGGCGGCGTGCCTCCGGCGTTCATCGCGCCTGATCTCGTGAGTGAGCTGTTGGAGCATCAGCAGGTCCAGGCATCCGATATGGTGAACGCCGGGAGCGGCTTGGGCACCATCGAGCGGTATGCGCTGGTCGTGCGTGACCGCGACGGCGACGGTCGCGTCATCGGCATCGTGCAGGTCGGCATCCCGCTAGAAGGTGAGCTGCGCTCGCTCGACGTGCTGCTGGCGCTGCTGCTGGTGCTCGGCGCACTCACGCTGGGCGGCGCGGCAGCCGGCGCGCTTTTCCTCTCGTCGCGCGCGCTCGCGCCGGCGCGGCTGGCGTTCACGCGCCAGCAGGCGTTCATCGCGGACGCCGCGCACGAGATTCGCACGCCGCTGACGCTGATGCGCGCGGACGCGGAGGTGCTGCTGCGCGGGCGCGAGCGGCTGGACCCCGACGACGCCGAGCTGCTGGAAGACATCGTCGCCGAGACGGCGCACATGGCCGCGCTCGCCGGCAACATGCTGACGCTGGCCCGCCTCGACGCTGGCGCCCAGGCCATCGAGCGCGACGTGGTGGACCTGACCGAGGTCGCGTCCGCCATGATGCGGCGTGCGCGGGCACTGGCGGACGAGAAGGGTATCACGCTCGCCTTCGACAGCGCCGGTCCTGTCCTCACGTTGGGCGACCGCGCGCTGCTCGATCATGCCGCGCTGATCCTGCTGGACAACGCGCTCAAGTACAACCGTCCGGGCGGCGGCGTCATACTGCACGCGTTCTCCGCTGGCGGCGAGGCCGTGCTGGAAGTGCGCGACACCGGCGAGGGCATCCCACCGGAACATCTGCCGCACTTGGGCGAGCGCTTCTACCGTGTGGACAAGGCGCGCTCGCGCGAGCAGGGAGGCGCGGGGCTAGGCCTCTCCATCGTGCGCGGCATCGCCGTCGCCCACGGCGGCACGCTCAGCTTCGCCAGCATGCCGGGCGAGGGAACTACCGCAATCCTCACCCTCCCCGTCGCCCGCGCGCTCCCCGCCGCTCCATGAGAAATCTCACATAATCCTCCAATATTCGCCACAGGCCGTCGCCGTATGCTCTGTGGTGATACCAGTTCATCCCGTGGTCGTCACTTCCTAATGCGGACTGTGGACGCGACCTTGCGACAGGGATGCGGGTACGGGCGGGGTCAGCGCGTCGCCCCGGCAGCCAGGAGGAACGACCACACATGATTGATTTCAACGCCTCTCAGGATACAGAGGGCGGTGCATCCCAGCCGGGCGAGCCGTCCAGCTCATCGGCCGCCATCCCGCCGCTGCCGCCCAACCCGGAGCATCCTGAGCATTCTGAGCGGCAGGTGGATACGCAGGCATTGGCTCACCAGTCGTACGCGCCGTACACGCCGCCCGACACGCCCACCGTAGAGGCCGATCGTCCCTCACCTCTAGGCGCCACGCCGTATCCCTATGCCAGCTCGCCAAATTATTCGAACTATCCGAACTATCCGAACTACGCCGATTATCCGCTGTATCCCCAGCCGCCGGCGCGCCGTCGCGGGGTGGGGCCGTGGATCGCCGTGGGCGGCGCGCTGCTGCTCGTCATCCTGATCGTCACGTTTGCCTTCGGCCGAGCCATTGGTAACGACTCGGCGGCGCACACCGGCTCCAGCGCCATTGGCACGGGCCGCACGGCTGCTACCGTCGCTGTCCCGCCGGCCGCGCAAGATCTCCAGCAGACCGTCGTCAACGTCATCCACACCGTCCAGCCCTCGGTTGTGGAAGTGAAGGGCAACGTGCAGGGCGGCGAGGTGATCGGCTCCGGCGAGATCATCACCGATGACGGCTACATCGTCACCAACGACCACGTGGTGCAGGATGGCGGCAGCTTCACCGTCACCCTCTCCAACGGCCAGACCTTCCCGGCCGATGTGCGCGGCCAGTCCGCACAGGACGACCTTGCCATTCTCAAGATCAGCGCCGCCAACCTCCAGGCGATCAACTTCGCGCCGTCCAGCGACGTGCAGGTCGGCCAGTTCGTGATCGCCATCGGCAGCCCGCTCGGCCTCGATCAGTCCGCCACCTTCGGCATCGTCAGCGCGCTCAATCGCACGGCTGGTGAGGGGCAGGACGGACCAGCCGCCGTCCTGACCGGCCTCATCCAGACGAGCGCGCCGATCAACCCCGGCAACAGCGGCGGCGCGCTGGTGGACCTGCAAGGGCGGCTGGTCGGCGTGCCGACACTGGCGGCCGCCAACAGCCAGACGGGCGGCGCCGCCGACGGCATCGGCTTCGCCATCCCCTCTGATCGCGTGAAATTCGTCGCCGACCAGCTCATCAAGAACGGCAAGCTCGTCAGCTCCGGCCAGGGCTTCCTCGGCATCCAGGGCCAGGACGTTACTCCGCAGCTCGCCAGCGCCTTCAACCTGCCGGTGCAGAGTGGCGTGCAGATCGGCGACTTCGCCAACGACGCGTCGGGCAAAAGCCCGGCCCAGGCCGCCGGCCTCCAGAAGGGCGACATCATCGTCGCGGTGGACGGGACGACGGTCAATGACAGCAGCGACCTCGTCTCCGCGCTGCTCAACAAGTCGCCGGGCACGCAGGTCAAGATCACCGTCGCGCGCGGCTCCGGCAAGCAGACCGTCACGGTCACGCTGGGCGAGCGCCCGACCAATGCCGGCGGCTGATCGGAGTTCCTCACCCCCGACCCCTCTCCCCGCGGGGAGAGGGGTGGCAGAGACGCTGTATGGCGCTTGCCCTGTGGGGAGAGGGGTGGCAGAGATGCCGGTCCGCGTGGCTCCCCCTCGCCTCCGCGGAGGCGAGGGGGTTGGGGGGTGAGGATGCCCGGCTATGGATGGAACTCTGTGATCGTCTCCGGCGCCGCTCCGCCGTCCAGCATCAGCCGCAGCGCGCGGTCGCCATCCCCCGGACGCACGTCTACCGGGCGCGAGGCGTCCGTCAGCACGTGCGTCTCCAGCCCTTCGCTCAGCGCATCCAGCACCGTTGCCTTCACGCAATAGTCCGTCGCCAGGCCGCCGATGTGGACACGTGTCACGCCGAGCGCGCGCAGCGCCTCGCGCAATGTCTGGCCGCCCTCCGGCAGCCGCGCCTCGAAGGCGGAGTAGCCGTCGTCCTCCGTGTCGGTGCCCTTCGAGACCACTTGCGCCTCGCCCGGCAGCTCTAGATAGGGGTTGAACTCCGCGCCCCACGTCCCCTGGACGCAGTGCGGCGGCCACGGCCCGCCCTGGGCGGCGAAGTGCTTCGTCGCGGCGGGATGCCAGTCGCGGCTGGCGAAGATGGGCATGCTGGCCGTTCGCGCGCGGCGGATGTACTCATTCAGCACCGGCACCACCTCATTGCCCAGTGGCACTGCCAGCGCGCCGCCGGGGCAGAAGTCATTCTGCACGTCCACTACGATCAATGCATCCGCCATAACGTGCCTGCCTCTCTGTGTCTTCCTCCGTGTAGCTCCGTGTCCCTCCGTGTCCTCTGTGGTCATTCTCCTTATGCGCTCGCCTTCGGGTTGAAGCGATAGAGCCGCGCCGGGCGGTGCTGGCCGACCATCTTCATGCGCTGCGTCGGCTCGACGATGCGCGTGATCAGCAGCTTCTTGCGGAAGTTGCGCTTGTCCAGCGGGCGATTCAGGATGGCCTCGTAGACCTCTTGCAGCTCGCTCAGCGTGAACTCTGGCGGCAGCAGTTGGAAACCGATGGTCGTGTACTCCAGCTTGCCGCGCAACCGTTGCAGCGTATAGCGCAGGATGTCGCCGTGGTCGAAGGCCAGTGGCGGCGTGTCGTACGCGGGGAAGAGCTGGGCTTCCGCGCCGCCGTCCGACCCCGGCGCGCGGGTGTGAATCTGCCCCGGCCGCTCCAGCACGTAGTAGACCACCGTGATCACGCGCGTGCGTGGATCGCGCGCCGGCTCGCCAAAGGTGTAGAGCTGTTCTAGATAAACGTCCGCGCCGCTCGCGCCCGTCTCCTGCCGCAGTTCGCGCAGCGCCGCATCTTCCAGCGACTCATCCGGCCGCACCAGCCCGCCGGGGAAGCCCCACATGCCCGCGAACGGCGCATGATCGCGCCGCACCAGCAGTACCTCCAGCCGCCCCGTGCGCACCGTCAGGATCACCACATCCACGGTGACGGCCGGGCGGTCTGCCCGCTCGAATGCGCCCGGCGTCGGTGCGGCGCCGTTCAGCGTGTTCGCCCGCGTCTCATGCGTGCGCATGGCGCGCTGGGGCAGGTCCTGTGGTGTATCGGTTGGTGTATCGGTCGTCATCGCCACCGCCGCTGCTGCTGGCCGCGCCCACACGGCGCGGCGAACATCCTCTCGCTTCCAGTATAGCCCAGCCCCGCGCACGTCATCTTGCGCCCGTGCGCGTGCCTTGACCGGCTCAGCCGCGTGTGCGACACTGCCGGGTGGCCGCGCGCCCGGCGTGAGCGGGCTGGCAGCTCCGCACTCGCCATCCGTTCCCGGCACGGTCGCGTCGCGCCAGACCTTGGAGACAACACCTCATGTTAGACGATATGACGAGCGCCCGCCGCCTGCCCATGACCGGCGTGCCGCAGCCTACGCGCGCGTCCGTGCTCGCCTTGCCGGACGTCCACATCTCGCGCCACCCCGTCGTCGCCCACAAGATGACGGCGCTACGCGACCGGCGCACCGCCTCCCCGGAGTTCTACCGGCTGGTGCGCGAGCTGGGCACACTGCTCGCCTATGAAGCGACGATGGATCTGCGCACGGTCGGCGTTCCCAGTGAGACGCCGCTGGAGGCGATGACGGGCCAGCGTCTCGCCGGAGGCGTCGGCATCGTGCCCATCCTGCGCGCCGGCCTAGGCCTGGCGGACGGCTTCCGCCAGGTGTTGCCGGATGCCCAGGTCTGGCACCTGGGGCTGCGCCGCGACGAGCGCACGCTGGAGCCGATCGAGTACTACAATCAACTGGCACGCGCCACCGACCTCCAGGTATGCTTCTCGGTGGACCCGATGCTCGCCACCGGCGGCTCCGCGATTGACGCCCTGAACATTCTCAAGCGGTACGGCGTCCCGCATCTGCGCTATGTTGGGCTGATCGCCGCGCCGTACGGACTGAGCAAGCTGCGCGAGGCGCACCCAGACGTGCCGATCTATCTGGCCGCGCTGGATGAGCGCCTGGACGAGCGCGGCTTCATCTGCCCCGGCCTGGGCGACGCTGGCGACCGCCAGTTCGGCACGCTTTGAATCGCGCGTTCTCCCGGCTACTCCTACAGAAACGACCTACCATTCGTGTCAGACCAACCAGACCAAGATGAGACCCGGCCACGCGAGATGGGCAACGGCGACTCCCACGTGACAGAGCCGGATGAGCCGCTGGTTGCCGAGCGTGCCGCTCACGCTCCACGCGATCCGTATGAGGGTGCCGTCCCACCGGGATATGACTGGCCCACCCACGGCGGCTACCTTGGCTGCCTGATTGGGCTGATGGCCTCGTGCCTGATCGGCGCCTTCCTTGGCTCCACGCTCTTCGCCGCGCTGAGCTGCTCCTCCCCCATCCCCGGCGACACGCTCATCCAGGGCTGCCGCCCGTTGCTGCCCGGCATCGTCTCCGCCCTGCTCACTGTGGCCGCTTTCCTCGTTGCGACCTTCCTGCTCACGCGGCTCGGCTGGAATCTGGGCAAGCGGTTCCTGCGCGAGTATCCACAGCCGCGCCCCACCTGGGGCGAGAGCGACGAAGCGGATGACGTCGTAGCGGATGCGGTCTACGAGACTGACGGATCAGATACACTGGCCGCCGACGGCATGGAGACGGCCGCATCGCCCGAACCATTCGAAGGCGATACGGCCGCAAGCGCCACCGGAATGCCAGGTGCGGGCGAGGGCGTGGATGGCGTCGGACACAGGCGCGACGCGCTCTAGCGCCGACATGCGCGCATGCGCCGGGTTCGTTTCCGTGGCGATGCGACATTCGCTGAATCAGCGCACGCTCAATACATGTTCAGCGCACGCCTATCAGCGCCTCGCGCATGGATGCCAATTCGTGCCGGTGCTGTACGGAGAGTTTGCGCAGCTTCGCTTCGCCGGCGGGCGCCAGCGAGACGAACACCTGGCGCCGGTCCGTCACCCCCTGCTCCCGGCGCACCAGCCCCTGCGCCTCCGTGCGGTCGA
This sequence comes from Ktedonobacterales bacterium, assembly GCA_025935195.1. Classification (GTDB taxonomy): domain Bacteria; phylum Chloroflexota; class Ktedonobacteria; order Ktedonobacterales; family JADMIN01; genus JAICVS01. The sequence continues at coordinate 24,233 of JAICVS010000018.1, forward strand.
TCAGCCCGACCATGCTGTGCTGGCGCATCTGCAATCGGTCGGCCAGCTCCGAGACTGTCGCGCTCTCGCGACCCGGAAAGCCTTTGATCGCGAGCAAGAGCTGGTGCTGCTGCGGCGTGATGCCCTCGTGACGGGCCGCCTGCTCGCTGAAGCGCAGGAAGCGCCGGATCGCGTAGCGGAACGAAGCAATGGACTCGAATTCCGGCTTCGAGATCGTGTCGGTGGCCGGCTGCGCCGGGGTGTCGAAGCGGCGCGCGTCGTGTTCAGAAAAGTTGGCTTTCATGTGCATTTCCACCAGAGTGAGTGCGCGCGGATGATTCGTGCGCCGCGAAACGACCATCGTGTCGGTTGTCTATACCCTATCACGCGCCTCGCATACCCGGCACCTGGCGCTGGTGGCGCTGGGATGAATCGCGTGTGTCCGCGCGCCGCTGAGCACGGGGCGGCGCCTGTGATCTATTTTTGCTGCAGCGCCAGCAACAGCGCGCCCGCCGCGCTCGCCAGGCTGCCCACCAGGCACACTATCCCCAGCACGATGCGCACCGAGCGACCGGACCCACCCGCCGCTGGCGCACGTCCCGCAGTGTAGCCGCCATCCATCGGGTACGCGGTCGTCCGTGCGCCGCGCGCGTAGGCGGGGGCCGGAGGCAGGAACGCTTCCGTCGGCGCGTCACCGTCAGTTGGCTGCCAGGGGCCATCCGCGTCTGAACGGAACCGCGCCGTCCCGGTCGCCGGCGCACGGAAGGCCGTGCCGGCGTCGGCCATGCTCGCGCTCACTGGCGTGCCACACTGCCCGCAGAATGCCTCGTTGCCCGTGATACGCGCGCCGCATGTCCCACAGAAGCGTGCGGGCGTGCCGGTCGTGATGGGCCCGCGCGAGCCTGCCGCCCGCGCGGGCGGCGTGTAACGCGGCAGGTCCACTGTCCGCTCCAAGACGGGAGCGGCCGCGGCGGCTGGTGCAGCCGGTGCGCCGCTGCGCGTTGCCGGCTGGGGAGCCGGGATATCGGGGATATCGGCCACCCGTGTCTCGCCGAGTGAGGGCGAACTGCCCCGATCGTCCGCCGTCTCCGTTGCTGGCGCATCCGCCGCCGTGTGCGCCTGCCAGCCACAGTTGCCGCAGACCCCATCCGCGCTCACCGCATCCGCGCCGCATTGCTCACATCGTGTCACGTCATTCGCCTCCACGCGCTGGTTGTCTTCGCGTTCAGTATAGCGCCCGTAGGCGCCGCTGGCAACGCGGGGGTTACTCAGCGCGCTCCCCGGCCAGTCAGCCGCGCCTATCCATGTTCAGCCGCGCTACAATTGCGAGCGGAATGTTTCTTTGTTCAGCGCACGCAGTTCAGCGAAGGAGCCTCACGCTCATGCAGACCGCACACTCCGAGGCGCTCTTCGACCGCGCCCGCCAGCTCATCCCCGGCGGCGTCAACAGCCCCGTCCGCGCGTTCAAGGCCGTTGGTGGCCAGCCGCTCTTCATCGAGCGCGGCGCCGGCGCCTACCTCTACGATGCCGACGGGAACCGCTACATTGATTACGTCTGCTCGTGGGGACCGCTCATCCTGGGGCATGCCCACCCGCGGGTCGTCGAGGCGATCACCAGCGCCGCCGCGCGCGGCTCCAGCTTCGGCGCCCCCACAGCGGCCGAGGTGCGGCTGGCCGAGCTGGTGGTCGAGGCGATGCCCAGCGTCGAGCTGGTGCGCTTCGTCAACTCCGGAACTGAGGCGACGATGAGCGCGCTGCGCGTCGCCCGCGCCTTCACCGGTCGCAACCGCATCGTCAAGTTCGCCGGTGGTTACCACGGCCACGCCGACATGCTGCTGGTGGCCGCCGGCTCAGGCGCGCTCACGCTCGGTGTGCCCGATAGCCCTGGTGTGCCACCCGGCGCGACCGCCGCCACGCTCGTGGCCCCATACAACGATCTCGCCGCCGTGCGCGCGCTCTTCGACCAGTACCCGGACGAGATCGCCGCTGTCATCGTCGAGCCGGTGGCGGGCAATATGGGCTGCGTCCCGCCGCAACCTGGCTTCCTGGCAGGGCTGCGCGCGCTGACGCGCGCGGCGGGAGCGGTGCTGATCTTCGATGAGGTGATGACGGGCTTCCGCGTGGCGTATGGTGGCGCGCAGGCGCTCTACGGCGTCACACCGGACATGACCTGTCTGGGCAAGATCGTCGGTGGTGGGCTGCCGGCGGCGGCGTATGGCGGCCGGCGCGACATCCTCTCGCTGGTGGCGCCGGCGGGGCCGGTCTATCAGGCGGGCACGCTCTCCGGCAACCCGCTCGCCATGGCCGCCGGCATCGCCCAGCTCGAATTACTGCGCGAGCCGGGTACGTACGAGCGACTGGAGCGGCTTTCGGCGGCGCTGGCCGAGGGCATCGGCATGGCGGCGCGCGCGGCGGGCGTGCCACTCTATCAAACGCGCGTCGGCTCGATGTTCTGCGCCTTCTTCACGCCCGGACCTGTCACGGATGAAGCCTCGGCCAAGACCGCGGACACCCGCGCCTTCGCGACGTACTTCCGTGCCATGCTGGAGCGTGGCGTCTACCTAGCGCCGTCGCAGTTCGAGGCGGGCTTTGTCTCGCTCGCGCATACCGACGAGGATATTGCCCGCACGGTGGCAGCGGCGGGCGTGGCGCTCGCTCAGGTCGCCGTCCAACAGGGCGCTCAGAAGGCACCGGAGCGCGGCTAGCCGCGCTCCGGCTGGGATGCCGTGTGCCTCCTTGCACAGTGACGCGTTCCTTGCGTCTGCGAGGCAACCTTGCAGCCGGCACCCCATCCAACTAGCAGGGCGCTTCGCTGTCCAGCGCGAAGCCGTCGAACTCAGCGCCCCAGGCGCTCGCCGCGCCGCGTAACACTTTCGCGGCGAACTCAGCGAGTGAGTGCGCGCGCACCGTCCGCACCAGGTGCGATTCGCCGGTGGCCAGGCCGTAGTCGGTCAGCGCATCCACTGGGTCGGCTAGCAGCCGTGCCCGGAAGGAGCGCTCGACCACCGCGCGCGCGATGGCTTGCTCCCAATCATCACGCGACATGCTGTCCTATCCATTTCGGAGGAGCCGGAGCCGTCCTCGACTCGCGTCTCGCGTCCTGCGCTCTCTCCGGCCGGCCTCCCTGCCCGGCAGCGGCCCTGTTCGGGCCGGCGAATCAGTGACCCGTCGGCGGGCCGCCCGTGCCGCCGATCACGGGCAAGATGGCGGCCAGTACGTGTGGCAGCGCCTGCGCCAGCGCGGGCGTGGTCGCCACGACGAACGCGCCCGCGCCGAGCGCGAGGCCACCCACGCCCGCGGCTGCTCGCCGCATGCGCCCGCGGAGGACATCCGCCCGGGAGATAGGAACGGGCGCGGGATTGGGCTGCTGCACGATGGTGCTCCTCTCTGTCGTATGTGACCGTATCCACTCGCGCCGCGAAGCATCATCTCGCTGCCGCCGCCGCGGCCCGGCGCGGTCTGCGTCTCTCACGACAGCAGTCTAGAAGGTCGCCGTTGACGCAACGTTAACAGTGTGCGTCACCAAAACGTCATTCGCCACACTTTTAGGCGTCAACGTCCCATGAATTCAGTGTTTTATGCCGCTTTACTTCACTTTTGATAGTGCTATCTCTGGCGCGGAGCGATGGCGTTGCGAGGGTGAGGACAGCGCGACGCGCTGAGGCATGAGGGCCGGGACGCGAGCGCCATGGAGGGTGCATCCGCATCACGCGGGCGCCGACCAATCGTGGGTGTGGTGCGGGACACACGCCCGCTCAGCGATCAGTATAGCAGGGGGCCGCACGTGACGCGAGGGATCGTGACATGTGGGGCAGCGGCCGTATCAAGCCGTGTCGGTGGGGGAAGGTGGCGATGCGCGAGCAGATAGCCTAGACGCCGCTCAATGCGGGCGCCGCGGCGGCGCTGGAGCGCACATTGTACTGCGCGCGCAGGGCGCGATAGAGATCGATCGTCTCGCGCGAGGGTGTCACCCCCAGGTCATGCTTGAGCGCGTTGAAGCAGCGGGCGAACTGATGTAGCGCCTCCGCCAGCTCGCCACGGTGGGCGAACTGCCGCATCAGGCCGCGGTGCGCGCTCTCACGATGCGGCTCCAACTCGAGCATCTGGTAGTAGTGCTGCGTCGCCGCGTCGTGACGTTCTAGGCGGGCCTCGACATCGGCCAGCAGCTCCAAGCACGAGAGGTAGCGACGCTGGAGCCCATCGCGGCGCCAGTATGCCCAATCACCAGCACAGTCTTCCAGATAGGGGCCATGCCAGAGGCCGAGCGCACGAGTGAGAGTCGCGGCGGCATCGCCAAGCCGGCCCGCGGCAGCCAGACGCTCGCCCGCGTCCACGCGCTGCTCGAACTCGCGGGCGTCTACCCAGACATCCACCGTCAGCCGCCAGCGCCCATTCCGCTGCGCGAGACACTCGCGTCCCAACGCCTGCTTGAGTTGGAACCGCGCCTGGCGGAAGGTGTTGGCGCTCTCCTCCGGATCGCGATGCGGCCAGAAGGTGGAGAGGATGGTGTCCCTGGTGACTGGCTCGCCCTTATCCAGCAGGAAGAAGAGCAGCTCGCGCGCGTGCGGCATGCGCCAGCGCGTGACCTGACGTGTTCCCACATAGACGCGCGATTCGCCTAGGGCGAAGACGCGGATGGCGGCGTCTTCGTCGTCCGCGCTATCCGGCGCGTCCGTGTCCGCCGTAACTGTCGTCACTGTCGCGTCCTCGCCGCCGGCCGGCGCTCGCAGCGCGTCGAGCAGCTCGGCGGCCAGCGGATGGCATGGGTGCGGCGCGTCGAGCAGTGGGCGCAGCTCCGGCAGGTGGCGTGCCACAATCAGGATCGATCCAAGCCGCTCCGTCGCCTGCGTGGCGTCGAGCGCGGCCGTGAGTGCCTCCGTCGCCGCTTGCGTGTGGCCGCGGGCCAGCTCTGCCGCCGCCAGATGGGCGCTGGCCTGCGCCAGCTCCAGCGCGATGCCCAACGCGCCCGCGCGTGCGCGTGCCGTCAGCAGCAGCGCGGCCGCGCGTTCGGGCCGGCCGGAACGATGCAGCGCGAAGCCGAGCGAGATCGCGATCTTCACCCAGTCGGCATCCTGGCCGCACGCCGCCCGCGCCTCCAGCTCCGGGCGCAACCGCTCGACGGCCGTGCGCGCCTCTCCCATGGCCGTCAGCGTATAGCCAAGCCCGGCATAGGCGCTGGCGCGTAGATATTCGTCGCCTGCCTCGGCCGCCGCCTGAATCGCGCTCGCGTATGCGTCGGTCGCGCGCTCACACTGGCCCAGGTCGACATCGAGATCGGCGAGATTGAGCAGCGCATAGGCACATCCAATGACGTAGCCCGCCTGCTCGGCCTGCGCGCGTGCCATTTCAAACTGCTCACGGGCGCCCGCATAGTGCCGTGTCAGGGACTTGATCGCGCCCAGGTTCAGCCGGCAGTTGATCGCGCCGACTTCGTCGTTCGCCTCTTGCGCATGCAGCAGCGCGGTGTGCGCCGCCGTCTCGGCCTGCCCGTACGCACCCTGGCGTAGGAAGAGACCGGAGCGCTGGTAGTGAACGTGCGCCACCAGCCACGGATCGGGCCGCGGCCCACTCACGGCGTCAACACGCCGCAGGCACTCCAGCGCGGCGCCGGCGCCCTCTTCGACCTCCATGCAGCGCGCCTGCTCGCAGAGCGCCTGGATGCGCAGATCTACCGCATCGGTGGGCGCCAGCGCCAACACCGCCGCGCAGTCGTGGCGAGCCGACGCATACTCCGCATGCGTCACGCGCAACTGCGCGCGCAGGAGCAGCGCCCGCGCTTGCAGCTCAGGGCGCTCCATCGCATAGAGCTGGACGGTAGCCCAGGCATGATCGGCAACCGCGCGCGCCTCGTCGCCCTGGCCGGCCTGCCGGCGCAGCTCGGCCAGCAACACCAGCAGCTCCGGCTCGCGCTCACGCACTTCCGCGGGCAGCAGATCGAGCCAGCGCTCCAGCGTGGCGCCGCGGCCGGCGCGCAGCAGCGCGCCGCGTTGCGCCTCGATCAGGGCCAGGATGCGGTCTTGCGCCCCGGCCAGCCGGTATTGCTGGACCGCCTCCTCAGCGTCGCCGAGCGCTTCGAGCAGCAGGCCGGCGCGCAGGTGCAGCGTGCGCCGCCGGGCTAGGCCGTCGGGCGCGGCCTCAAGGCGGGCGAGCAACGCCTGGCGCAGCAGCGGTTGGAAGCGGTAGACCGGCTCTTGGGGCCGGCGGCCGATGCGTGTCACGAAGCCGGTGCGCTGTTCAAGGGCGACGAGCGGGGCCTGGGCGCTAGGCAACTCCAGCAGATTGGCGCAGAGCGGCGCCGTCATGTAGCCAAGCACGGCGGCCTCGGTGGCGAAGTCACGCAGGGCGGGGTCGAGCGCGTCAATCACTTCCACGGCGAGGTAGTCGAAGACGCGCTCGGCGTCGAGCTCGGCCGTGTCACCGGCGCGCAGGAACTCCGGCAGCAGCGCACCGGTCGCCAGCAGTACACCGGTCATCCAGCCGCCGCACAGGCCGCGCAGCGTTTCACGCGCGTCGGGCGCCAGCGACGCACCGGTCAGATCGAGCAGGGCGTCGAATTCGTCGTCGTCGAGGCGCAGATCATCCATGCCGAGGCCGGTGAGGCGGTGCTGCGTGACCAGCGTCGAGAGGCGCAGCCGCGGGTAGTCGCGCGCTTCGAGCACGAGCCGCAGGTGGTCGGGCTGGCGCGCGAGCAGGTGATTGAGGAGCTTGTGGCCGTCGCTGGATGCCTTCAGCTCGGAGATACCGGTCAGCGCCAGCGTCAGCGGGCGCCCCACGTTCGCGCGGATGTCCTGGGTGAAGATGGCGGCCGCCCGGCGCAGATCGAGCGCGGAGAGTGCGCCGGGGCGCAGGCGCGCGAGCAAGGATTCCACCTGCCACATGGATCGGGGCAGACGCGCCTTGAGCGCCTTCACGAGACCCTGGATCAGCGTGACGGGATCGTCGTCGCCAGCGTCGAGGTGATACCAGGCGACAGGGACGGCACTCTCGGCGGCCCACTGAGCGATCAGGGTGCTCTTGCCATAGCCGGCGGGCGCCGCGACGAGAAAGACATCGCCGCTGGGGGCCTTGCGGCCGAGCGCGGCCTCGAGGCGCGCGACGAGGCGCGGGCGCGGCAGCAGGCGGGGATCGAGGCGTGGCGCCTGGATTTTCCAGGCGAGGAAGGGCAGAGCGTGGGACGTCTCGCGTCGCAAGGTATGCATCGTCTTGCCCCGATCTTTCCCCAGTTGGGGAACGGCAGCCCCCAGTGGACCGGGTATCACGCGCCGGGCGGCTCCCGGCGCGTGGTCCTATCGGGTGATCCCCATGACTGCCCGTGACGATCCAACGTCCTTGCCACGCGATTGTACCATGACCTCGGCATTCAAGCGACCAGGACGGATCGCTCAGGGTGCGGGTGCGATGTGAGCAATCCGCCAGCCATCGGTACTAGTGCGTAGTACGAATATCTCATTCGTCGGCGTGCGCGTGCGACCGCCGCGCGTGTCCACCGCAACCTCCATGCCCCGCGCCTCCAGCCTCACCGTATCGTCGGCCTCGCTCTCTGGGCGCTCTGAGTGACGTGTCACGCTCGCGTCGGCCTCACGGCGGGGCGCGTGCTTGAGCTGGGTACGCAGCTCACTGGCAGTCTCCTCTACGTCGCGGCCGGCGCGATCGGGATGGTCGGGATGCAGTAGCAGGGCGGCGAGCGCAAAGTCACGGTAGTGCAACGCATCGTTGTAGGCCGTGACGACGGCTTCGGGCGCGAGGTCGGGATGCAGGTAGGGCGGCGTGGTCGTGGGAAGCGGGGCGGCGCTCAGCACACGGCGCGCGATCAAGCGTGATTCGAGCTTGTAGTCGCGCGGCATGGGACGGCTGAAGCGCTGGCTCTCGGCCTGCGCGGCTTCGAGCAGAGTGCGCGCCTCAGAGAGGGTCAGCTCAGCCAGCGGGGCCCCCTTGGCGGCGTTGTGCTCGACAAGCTGGCGCCACTCCGCGTCGCTCATGTCGCGGGTGCGGTAGAAGTCTTTGAGGCCGTCGCCGCGCCAGTCCAGCAGGAAGACGAGCGCCTCGACGCCGCCGATGGGCATGCGCCAGCCGAGCATCAAGATCTGCTCGCCCGTTTCGCGGCTCTGCTGCACCCAGCCAGCCAGGAACCGCTCCTCGCCGGGGGCGGCGGGGATGACACCTCTGGCGGCCAGCGCGTCGCGCGCCGCGCGGGCAGCGGCGCGCACGGGCTCGGGCGTGGCAGCGTGGGCGGCGAGCAGCTCCAAGAAGGCGGCGGCCTGGGGAGAGTCCTGCTCGGCCATGCGCTCGACGAGGAAACGTTGCAAGTCGGGGTCGAGCGCGGCGATGCGCTCCATGAAGGCGGCGTCCTGCCCGGACTCCGGGTGGTCTGGATGTGCGTCGAGGGTGACGAGCAGCTCGTCGAGCTGCTGGAGCCAGCTCGTCTCCGGCATATCCGGCGTGTCGGGCGTCTGAGAAGTATCGGACATGGTGCGGGCGGTCCTCTCGCTGGCGGGACTAGTACGCGGGGCTAGCGCGGGCCGTGAGCGCCGATGAAGGCGACGACGAGGTAAACGATCCAAAGCAGCAGGCACGAGCCGAGGACGGCGCCGTAGCAGCCGAGGGAATAGCGTTTGCGGATGTCGAGGGCCTGGGCGAGCTGCTCGTCCATGTCTTCCGGGTCCAGCTCGATAGCTGGGGCGATCTCGCGCAGGCGGGCGAGCAGGACGCGGAAGCCGCGGACGTTGGAGACGCCTTCGGCGGCGATGACGGTGGTGCCGTCGTCCAGCTCGACCATGAGCACGAGCTTGGCGGGGTTGTGCTCGCCAGGCATGAGGATCAGCCGGCGCATGGACGCCAGGTGGTAGCGCGTCTCCTCACGCTCTTCGCGTAGGTGGACGACGAGCGCGTCGGGGAAGAGCAGCAGCTCTTTGCCCAGGCCGTAGCGGACACGGGCAAGTGGCTGCGGCTCCTCGTCCTCGGCCGCGGCGCCGTGGATGGTATCGTGCTCGTCGTCGAAACCGTCGTCGCGTTCGTCAACATCCATCGCCAACATCCATGGGTACGACTTGCTTCCCGCCGCTGGCACGCGGCTCTCGCTGTGCCTCGCGCCGCCGCCATTGCGCTGGGAGCTTTATGAGGCATGCGCTGCTATTGTACCATCGTCCGCGGCGGGATAGGACTGGGATGGGTGGCCTAGCGTGGGTTGTGGATAGGTGCGCGAGTGCTATACTCGCCCCAGACCAGATAGGCCCATGCATAATCAGATCGACAGGGGAATGAGATGGGGCGGGGATTGCGCCTGGCCTGCGAGGAGTGCGACTTCGACGCGACATTGCGCGAGCGCGTGGCGCTGGCGCCAGAGGCGGCGAGCGAGCCTGGCGCGGTCGCGATGGCAGGTGAGATGGCAGGTACTGTAGCGGCTGAGGCGGGCGTCTGGAGTGAATGGAGTGATTGGCTCTGCGGCGAGTGCCGGCTGCCGGTGCGTGTCGCGGCGGATGCGGCGCTGGAGCGGCTGGCACTGGAGGCGGCCGATGATGAGCGGCTGCCGCGTTGCCCGCGCTGCGGGACGGCGCTCCTCTCATTTGAGCTGGCGCAGCGCGAGCTGGCGGCGGCGGCGCGCTCGCGGCTGTGGCTGGATCTGGCGGCGGAGCGGCGGGCGTTGGGAATGCTGCGAGACGCGCTGGAGGCGACGACACCGCTGCGGGCGGCGCTGGCGCGGGGTGACTGCACGACCGGCGAGGCGCTGGCGGACCTGGCACGGCGCGTGACGGTGGATGCGGCACCGGGGAACGGGAAGAGGACAACTCAGTTAGAGCATACGGCCGCGCTGGTGGACCTCGACGCGGAGATCGCGGATGCGACGGACCTTGGGGTGACGGCGCGGCTGCTGCGCACGCGGGAACAGGTGGCGGAACGCTATATCCAGCAGCTAGAGGGGTCCACGGAAGAGGAAGTGGATTTGCCGGGGGTGCCGTGCCCGCGCTGTGGCATCGGACATCTGGTTCACTGGCCGTTCTGGGAATGAGCGACGAAGCTCGCGCGCTTGACACGTCGCCCGGTGGCCCCCTACACTCACGCCAATATGACGAGTCGTTCAGGTAGAGGGCACGGCCGATATGGCGGGAGGGGTTCGATGGCGGCGAGCGCGAACAGCACGAGCGGCACAATGAGCGAGCACAACCTGGGCATCGGCGGCATGACGCTACATTACGCGACCTGGGGCCAGCCGGCCGGGCCGGAGCGGACGGTGGTGCTGGTGCATGGGCTGACCGCTAACTCGCGCGGCTGGGCGCTGCTGGGGCCGACGCTGGCGGCGCGCGGCTGGCACGTGATCGCGCCGGACCTGCGGGGGCGCGGCCTCTCCTCGAAGCCGGCGCACGGCTATGGCGTGCCGTTCCACGCCAACGACATCCTCGCGCTGTGCGACGCGCTGGCGCTGCCCTCGGTGAGCGTGGTGGGGCATTCGCTGGGCGCGGTGATCGGCATGTATCTCGCCGCGCTCTATCCTCAGCGCGTGAGCCGGCTGGTGATGGTGGACGCGGGCGGCAAGATACCGGAGGACACGGCGCAGGCCATCGCGGCCTCGGTCGGGCGGCTGGGGATGCCCTTCCCCTCGCTGGACGCCTACCTGGGCGCGATGCGGCAGTTGCCGATGATCCAATGGAACGATCTGTGGGAGGCATACTTCCGCTACGACGCCGAGGAGCATGCGGACGGCACGGTGACATCGCGCGTGCCGAAGGCGGCCATCGCGGAGGAGTCGTGGGCGCTGGGCGCGCTGCGCTCGGAGGCGCTGCCCGACTTCGTGAAGCGGCCGACGCTGGTGCTGCGGGCGGCGCTGGGAACGCTGGGGCCGGATCGCGGCATCGTGCTGCCGCGCGAGGAGGCGGAACGGCTGGGCCGCGTGATCCCCGACTGCCAGGTGGTCGAGATACCGGAGACGAACCACTACACGATTATCGCCTCCCCGGCCTTCATCGAGGCGGTGGCGGCGTTCCTGGCGGGGTGAGGCGCGCGCCGGGCGGATATGCGCCCGGATGGGCGATTGCGCTTGCCTCTCCCAGGTGATATACTGGCCGGGTGTGCGCTTCGCGGATTGCGCGCGGAGCGCGAGCCAAATTCACACGTCTCCCGATCGGATGGGGCCTGGCGCGCGTGCCTGAGTGAAGGCGCGGCGCTCCCCGTCCGGCGCGACGGAGGCGGAGGTTTCACCAAGGGAGGATTGCGTACAGGTGGCAAACGTCGCGAGTATGAAGCAATTGCTGGAGGCCGGCGTCCATTTCGGGCATCAGACGCGTCGCTGGAACCCGAAGATGCGCCCGTTCATCTTCACGGCGCGCAACGGCATCCACATTCTGGACTTGCAGCAGACGGCGCAGCGGCTGAACGAGGCGTATCGCTTCATCACCGATGTCGTCGCCAATGGCGACAGTGTGCTGCTGGTCGGCACGAAGAAGCAGGCGCAAGAGGCGATCAAAGAGGCGGCCGAGGAGAGCGGGCAGTTCTACGTCAACCAGCGCTGGCTGGGCGGCATGCTGACCAACTTCGACACCATCCAGAAGCGCATCCGCTATCTGCGCGACCTCGAGGCACGCAAAGAGCGCGGCGAGTTCGAGCGGCTGACCAAGAAAGAAGCGCAGCACCTGCAAGACGAGCTGGATCGCTTGCAGCGCACGCTGGGCGGGATCAAAGATATGCGTCGCCTGCCAGGCGTGGTCTTCGTGATTGACACGAAGAAGGAGCATACGGCGGTGCTGGAGGCGCGGCGGCTGGAGATTCCGATAGTGGCGCTGGCCGACACCAACTGCGATCCCGACGAGATGGATTACCCCATCCCCGCCAACGACGACGCGATCCGCGCCGTCAAGCTGCTGGCGACCAAGGTTGCCGAGGCCGCCATCGAGGGCCGGCGCCAGCGTGAGGCGCAGGCCAAGGATCGCGCCGAGAGCGCGGCCGGCGAGCGCACGTTCACCTCGGTGCCAGTGAGCCTGGAGGAGTTTGGCGTGACACCCGAAGGCGAGGTCGCCGAGCAGCCGCCCACCACTCCGGCCGCGCCGGCCCAGGCAGCGGAGGGCCGCGCCGAGGCCGCGCCACAGGCGGACGAGGCCGACGAGGCCCGCGCTGAGACGCCGGTGGCGAGCGAGGCGCAATAGTTCATGGGCAGTGGGCAGGGCGAACATTCCCTGTCCACCTCACCCGATAGCGTAGTGTGGCGGCGGATGCATCCGCCTTTGGAGCGCGCGGCACGGCCCGGAGTGCCGCGCGTTCGTGTGCCTGCGCCGCCCGCGCTCAGGCGCGAGAGGTTGCACTTGAGTGCGCTGGCGTCATGGTACGATGAGATCGCCGGGAGCGTTCTCACGCGGGCTGGAGTCTGTGCGCGCCACACATGGCGCGGGCGGCATCCGCGCCACGTTGACGAGATACGATGAGGGAGCAGACGGAACCGATGGAAGCTACCGCGAAAGATGTCTACAGGCTGCGCGAGCAGACCGGGGCGGGGCCAGCCGACTGCAAGAGCGCCCTGGCACAGGCCAAGACCTTCGACGAGGCCGTGAAGATCATCGAAGAGAAGGGCCAAAAGCGCGCCGATAAGGTGAAGGGCCAGGAGCGCGAGACGCGCGAGGGCTTGATCACCTCGTATATTCACCACGGCGGCAATCTGGGCGTGCTGATCGAACTGAACTGCAGCACGGACTTCGTGGCCCGCAGCGACGAATTCAAGAATCTGGCGAAAGAGCTGACCTTCCAGGTCGCCGGGACGGACCCGCAGTACGTCTCGTTCGCGGACGTGCCGGAGGCGACGCTCACCCAATTGCGCGAGCAGGCGGCGAACGATCCGGAGGTACAGAAGCGGCCGGAACACCTGCGCGCGCAGATCGTGGAGGGCAAAGTGAAGAAGCAGCTCTCCGCCCAGATTTTGCTGGAACAGCCGTGGGTGAAGGACGACAAGGTCACAGTCGGCACGCTGGTGGACGACGTGATCCGCAAGACGGGTGAGAATATCGTCGTGCGGCGCTTCACGCGCTACGCGCTCGGCGGGTAGACTGGCATGAGCGACCTGGGGAGCCGCAGCGGCTGGCGGCTATGCTCCGCGGCGCCGGCTCCCCGGTCCGGCTGGCTCTCGATCATTCATAGCCAGGAGCGCCGGGCGTAGCGCAACATGGGAGACTGAAGGAGACGACATGGCGGCGGCGATCACCTACAGGCGGGTGCTGCTGAAGTTGAGCGGCGAGGCGCTGATGGGGCAGCAGGGCTACGGCATTGACACCGCTGTGCTGCAATATCTGGCGGACGAGCTGGCGCGGGTGCATGCGCTTGGCGTGGAGGTCGCCATCGTCATCGGCGGCGGCAACATCTGGCGCGGTAAGACCGGCGCCGCTGGCGGCATGATGGATCGCGCGCAGGCTGACTACATGGGCATGCTGGCGACGGTGATCAACGCGCTGGCGCTGCAAGACGCGCTGGAGGGCGCTGGGCTGCATACGCGCGTGCAGACGGGCATCGAGATGCCGGAGGTGGCCGAGCCGTTCATCCGCCGCCGCGCCATCCGTCATCTGGAAAAGGGGCGGCTGGTGATCCTGGCGGCGGGAACCGGCAACCCTTACTTCACGACCGACACAGCGGCGGCGCTGCGCGCGGTGGAGCTGAATTGCGATGTGCTGCTGAAAGGCACCAAGGTGGACGGCGTCTACGACGCGGACCCGGTGCGTCACCCAGAGGCGCGGCGCTTCGCCGAGATTGACTACATGCGTGCGCTGAACATGGGCCTGGCGGTGATGGACAGCACAGCGCTCTCGCTCTGCAAAGACAACGGCATGCCCATCGTGGTCTTCGGCATGCAAGAGCCGGGGAGTGTGGCGGCGATTGCCCGCGGCGAGCGGCGCGGCACACTGGTGCATGCGCTGCCGGCGGGCGACGACGCGCGCTGGGCCAACGAGACCGGCGGGTGAGCCCGTGCCTGGGAGGGCCTGACGGCTGGAACTGAAAACAAAGTACGCTGACTGGCCGCGCGCGGCGGGCCGGGAAGGAGCGGGAGACATGGCGGCAGGTGATGATCTATTCGCGGATGCCGAACACCGCATGCAGGGCGCGGTGGAGGCGCTGCGGCGCGAGCTGGGAACGCTGCGCACGGGGCGAGCCAGTCCTAGCCTGGTGGAGCGCTTGCAGGTCAAATACTACGGCGCCGCGCAGCCGCTACAAAACATCGCGGCCATCCACGCGACCGACGCGCGTACGCTGACGATCCAGCCATGGGACCGCAAAGCCCTGGGCGACATCGAGAAAGCCATCCAGAAGAGCGACCTAGGGCTGAACCCCAACAACGACGGCCAGGTCATCCGCATCATCATCCCGGCGCTCACTGAGGAGCGCCGCAAGGATCTGGTGAAGGTCGTCCACAAGAAGCTGGACGAGGCGAAGGTGGCGGTGCGCAACATCCGCCGCGACGCGCACGACCACCTGCGCGACCAGGAGAAGAAGAAGGAGATCTCCGCCGACGACCTCAAGCGCGACACTGACAAGCTGCAGAAGCTGACGGACAAATACATCGCGGAGCTGGACAAGGCGGGAAGCGCGAAAGAAGACGAGATTCTCAAAGTGTAATACAGGCGCGGCCGGGCGAACATGCGGGCATGTGGACACGTGGGGCGCGGGCGCGTGAGAAATGGACGGATCGAACATGGCACTGATGAGCAAGACACGGCTGCGGAACCTGTGGAGCGCGGTGGGCGCGGTGCTCGACGGTGGCGCGCGCGGCGCGGAGGCGGAGCGGCAAGCGGAGCTTGCGCGGCTGCGCTTTCGTGACGGGCGCGCGCTGCCGCGCCACATCGCCATCATCATGGATGGCAACGGCCGCTGGGCCACACAACGGCGGCTGCCTCGCTCGCTGGGCCACAAGGCCGGGGTGGACGCGCTGCGCCGCGCCGTGGAGCTGTGCAACGACTACCACGTACCGATGCTCACCGTCTACGCCTTCTCCACCGAGAACTGGGGCCGCCCGCAAGATGAGATTGATGCGCTGATGCGGCTGCTGTGGGAGACGATCCGCAGCGACCTGGATCGGCTGCACGCGAACGGCGTGCGCCTGCGCCACATCGGGCGCATGGACGGACTGGCGGTGGACGTGCAGCGGGCGATCCGCCACATGCAAGACCTGACACGCGAGAACACCAAGCTGGAGCTGAACGTCGCTTTCAACTACGGCGGACGCGCCGAGATCGTGGACGCGGTGCGCCAGATCGTGACCGAAGGTACGCCGGCGGAGCAGATCACCGAGGAGCTGATCGAGCGCCACCTCTACACGCGCGGACTGCCCGATCCCGATCTGGTGATCCGCACGGCCGGCGAGATGCGTCTGTCGAACTATCTGATCTGGCAGGTGGCCTACGCCGAATACTATTCGACGCCGGTGCTGTGGCCCGACTTTGGCGAGGAGGAGTTCGCCAAGGCGCTGGACGCGTATGCGCAACGCAAGCGCCGATTTGGTAAACTAGATACATCGGCGACCACGGAGCCAGTGCGGCCGATGGGCGCGGCGCGGCCGCGGCCGGTGGTGGAAGGCGCGCGCTAAACCAGGTGCGTGCTTGGCACCCACGGCAGCGGCGCGACAATGGGCTGGGGAGCGCGCGCATGGTGAAGAAGGCGCCGCGACGGACGGCGGCGCGGCCGGCGGCAGAGGGAAGACGCATGGCACAGCCGGAGGGAGGCTCCGAGGCGCCCGCTGCGCCCGCGTCCACGCGCTCGTCGTGGCTGCGCTCGCTGGGCCGGCGCGCGGCGGCGGCGCTGGTGCTGATCCCGATCGTGATCGCGCTGGTCTTCTTCGGCGGCTGGGTGGCCTTCGCCGGGGCGGTGGTGGCGCTGCTGCTGGCGGCCTATGAGCTGCACGATATGTTCACCCATCGTGGCTGGCGGCCGCTGACCTGGGTGAGCGTGGGCGTGGCGCTGATGTTCCTGGTGGCGGCGCGTGTTGACGTGATCTCGCAGCCACACAACCGCGAGCTGACGCTGGCCCTGCTGGGTGGCGGGCTAAGCGTGCTGCTGGTGCTCTCGCTGGGCTGGCTGATCCTGTCGCATCGCTCGAACGAGGCGGCGCTGATTGACTGGGCGCTGACGATGGCCGGGGCGGTCTACCTGGGGTGGCCGCTGGCCTGCTTCCTGTTCTTGCGTGGCGATGCGCTCGGCGCGGGGAACACCGGGTTCTGGTGGCTGCTGGCGCTGTTCTTCATGGTCTGGGCCAACGACACGTTCGCCCTGCTGACGGGCCACTACTTCGGGCGGCACAAGCTGGCGCCGCACATCAGCCCCGCCAAGACGTGGGAGGGATTCTACGGCGGGCTGGTCTTCACGGCGCTCGCGGCGCTAATCTTCGGCGTGGCGCTGCCGAGCGCGTTCGGCCATCCGCTGAATCTGCCCTGGTATCACGCGCTGATCCTGGGCGTGCTGGTGGCGGTGGCGAGCACGGTGGGCGACCTGGCGGAGTCGCTCTTGAAGCGCGGAACGGGCGTAAAGGACAGCGGCTCACTGATCCCCGGCCACGGCGGCATTCTCGACAGGATGGACAGCCTGCTCTTCGCCGTGCTGATCGTGCTATTCTACGCGGCGCTGCTCAAGGATGTGGCGCTCTAGGGCGCCGCTCACGATCGGCCGCGTACGCCAGGCATGCCTGGATGTCCTCTTCCGTCAGATAGGGAAAGTCGTCCAGGATCTGCTGGTGCGACATACCGGCGGCGAGATACGAAAGCACATCGTAGACAGTCACACGCATGCCGCGGATCGTTGGCTTGCCACTGCGCTTGCCGGGTTCGAGAGTGATGATATTCTGATACGCCTGTGCCATACGAAGCTCCCTGATGGGCTGGACGATGCTGTTCAGCCAATGCGTTGTCGGCGCGATTGTACGACGCGAGCGGGAGCGGAGCGACGGAATTATTCGCTCGCTTCGACCGGCTGCAATTCTTCGACTGCCTCGCTCGGCATCGCCACATCGCGGATGTCGAGCAGCACCTTAATCGAGCGGTGGGTGGCCTTGTCGCGGGCCACTTCCACTGCGCGGCGCACCTCACGTAGCGGGAAGCGGTGCGTGACGAGGCGTTGCGGCGTGAGCCGGCGCTCGCGGATGAGCGCGGCGGCCAGCGCGAAGGTGGAGACACGGCCGCCGTTGTCGGCGCTCCATGATGAGGCCAGGCCCGCGCCGCCCGGCCAGGACTCGGAGCCGTGGCCGATGGCGCCGCAGATGTTGACCTCCTGGTCCCAGATCGGCGTCGGATCGAGGTGCATGCGCTCCAGGCGCATCCCCGCCTGCACGATGGTCCCGCGCCCGCGCACCCACTGGAGCGCCTGCTGCATCGTCGTATCGCTGCCGACCGTGTCGTAGATCACATCGAAGCCGCCGACAAGCAACTCCGGGCCGAGGCGGCGGCGATAGTGGCGGCCGCCGGTCATGCGCGCGACGGCGGCGGTGCCGTCCTCGACGTAGAGCATGCGCGTCGCGCCCATGCGCGTCGCCATCTCCACTTGAAACGGGTGGCGCGCGAGCACGGTGACGTTGGCTTGGGGAGCGAAGACGCGCACAGCCTGGATGGTCAGCAGGCCGATGGAGCCGGCGCCGATGACGAGCACGTTCTCCTCTGGCTGCGGCTGGTGGCGCAGGGCGGCGTGCAGCGCGACGGCAGAGGGTTCCAGCAGCGCGGCTTGCTCGTCGGCGAGGCCGTCGGGCACGAGGAAGAGTTGGCGCTCGTGCAGGATCATCTCGTCGCCCCAGCCGCCGCCGATGGGCTGCGGGCCGGGCAGATAGCGGTTTTCGCAGATGCTATAGTTGCCGCTGGCGCAATGGCGGCAGGGCGGCTCGATGTCGCGCGTGGCGCAACACTGGTCGAGCTGATAGGCCACGCGGTCGCCCACGCGCAGGAATTCCGCCTCCGGGCCGATGTCAATCACCTCGCCGACCACCTCCCGGCCCAGATACGTCCGCGACGGGCGCGGCAGCGCCATCAAGCCGACACTGGGATCGGTTTGCAGGTGGACGAGCGCGAGATCGGTGCCGGAGATGCCAGCCATGAAGTTGCGGATGCGCACCCAGCGGCGGCCGGGCAGCGCCGTCTTCGAGACTTTGCGGGCGCGTAGCGGCGCGAGTGGGCTGTGGTACGCGCGGCGCGAGGCCACACCCAGGGCGCGCGCGGACCCCGCGCGTAGGGGGTTGTTGTCGAGATAGACGCTCCACATCGCCGTGTGCAGACTCCCGAACTATGTACGCCGCCGCTTAGATACACGTGCGGCAGCCAGCAGTGTAGCATGGGGGCGCGCTCGGCGCAATCAAGGTGCGCGCCTCTCTCCCTGTGCGATCTCGCGCGACGACGGGCCGCTGGGGACGCGCAGCAGCGTAGCCGGCTCGTCGCGTAGCGCGCCGCGGATGCGGCTCACATGCTCTGGGAACGTGTTGGGCAGGAAGGCATCGGGTGCGAAGTAGCGCGCATCGTCGGCCTCGTCGCTCGTTCCCAGTGTGCCGCCCGTAACACGACAGACGAATGAAAAGATGATCTCGTCCTTCTTCGGCGCCCAGCTATAGACACCCGCCAGCCGCTCCACCGCGACCTCCAGCCCGCACTCCTCACGCACCTCGCGCACGACCCCCTGCCACGGCGTCTCGCCACTCTCCAGGCCGCCGCCGGGCTGATTCCACCAGTCGCAGTCGGTGCGGTGGCAGAGCAGCACGCGCCCGTGCTCGTCACGGATGGTGGCGAAGACGCCAACGCGGAACGTCGTCATGCGGGAACCTCGGCTTTCGTGGAATGGACACCGGGAGAAGCGGCGCGATGATTGTAGCAGACGAACAGGTGCTTGTCTTGCCACCGGCGCGCTCGTACAATTCTCTATTGGCCGGCATGCGGTGCGCAGCCGATCCGCGCGGCGCGGGCAACGACGAACGGGAGTGGGACGATGGCGCAGCTTCAGGCGATAGATATTCCAGTGGCGCACGGCACGCTGGAGGGGCTGCTGCGCGCTCCCGACGTGGGCGGCACGCCGCGCATGGCCGCGCTGGTCTGCCACCCGCATCCCATCGGCGGCGGGACGATGCACAACAAAGTCGTCTTCCGTGTCGCGCAGGCGCTTGGCGAGCTGGGTATGCCGGCGCTGCGCTTCAACTTCCGTGGCGTGGGCCGCAGCACCGGCAGCTACGACGAGGGGCGCGGCGAGGCGGATGACGTGCGCGCCGCGTTGGACGAGCTGGCGCGTCGCTATCCTGGCGTGCCGCTCTGCCTGGCTGGGTTCTCCTTCGGCTCGTGGGTGGGGCTGCCGGTCGGCTGTGAGGATGCGCGCGTAACGCAGCTTGTCGGCGTCGGCGTGCCGGTGCGCCTGCTGCGTGTGGACGCCCTGACCACCTGCGCGAAGCCAAAGCTGATCGTGCAGGGCGAGCGCGACCAATACGGGCCGATTGACGAGCTGCGCGAGTGGTTCGCGCGGCTGGCGGAGCCGAAGGCGCTGGCCGTGATCCCCGGCGCGGACCACTTTTTCACTGAGCGGCAACACGAGCTGCGCGCGGCGATAGACGCCTATTTCCGCTCTGGCGCGTCCGTGCTTGGCCCCATCAGTTGATCCGTCGCCGTTCCATGCTTCGGCTATCTCCTCGGCACCCTTCACGGGTATTTCCCGGCCAGACCATAGACAAAGAGTGCGCGTATTATGAGCGGATGTGCTATACTATGATATGGTTGAGGTCTCTTGGACGGTGATGCTATCTGTATGGCATGGGGAACACGAGCCGTGGAGGCGACATCATGATCGGCAGGGAGCCGCGCGTCCAGCCGCCGCGGCTGGACGCCAAATCGGACAAGCCGCAGTTCAAAACCAACGCGGGGGGCCCGCACACGGGCGGGCCGGCCCCCA
>JAICVS010000028.1 GCA_025935195.1 Ktedonobacterales bacterium
CTACACCCAGTCGAGCGGTGAGACTGTGCCGGGGGCGGCCTCGCTCGCCGCGCCAGTCCGTGGCGGCGATGGGCAAGTAGTGGCCGCGCTCAACGTCGGTGCGCCGGCCTCGCGCCTGACACCGGAGGCGGCCGCGCGCGCCGCCGCTGCCGTGCTCGAGGCGGCTGGCCGCGCTGGTCGTGATCTCAGCGTTATGCATCCAAACACTCATCCGGCCTCGCGCCGCTAGCCGCCGGCGTATGCCGGTAAAACGACCCAGCCCGGAGCGTCACAGTCTTCAAGAGTATCTCGCGGTGCGTCGGAGTGTTTCGCTCGCGTAACCCATGCTATCAACCCACTGGCCCTTTTGGCCGCGGCGTTCGTGTCGGTGTCCTTGGAGTTTTGGAGTCAGGGAATCATCCAGCACGCTTGGGAGGTAGTCGCATCATGCACAGCCAGGTGCCCGCGCCCCAGTCCTCGCAATCCGCTCGCCCCGTTTCCCCCGCTCGCGGCGGCTCCCGCGTCTTCGCGCTCTCGCGCCTGTTCGGCGTGGTTTGCGTGGCGTTGCTCGTGCTTGCCGGCTGCGGTGGTGGCAGCTCCAGCGCGACCTCCGGTGGCCCGAAGACCGGTGGCGCGCTCAACGTCGGCCTCGATTCCGACGTGGTGACGCTCGACCCGCTCAAGTCCACCGCGCTGGTGGACCGCGAGGTGATGCTCAACATCTACGACACGCTCGTGCGGGTAGATGACAAGAACAACGTGCAGCCGGACCTCGCGACCTCGTGGACGACCTCGTCAGATGGCAAGCAGGTCACCTTCACGCTGCGTAGCGGCGTGAAGTTCCAGGACGGCACCCCTTTCAACGCCGACGCCGTCGTCACCAACATCCAGCGCATCCTCACCACCAAGTCGTCGCCGCGCCACAGCGAGCTTTCGACAGTGGATTCGGTCGCCAAGGTGGACGACACCCATGTCGTCTTCAACCTCAAGAGCGCCTTCTCTCCCCTGTTGTTGACGCTTACCGACCGCGCCGGCATGATCCTCTCGCCGGCGGTCATCCAGTCGGCCGGGGATAACCTGGGCAACGCGCCGACAGGCGCGGGTACGGGCCCCTTCCAGTTCGACTCCTGGGTCAAAGGCGATCACATGACCGTCAAGGCCAACCCGAGCTACTGGCAGAAGGATAGCGCCGGCCGCACGCTGCCCTATCTCGCCTCGGTGACGTACAAGCCGATCACCAACGAGAGCGTGATGTTCACCAACCTGCAGACCGGCGCCATCCAGGTCGCGCAGGATGTGGATCCCAAAGACATTCCAGCGGTCAAGAACAATTCCAGCCTCGTCTACAAGCAGACCGCCGGCCTGAGCTTCTTCGGCTTCGAGCTCAACACCAAGTCCGCGCCGCTCAACGACGTGCATTTCCGCCGCGCCATCGCGTACGCGGTCAATCGCGACGAGATCCTGAACAGCGTGCTGCAAGGCGTCGGCGTCACGGCGCAGGGGCCGCTCTCCCCCAGCAGCTGGGCCTTCAACCAGAACGGCAACTACTTTACGAACGACATCAGCAAGGCCAAGGCCGAGCTGGCGCAGTCCAGCAGCCCGACCGGCGGTAGCTTCGACCTGCTTGTCGCCAGCGGCTCGCCGCTCAACTTGCAGGAGGCGCAGTTCATCCAGTCCGAGCTGAAGCCGGCGAATATCACGGTCAACATCAAGACCGAGACCTTCGCCACCATCCTCAGCGACACCACCGCGTTCAAGTTCCAGGCGGCGCTGATCGGCTGGAGCGGCCGGCCCGACCCGGACGGCAACACCTTCAGCTGGTTCCACACCGGCGGCGGCAACAACGACATGCAGTATTCCAACGCCACCGTGGATAAGCTGCTCGAAGACGCCCGTGTCCAAAGCGACCAATCCAAACGTGCGCAGGACTACGTGCAGGCCGAGCAGCAGATCGCCAGTGACGCGCCGTACGTCTTCATCAACCACGGCGTCTCCACGCAGATCAGCAGCGCCAAGGTGCAGAACTTCCAGTTGCTGCCGACGGGCATCATGGTCTTCACGCAGACCTATCTCTCGTAGTCTGTTCGCGCTTTCCCGTAGCGGCATCATCCGTGCTGTATGTGCTGCCAGCGTCCTGGGTTCCAGGGCCATCCAGGCTGGCTACCTCTGGCGCGGCGGCATATACAGCATAGACAGACGCCTCTCGTCCGGCGGGTAGGGGTCGCAGTGCGCTCCGCGGCCCCTGCCGCGCCGCTTTCGCTTGATCGTTGTCTGGTCAGGAGGGCAGCATGGCGAGCTACATCGTGCGGCGCCTGATCTTCATCGTGCCGGTTGCCTTGCTGGTCAGCTTCATCGTCTTCATGCTGATCCACCTTGTGCCGGGCGACCCCGCCGCCGTGCTGCTCGGCGAGGATGCCACGCCACAGAATATTGCCGCGCTACGCAAGGAGCTTGGCCTCGACCAGCCGCTGCTCACGCAGTATGTGCTCTGGCTCGGTCAGGCCATCCATGGCAATTTCGGCCGCTCCATCCAACTCCAGCAGCCCGTGTTCGAGGCCATCCTGCAGCGCGCGCCCGTCACCATTGAGCTGGGCATCGCCTCGCTGCTCTTCTCGATTGTGATCGCCATCCCACTCGGCGTTGTCTCCGCCACCCGCGCCAACGGCCGCCTCGATACCACCGTGAACGTGACCAGCCTGCTCGGCACGGCCATCCCCGGTTTCGTCCTCGGCCTGGGGCTGATTGTGGTCTTCGCGGTGTTCATCCGCCTCTTCCCGCCTGGTGGCTACGTCCCGTTCAGCGAGGATCCCGCCGCGAACCTGCGCGACCTGATCCTGCCCATGATCACGCTCGGCACGGGCGCCGTGGCCGTCAATCTGCGGCAGGTGCGCGCCAGCATGATCGAGATTCTCAGCCAAGATTACATCCGCACCGCCTGGGCCAAGGGCCTGCACAAGCCGCGCGTCTATTACATCCACGCGCTGCGCAACGCCCTGCTGCCGCTGCTCACTATCGTCGGTTTGCAGGTCGGCGCGATCCTGGGTGGCGCGGTGATCGTCGAGACGATCTTCCAGTGGCCCGGCTTGGGCGCGCTCGCCGTCTCGAGCCTGCTCTCCAAAGACTATCCCGTCATTCAGGCGACCGTGCTGCTCTCCGCGCTCTCGTACATGTTCGTCAATCTGCTCGTAGATGTCGGCTACGGCCTGTTGGATCCGAGGATCAGCTATGGCAAGGGACGCTGAAACCAGGACGCCGCGCTCCGGCGACTCGCTGCTACCGTTCGATGCGAGCCTGGCGCCCGCCGGTGCGGCGGGTGGCGCGCTCGCGCTGCCGATGGATCAGGAGTTCGCGCCACGCGAGCGGTTCAGCCTAGGTGATCTGCTGCGCGACCGCCGCTGGTTCTGCGGCGTCATCCTGCTGCTGATCTTCCTGGCGGCGGTCCTCGCGCCGTTGGTCGCGCCGTACTCGCCGACGGAGTATCACCCGGCCATCGTCGCGCAGGCGCCGACACGCGCGCACCTACTGGGCACCGACGAGCTGGGCCGCGACATCCTCAGCCGTATCATCTACGGCGCGCGCGTCTCGCTCGCCGTCGGCATCGCCGCTATCCTCCTAGGCGGCGTCGTCGGCATCTTCCTCGGCACTATCGCCGGCTACGCACGCGGCTGGGTAGATCAGGTCGTCACGATCATTGTCGATGCCATCCTCTCGTTCCCCTCGATTATCCTCGCGCTCGCCATCGCCGCCGTGCTTGGCCGCGGCGTGACGAACCTCGTCGTCGCCCTGGCATTCGTGCGTATCCCGATCTATGCCCGCCTCGCTCGCGGCCAGGCGTTGCAGGTCCGCTCGCTGGACTACATCACCGCCGCGCACGCCTCCGGCACGCGCACCTGGCGCATTCTGCTGCGGCACGTGCTGCCCAACATCTTCAGCCCGTTGCTGGTACAGGGCACGCTCTCCGTCTCCTTCGCCATCCTGGACGAGTCCGTGGTCAGCTTTCTGGGTGTGGGCGGTGTGGAGCCGCCCGATCCAGAATGGGGCGGCATGATCACTGCCGCACAGAGCTACATCTTCAGCGATCCCTGGATGCTGGTCGGCCCGGCGGTCGCCATCATCATTACCGTGCTCTGCCTCAACCTCGTCGGCGACGCCCTGCGCGACCGGCTCGATCCGCGCACCGCCCGCGCCGCCGCCAGCCGCGGCGTCTGATATCCTAACCGAGAGCGCCGCCATCACTCAGACGCGCGGTGCGCGGCCAGCCAGCGTTCGAGCAGCTCCGCGGTCTGGACGCGCCCCAGTGTGCGATACGCCTGAGCCTCGTACTCCAACGCCAGCACCGGCAGCCGCAAGCCATGCGCCTCCACGAAGCGCGTGTGCGCGTTCAGGTTCACCGGCTCCTCCCAGCGCCCATCGGGGAGCCGCTTGACGATGTCGCCCATGATCTCGACCGTGACGCCATAGAGCCGCATCGCGCCGAAGTGCGATCGAATGCGCTCCACCTCGGAGAAGGCCACCGGCCGTGTCACCGCCTCGGCAAAGCGGCCGGCGAGCGCGTACGCCCCGGCGGCGTCGGTCTGCACATCAATGTCGTGCGCCTCCACCGGCACCCCTTGCAGCGCGAAGCTCGTGCTGCCGGTGAGCGCCCAGCGCACGCCGTCGCCGCGCAGCCGCGCCTCGATCTCACATAGCGCCGCCAGATGCTGCCAGGACAGCATATGCTCTGCTCCTCAGCGCATCATGCCCGCTGCTCCTGTACACGATACGCCGAAACCCAGTAGAAGGGGACGATCAGCTTGACCCGGTTGCAGCGCGTGCCGCCGTTGTCCGCGAAGCGTAGCTCCACGTCCGGGTCACCCATAGCGGCGAATGTCGCCGCGCCCGTCTGGAAGAGCTGGTAGTCGAACTCGCCGCGCAGCGCCAGCGCATCTCCTTCGGCTACCACCTCAAACGTCGTGATGGCGTCAGAGTAGGTGCCGGTGAAACGGTCCAGCGCCGCTGTGTCGAACGAGATGCGCTGGCGCGGCGGCGCTGGCATCCCCAACGCGGCGTCGCAGATGTCGCGCGCCAGCCCCGCCGCGTCGAAGCCGGCGATATTCGAGAGCGCGAGAATCGCCAGGTCGTCCTTGATGAAGCGGCCGTAGAACGACGAGAAGCCTGGCACCCCGCCGGCGTGATGGACCACCCGTCGCCCGCGGAAGTCGGAGAGACCCCAGCCGAGGCCGTAGCCCTCTGTCCGCCCGTCGTTCAGGCGCAGCGGCCTCCATGTCTGCTCCAGCGTCCGCCTGTCCAGCAGCCGGCCATCACGCAGTGCGCGGTCCCAACGGATGAGATCGTCCAGCGTTGAGCCGAGGCCGCCGGGTGCGTATGGCAGCGTCATGCTGAAGCGCGGCGCGTGCTCCCAGCCGGCGCTCATGCGCTCATAGCCGCGAGCGCGGCGTGGGATGACCGGCGTGTGCAGCATGTAGCGCGAGTGGGCCATGCCCAGCGGCGCGAAGATGCGCTCGCGCACGAAGGTGTCCCAAGGCATCCTCGATACCGCCTCGATAATCCTGCCGAGCAGCACATAGCCAGAGTTGCTGTAGCTGTAGCGTTCGCCCGGCGCGAAAACGGGCGGCAGCGCGCGGAAAAGATCGGTCAGCTCCGCTGGCGTGCGGTCGGTCTGTGCGACATGCTCCCAGAAGCCGGGCTGCGTGACGTAGTTGGCGATGCCGGAAGTATGTGTCAGCAGATTCTCCACGGTGATCAGCCGGTCGCCCGTCGGGAAGTCCGGCAGATACGCGGTGATCGCGTCGTCCAGCCGCAGCTTGCCGTCGCGCTCCAGCAGGAGGATCGCCTGCGCGGTGAACGGCTTGGTCAGCGAGCCGAGGCACAGCACCGTATCCGGCGCGATGGGCTGTTCCCACTCCAGATTCGCCAGCCCGTAGCCCTTCGCATGGACGACCTCGCCACCGCGCACCACCGCCACTGCGACACCCGGCCCATCCGCCTCGATCCGTCCACCCACGACTGCATCAATCTCGGCCAGCATACACTTCTCCTCGCGCTCGCTCGCGCGTGACACCCGCCCGGTCCATCCCGAACGGCGAGTGAGAGCATAGCCGCCCGTCGACGTGAAAACACCGGCCCAACGTCCGATGTTTCAGCGCGCGCCAGGGTGTATACTGCGGGCAGAACAAGAAGGAACAGTGTACCATCTGCGCTCTGTTGCTCAACAGGGCGTCTCTCGCGTGGGCAGCGCGCATACATCATGTGGGAAGCGGCACAACAAAGGGAGAGTGCAAGCGATGCTCAACGAGCGGCTCAAGGCGGCGCTGGACAGCGCATCAGCGCTTCCGCCGGAAGTTCAGGACAAGGTGGCCGCCCAGATCGAAAGCGCGCTGCGCAATGCGCTCTGGGACGCGCAGCTCAATGATCCACAATACGATGACGTGATCAGAGAGCTGATCGCAGCGGCAGAGCAGGAGGAGCCGCTGCCGTTTCCCAAGCCAGAGGGTTGGACCGAAGCCGACGATGAGGACGACGCGAAGTAAATTCGCTCACTGTAGGGAGCTTCTGGAAGCTGTTCTATGCGCTGCCCCAGGATGTGCAGAAACAAGCATATAGGGCGTTTCGCCGGTTCCAGCAGAACCCGTTCCATCCAGGTCTCAACTTCGAAGAGGTAAATAGTCGCACTGGGCTCTGGTCTGCCCGTATCAGCGATGACTATCGTGTTCTCGGTTATCGCAGAGGTGGTGATATTCGCTGGTTCTGGATCGGTACCCACACTGAGGTACGAGAAGCTGATCCACAGGCGCTGATGCCTTTAGCATGGGCCTTTCGCGATCTTTCGTCTGTCGTCGTAAAGGCGAGATGTCAGGGTCACTACCTCAGATTCGTTGCTGCTCTGACTTGCGCCTGTGCGGCCGGACATGGACATTCGCTCGCGCTGCCCGTTCTGCTATACTGGCGCCGAGAATCCAGACAGCGGGAGGAGCCGGAGCAGCTATGAGCGGAGATACAAGTGCGGATATGAGCGCGCGCGTCGAGCAGATGATCGCGGAGCATGGCATTGACACCGTCAAGGTCGGCGGGCCGGACTACGACGGCATCTACCGCGGCAAGCGCCTACCCGCGGACGTCTTTCTCGACGGCATCGCGCACGGCTACGCCCAGGGCGACGTGCTCTTTGGCTGGGACATCGCCGAAGACCTCGTGCCCGGCCTGCGCTTCACCAACTGGGACACTGGTTATGCCGACATCCGCATGCTGCCCGACCTCGCCACCTTCCGCCGTGTCCCCTGGGAGGAGCGCACCGCCACCGTCATCTGTGACTTTGTCACCGAGGGCGGCGGGCCGGTTGCCGTCGCCCCACGCCACGTCCTGCGCCGTGTGCTGGAGCGCGGCGAGCGCATGGGCTACCGCGCCGAGCTGGCGCTGGAGCTGGAGTTTCGCATCTGGCGCGAGGATCAGCGCTCGTTGCGCCAGAAGCAGTGGCGCGACCTCACGCCCCTCAGCCCCACCACGAGCTGCTACAGTCTGCACCGCGCCACCGGAGACGAGTTCATCGTCGGCCGGCTGCGTCGCCAGATGGACGCCCACGGCGTACCTATCGAGGGCTACAACCGCGAGCACGGCGCGGGCATGTATGAGATGAACCTGCGCCGCGCCGCCGGCCTGGAGGCGGCCGACCGCGCGCTGCTCTTCCGCAACGGCGTCAAAGAGTTGTGCCTGCTCGAAGGGCTGACGGCCAGCTTCATGGCAAAGCCATTCGCGGGCGAGGACGGCAACAGCGGCCACCTGCACCAGAGCCTCTGGACGACCGGCGGTCAGCCCGCCTTCTATGACCCCGCCGCCGAGCGCGGCCTCTCCGCCGTCTTTCGCGCGTACATCGCCGGCGTCCTGCACACGCTGCCGGAGCTAATGGCCCTCTACGCTCCCAACATCAACTCGTACAAGCGCTTCGTCACCGGCTCCTGGGCGCCCACCGTCGCCGCCTGGGGCATCGAGACGCGCACGCCCGCGTTGCGCTCCATCACCGGCTCGCCCAACGCCACCCACCTGGAGAACCGCGTCCCCGGTTCCGACGTCAACCCCTACCTGGCGATGGCCGCCGCGCTCGCCGCCGGACTACACGGCATCAAGCGCGGCCTTACCCCGCCGCCACCCATCCGTTCCAACGCCTACACGCTGCCTGAAGACTTAGCCCCGCGCCTGCCGCGCACGCTGGATGCCGCGATTGAGCGCTTCGCCGCCAGCGCGCTAGCGCGCGACTGGTTCGGCGATGCTTTCGTAGACGACTACACAACCATGCGCCGCTGGGAGTTGGAGCGCTACGCCGCCGCCGTGACGGAATGGGAGAGAAATCGATACTTCGACATATGAGACATCCGCGCTCGACTCCCTTGCGAATGACAGCAATCCAGCATAGGCGGCGCAGCGACGGGATGACCACTCGCGCTTTGAAAGGTAACTGTTCAGACGGACTTGCGGTACGGGTGTAGCGTAGAGTGGAGTTGACCCGGTTTGGTGGACACCTGTAGGCTTGGGGTGAAGGCCCCGAGGAGGTGTTCGGATGGCGAGGCATATGGCGCCGTAGCCCTCGGAGTTTCGTGCCGAGACGATCCGGTTGCCGCGTACGAGCGGGAAACCGCGTGCGCAGATTGCGCGCGAACTGGGCTTGACCGGCGAAACGCTCCGACTGTGGCTCAAGCAGGCCGATCTGGACGCGGGCACGCGCAGCGATGGCCTGACGACCGACGAGCAAGAGGAGCTGCGTTGGCTCCGACGGGAGAACCGCATCTTGCGGGAAGAACGCGAGATCCTAAAAAACCTAGGGCGGCAAAACTGGCTTGACGGGGCGAGTACGATGGGACTCGGCTGAAGGTAGGTGCAGAGGAACGGCGGGGAGGAGGAGGAGGGGACGCGGCGGGAGCCGAGGGGCGGATGTCAGCCAGGAGCGAGTGCTGACCCCTGAGCGGGAGCGGTGCGCGAGTTGCGGGCAGTGCCTGTGGATCGCCGATCACGAGCATCGGCGGGTGGTGCGCCTGGACGGGGTGTGGCGCCTCACGCCGCGGGTGCGCCGCTGCCGGAACCGGGACTGCGCCGCCTATCACCGTCCGTGCGAGCCAGAAGAGGCCGGCGCGTGGGCGCTGCCGCAGGCGGAATTTGGTCTGGATGTCATCGCGCTGGTCGGCCACTTGCGCTACCGCGAACAGCGCAGCGTGCCGCAGATCCCCCAGACATTGCGGGAGCGTGGCGTCCAGATCGCCGAGCGCAGCGTGCCGGTGCTGCTGCACCGCTACGAGGAATTGGTTGCGCTGCGCCTGGGCGACGCCACCCGGCTGCGCGAGCGGCTCGCCGAGCAAAGGGGCATCATTCTGGCGCTGGACGGCGTGCAGCCGGATGTAGGACACGAGGTCCTGTGGGTGCTGCGCGACGTGCGTTCGGGGGAGGTGCTGCTGGCGCGCAGCCTGCTCAGTGCCACCGCAGGCGACCTGGCGCCGCTGCTGGTGGAGGTGCGCGACGCGCTCGCCGGACAGCGTCCTGAGGACGCGATTCCCATCCTGGGGTCATCGCCGACGGGCAGCACGCTATCCGCAACGCGGTCGCCCGTGCGTTGCCCGGCGTGCCGCACCAACTCTGCCAGTTTCATTCCCTGCGCGAGGCGGCGCGACCCATCTGCGAGGCCGACCGCCACGCCAAGAAGGAACTCAAGAAGCGGGTGCGGGGCGTGCGGCCGCTTGAACGAGACCTGGACGGGCGCGGCGACGCCGAGGCGGCGGCCCTCTGCGGCTACTGCCTGGCGATCCGCGGGGCGCTCACCGACGACGGCCGGCCTCAAGCGGAAGGGTCGCGTGGAGGCGGTGGCTGGGTGGCTGCCTCGTGGGAGCGCGTGGAGCGGGCAGCCCAGACCCGCCAGCGCGGTGGCGACAGCGGGAAAAGAGTTCATATTGGGTTGTCACCCAGCCGTCGCCGGCGACGGCTGGGTGTGTAGGGTAGGATCGGAGGCCGCGCCGGTGCGCAACAGGTGGTAGATGACACGCAGGAGGGCGCGGGCGAGGATCGTGGAGGCTTCCTTCTTGGCGCGGCCACGGGCGAGGAGCCGCTCGGAGCGGGCGCGCCACTCGGGCGCGCAGCGGGCGGCGACGAACGCCGCCAGATCGAGGGCATGACGTAAGGCGCCGGGTCCCCGTTTGGAGCGGTGCTTCTGCCCCATGAAGGCGCCGCTCTGCCGCGTGCGCGGGTCCAGGCCCGCCTAGGCCACGACCTCATCCACCCGCGCAAAGCGGGAGGCATCGCCGCGTTCGGCCCGGATCGTGGCGGCGGTTTGCGGGCCACTACCGGGAACGGCTTGCAGGCGTTGCCCGTCGGCGTCGTCGTGCAGCAGGTCGGCACTCGCCGCGTCGCGTTCAGCCCCGTGCCCCGCCCGTTCTTGGAGGTGCCGCGCCAGGGTACGGGCCACCAAGCTCCGTGCGGCCACCGCGCGCGCACGCGCGGTGGAACGCCGGGCCAGGGCGTGCAGCGCCTGCGCCTGCGCCTGCTCGCGGCCCCCCTGCCCCAAGCTGACCTGTTCCACCGCCTGCACGACCTCCTCCAACGGCGCCCGTGCCCGCCCCTGCGCCGAAGGGTACGTGCTCAGTAGGCCTAGCACGGTAGCACGGCGGGTTCCCC
This sequence comes from Ktedonobacterales bacterium, assembly GCA_025935195.1. Lineage (GTDB taxonomy): Bacteria > Chloroflexota > Ktedonobacteria > Ktedonobacterales > JADMIN01 > JAICVS01. The sequence continues at coordinate 10,630 of JAICVS010000028.1, forward strand.
CAGATCCGTGCGTCCTGGCAAGGTGGGCAGAAAGCGCACCAATTCGGGGAAGAGCACCACCAACTCGTCATGCAACCGCTGGCGTGTCGCGGTGCGGGTTGGGATCAGGTCGCGCCGGGCACGGGGCAGCGTCCGCAGGGCGTGCACGGACGCGGAGGGCACTGTACTGGCGCGCGCCCAGCCCGCCAACAGCCCGCCAACAGCCCGCGGGCCAGCGTCTGCGCATATCCACCCCGCCGGTCTTGGCGCGCATGCCTCACCTGGCCGCCCAGGAGGCGGTCTGGCGCGGGTTGAGCAGGAGTACGTCATAGCCGGCCTGGGTCAGGTCCTCGTAGAGCGGTTCCCACAGCGGCCCGGTGCCCGGTGGCCTCCACCCCCATCAGCACCTCCTCTGCCCTGCCCCACGTCCGCAGCCAAGAGCACAGCAGCGCGTCGCCCTCTGCCGTGGCGTCGATCGGGCTCGGTTTGTGGTGAACGGCTCCACTTGGCGCTTCCAGCGCACACACGACCTGGGCGTGTGTGGCCACGTCAATGCCCACAACACACCGGATTGCTGCTGGTACCCTGCTGCACCTCCCCGCGCACTGTGCTCCTGAGCTGGCAAGTTCCTGACCGCTTGGCCGCGGTTCCCTCGTCCAGAGGCGCTCGCCCGCCGAACGGGCGGCGCAGCAGTTCGGCCATCGACCGTACGGACGCAAGCGGCAGGCGCGGGCGGCTTTTTTGGTCGGTCATTCCTGCCGATAGGGGGGACTGAGACCGTCGCCTGCCAGCGCTCGCGGAGCTCGTTCTCCTTTGTTCACAATATACGAGGGGGGAGGCCGAGCGAGCCGTGAGGCTGAGCGCGGAACTCGTGCCGCTGACCGTCCCCGAGATCCGGCGGCTGCTCGCCGCACTCGGCTTGGCGGCGACGATCAGCGATGACGCGGCCGACCAACTGTTAGCCTGGTCCCACTGGCGTCGGCGCCATCAAGCGGTCGCCAGACGCTGCCACTACCAACGCCGTCTGGCTCGCCCTGCCTCGTAGATGCAACTGTAGTACTAAACCGAAGATAGAAGATGGGAGCAATGGCATCACGCCGCGGACGACCAACCAAACAGGATGTTCTGAGGCAGGCGATGGACCTGTTCCGACTCGAAACCGTCGGTGATCTCGAGGATGCATCTGCCTTTCGGGAGTGTCGCGGTGTCCTGGCCATCGTTCACAGCCTCGCCGACCACCCACGCTGGGCCCATGGCGTGGCGCTCGATCTGCTCAAGCAGGCGGCATGCGCTGATGTGCTATCGGACCTGTATGCCGCTGGACATGCCGAGGAGGTCCGTGTAGCGCGATTCATCCATGCCCATTTCTTTGAGGGGCAAAGCGTCGCGGAGATTGCCAGGCAAGGCATCTTGGGAGTGCAAGACCGCTCGCATGTGAGCCACACATACGCCGCCGAGGCGTACAGGCTGGTGGCGCAACGCCTTCTCACGCTCGCCGAGCATGAGGATCCGCTCACAGAGTCCGAGGGGTTGAGGCTGGCCATTGCACTTCGCGAGCAGCGTCGACAACGTGGAGCGCAGCGCGTCTCTGACGGACTGCAGTTACTGTGGGCACGCCGCCACCGCCGTTCAGTGCTGCCATCCGACGGAAGCCCCTCTACCTCGCACACGGCAAGTGCCGTGCAGTAGGGAACCCATTCCATGATGCCCATTGCGCGCCAATCACATCGAGTCAACTCGGCCCCATTGGTCTTCATTGGACGCCTGTGGGGCGCCGTGAAGCGTGGCGCTTTCGGCGCTACTCGATCTGGCCGCTGCGGCCGCGCGAGCACTAATCGAGGGCACCAGATCTGGAGACGCCTCTTGACAACGCCGCTAGCCACTCGCGGTTCAGCCTTGTCTGACCAAGGGCCACCAGGCACGATGCCCGCGGCACCGCCGTGCCGCAGGCATCGTAGATCTGGGACCGCTCAGTTGGCTACTTCCGCGATCTGCGTGCGAGGCGACCCCGTCGATTCACGTCCAGCGCCTTGGTGTCGAGCCCGTCGACGATGCTGGTCGTGTCCGCGCGCACCACGTCCATCTACCGCACAGCCTCACAGTAGTAGTTGGTCATCTGCAACGTCGTGTGGCCAAGCAGCGACTTCAGGGCGAATGGATCGCGGTAACGCAAGAGATGCATACAAGCAAACGTATGACGCAATAGATGCGGGTGTAGCCGCTCCACACCTGTCTGACGGCCAATGCGCGTAAAGATCTGATCGAGCGCGCAGACGGTGAGCGGCTCCCCACCAGCGCTCGAGAAGGCCGCACTCGCATTCACCACTCCGCGACAGGTGAGAAACACATGATCCTCATGTACCTGCGTCGGCCGACGCCAGTGCAGCACATAGAAGCGGACGGCCTTGGCGGCACGGGCCCCGATCTTGACGGGCCGCTCTTTACGCCCTTTGCCCAGCACGATTGCATAGCCATCGTCGAGGTGGACGTGTTGGAGGCGCAGACTGCAGAGCTCGCCAGCGCGCATCCCTGTGTCGAGGTGCAGGAGAAACATCGCCTGATCGCGTGCGCCGATTTCTGTGCGTGGATTCAGCGAACACACGATAGTGGCAATCTCTTCGGCGGTCAGCACCGGCTGCGCCTTCTGTGTCACCTTCGGAGCCTTGAGTCGCACGAGGGCTGGTTCGTCGATGTAGCCCTCCTCATAGAGCCAGTTGGAGAAGCCCCGCAGCGCCCGAACGTAGGAGTTGACGGAAGAGTCGGAGAGCGGCCGTCCCTCGGTCGGCTGGAATGGATGGAGTTCGCGCGCTTGGGCACGTTGGAGCGCCACGATGTATGCGCCCACCTGCTCCAACGTGAAATTGGCGAGCGTTGGGTCCAACTTTTGATTTATGAGCCAATCGCTATAGCGGCGGATGGCGCCCGTGTACCAGATGACGGTCTGGCCAGATTTGCCGCTCGCCGCCTTCTCGTTGGCCAGCAACTCGGTGAGCTGCGCCAGGCTAATGTCGTCTTTCCGCATACGATCCCACCTTGACTCGCCTGTCTTGCCTGTCTTGCCTGTCTTGCCTGTCTTGCCTGTCTTGCTCGTGCGTACTGGCGTCCGCCGCGTGCTGGTTGTGCCTTCGTATGCCCTTGCGCTTGGGTGCGCTGCGCCGTCCAGCCCAGCTCGAGTCCTAGAAGTACTCTGGTTTACGGGTTGCTGTTTCGTGCTGGTCTTCGTGTTCGTCGAACTGGCCACGATGGTATACTCCTTGATGGAACGGCTGCAAAAATGCCGTGGTGCAGCCGTGGGATGACCGCAGCCATGTTGTTGCCCACCCGTGGTAGGTGGCGTGGGGGTGAGAGTGGGTTGCCCACGTGCTGAAACAGCACCAGGCAATTCATGTGGACCCTGTCGCCCCGATGGCACAACAAAAAAGCCGCAGGAATTGCGGCTTTGAAGTAACCGGGTGGAGATGGCGTGGGGAATTGCTTCCCAAGCAATGGGTCGCGGGTTCGAATCCCGTCTCCCGCTCCGTCTGGCTCCAGGCCTGGCGTGGAGCCATTCTTGTGTCCTCAACGGAGGCGCCCTGTTCTGGTAGATTGGGTTTAGGACTGGCAGGAGCAGCGGGGAGACTGGCCGGAGGAGAGTTCGCGGGGAGCTGGTCATAGAGCCACCGCACCGGACGTTCAAAGAGACGCTCAAACCGACGCCGGAGCAGGAGCGGACGCTGGATGAGGTGCTCTGGCGTTGCCGTTGTCTCAGGCGAGTCAGACACGATGCGCACTGCACCGATGCGGTCGATCGCCCCCCGCAAGTCAGCCAGGTTCGGCCTCAATCTTTGAATGACCCCGCCTGGCGCCGCACGCCCCTTGACACACCTTACGCGGTCGTCTACCATCCACTACGGACAGTTGTCCGTATCGCGGACACCGCATGACGTGGGCAGACGGGAGACGGAGATTCGATGCCAGCACTGGATCACCTGGATCATCTCGACACCGATCAGCGACCGCGCCCGCTCGACGGCATCCTGATCGCCGATTTCGCTCGGGTGCTGGCCGGTCCGTATTGCACGATGCTGCTTGGCGACCTCGGCGCCACAGTGATCAAGGTCGAGAGTCCCGCCGGGGATGATACGCGAACATGGACGCCGCCCGTGCGAAACGGCATTGCCACCTACTATCTGGCGATCAACCGGAACAAACGCTCGGTGACGCTGGACTTCAAGGACGCGGAAGACCTGCGCCTGGCGCAGGAACTCTCCGCGCGCGCGGACGTGTTCATCGAAAACTTCAAGCCGGGTGGCCTCAAGCGCTTTGGCCTGGACTATGACGCCGTCGCGCGGCGCAACCAGGGCGTGATCTATGCGTCCATCAGTGGCTTTGGGACGGCGGAAGGCGCCGCACTGCCTGGGTACGATCTGGTGGTACAGGCGGTTTCTGGGTTGATGAGCCTCACCGGCGATGCGGATGGGCCAGCCTACCGCTCCGGGATGTCGGTCTTCGATGTCGTTGCGGGGCTGCATACGGCGATTGGCATCCTGGCGGCCCTGCAGCATCGCGGCCGCACCGGCGTAGGCCAGCATGTGGAGGTGAGCCTGCTGGCATCGGCACTCTCGGGGATGGTCAACCAGTCGTCAGCCTATGTGGCGGGCGGCGTCGTTCCCACGCGCATGGGCAACGCGCATCCCAGCCTGTTTCCGTACGATCCCCTCCCAACCGCCGATCTGGACCTGATCGTCATCGCCGGCAACAATGGGCAGTTTCGCAAGCTCTGCGATGTGCTGGGCCTGCCGGAGCTGCCTGATGACCCACGGTTTATCAATAACGAAGATCGCACGCGCAACCGCGACGCGCTGCGCCCGCTGCTCATCGAACGTTTGCGCACACGCACCGCTGACGAGTGGTTCCATGCGTTGAGCGCGGCGGGCGTCGCCTGTGGCCCAATCAACACCGTCGCCGGTGGCGTCACCCTCGCGCGCGATCTCGGACTCAATCCGGTTGTCGAGGTTGGCACGGGCGAGCATGCGGTGCCGATGATTCGCAACCCGATCACGTTCTCGCGCACGCCACCACGCTACGAGCTCCCACCGCCCACGCTTGGCCAGGATAGCGAGCAGGTGCGGTCCTGGCTGCGCAAGCCGACATCCGTCGACCGGCTGGATCAGCATCCCGCTCATCGCGCGAATCCGTCGCGAGAAACCGTAGAGCACAGCACGGACTGATGCGGACTGATGCGGACTGATGCGGACTGATGCGGACTGATGCGGACTGATGCGGACTGAAAGCGAGGGTGCGGATGGGGTCCAGCGGTGAGCAGCAACCGCCCGCCGAGTATCCCACCGGGATCGGCACGTCCACCGCGACCAGCATCCAACTGCTCGGGCACGATCTGGCGGGCGACTTGCTCGGCAAGGTCGGGTTCGGCGAGCTGGCGCTCTGGCTGGCGACGCAGCGGCGACCGACGCCACAGCAGGTGCGCGTCTTCGAGGCGGTGCTCGTCGCGCTTGCCGACCATGGATTCACGCCTACGGCAATCGCCGCCCGCCTGACGCTCTACAGCGCGCCCGACGCGCTGCAAGGCGCAATCGCGGCGGGTCTCTTGGGTGGCGGCTCGCGCTTCCTCGGCGTCACTGAGGATACGGGCCGCTTTCTCTCCGGCGTCCTGGCGACGGTAGAGGGCGATCTGCCGGCGACCGAGGAGCAGTGGGATGCGCTGGCGCGGCGGGCCGTCGCGGCGGCCCGATCCGACGGCCGGTACATCCCCGGGCTGGGGCATCCCGTCCACAAGAGCGGCGACCCGCGCACGCCGGTGATCATCGCGATTGCGGAGCGTGAGGGGTTGCGGGGGCCGCACCTACAGTTGTTCGAGGCGATTGGCCGGGTGCATGCCGAGATACTGGGCCGCACGCTGCCGCTGAATGGCGCGGGGGTGGGGGGCGCGGCGCTCGCCGATCTCGGCTTGCCGCCCGCATTGCTGCGCGGGGTGGCGCTGCTCGCGCGCGCGGCGGGGCTGCTCGGGCATCTCGCCGAGGAGCTGCGCTCGCCCATTGCGCCCGACATCTACGCCGCCGTTGATCGCCACGCCGTGTATCGGCCGCGGCTGGACGGCGGGCCAAGCGGGGCCGTGGATGCGGATACAAAGCAACCCTAGCCCCACGTCATAGCGAGTTGCGTTGTACCCGCGATTGCGCGCCGTCTGCGCGCCGGTCGCGCCCGAAAGAGGGAGTTATGGCTGATCTGGTCGCCGTCCTCGCCACCACACACCATCCGTTCTTCTACCGCGCCAGCACGGCGCCGCCGGAGAGCCGGCCCGACTTCGCGGACGAGTGGGTGCGCAAGGTGGAGGCGTATCGTGAGACGCTCACGCGCGCCCGCCCAGACGTGCTGGTGATGGTGGGGTCCGACCACTTCCACCAGCTCTTCTACGACAATATGCCGCAGTTCCTCATCGGCAAAGCGCCGTACTACGACGGAAACTACTACAACGAGGAGCGCGAGTTCGGCCTGCCGCGCATGCGGCTCAAAGGGCATGAGGAGCTTTCGGCCTATCTGCTGCGCGCCGGGCTGGATGCCGGCTTCGACTTCGCCTTCAGCAACGAGCTCCGGGTAGATCACAGCATCACCTGCCCGATCATCACCACCCGGCCGCGGGCGGACCTGCCTATCGTGCCGATCTACACGAATATCTTCGCGCCGCCGCTGCCGCGGCCGTGGCGCTTCGTCCAACTCGGCCGCACGCTGCGCCAGTTGGTCGAAGCCTGGCCGAGCGCGGAGCGTGTGGCCATCATCGGCACGGGGCATCTCTCACTCGAGCTGGGCGGGCCGCGCCAGTTTGGCCCGCACGGCCCGGATCCGGAGTTCGACCGCAAGGCCGTCGAGTGGATCGCTAACGGCGATATCGAGGCGGCGCTGCGGGAGGTGACGCTTGATAGCCTGTGGACGCCAGGCAACGCCACACACGGCTTCATGGACTTCATGCTGATGATGGGCGTCGCCGGGCCGATCAAGGCGGATTACGCCGATTCGCTCGACCTCTTCCACACGATGGAGGCCTACTTCACGTGGTATCCGAAGGGAGCGGCCGCATGAGCAAGTACCTCGTCAATAAGTTCCTCTATTCGATTGACCGCGATCCGGCGCTGGTCGAGCGCTACCGTGCGGATCCGCGCGGGACGGTGACGTGGTGGGAGGCCGAGCGAGCCAATGTGATTCTGAACCTGCCGGAGATGGAGCGGAGCACATGGCAGGCGTTTACCGAGGCGGAGCGTGAGGCGCTCGCTACGCACGACTACGTCAAGCTCTTCGAGCTGGGCGCGCATCATTTTCTGACGCTCACACTCTATATCGCGCTGTTCGAGCGCGATTACGCGGAGCCGCTCGGCTTCCAGCGCGAATACGCGCGACAGCTCCAACGCTGGTCGCTCCCCTACCCGGACATCACAACGTGAGGATGATGAGGGGGTCAGGCCAGCTCCTCACGCACGATCCTGGCTCCCTCCACCATCGCCTGGAGCTTGGCGAACGCGACCTGGCGTGGCAGGTATTTCATGCCGCAGTCCGGCGCGATGATCAACCGCTCTGGCGCGATCCAGCGCAGCGCGGCCCTGATGCGGTCGGCCACGACCTGGGGCGTTTCCACCTGGTCGTCTCCCAGATTCAGCACACCCAGGATGACGGTTTTGTCGGGGAGCGCGCGCAATACCGCGAGGTCCAAATTGGGCTGGGCGGCTTCGATGGAGATTTGCCGCGCCGCGCAGGCGTTTAGCTCCGGCAGGAAGGCGTACTGGCCCGGCCGATCATGGACGATGGCGGCATAGCCGAAGCACATGTGCAGGGCCGTGGTCCCCGCGACGCCGTCGAGCGCCTGATTGATGGCTTCCACGCCGTACGCGCGGGCCTGATCGGGCCGGGCTTGCAGATAGGGCTCGTCAATCTGCACGACGTCCGCGCCCGCCGCGAAGAGGTCTTTGATCTCGTCGTTGATGGCGGCGGCTACGGCGAGCGCGAGCGAGCGATCATCTGGATAGTACTCGTTTTGCGCCTGCTGTGTGACGGTGAACGGGCCGGGAACGGTGATCTTGATGCGCCGGTCGGTGTTGCGTCGCAGGAACTCCAGGTCGCACACCTCGACGGGCCGTGTGCGGCGGACCGGGCCAACGACGCGCGGCACCGGGTTGGGATGCCCCGTACGATCGAGCGCCGTGCCTGGATGCTCGATATTGAAGCCATCCAGCGCCGTGGCGAAGCGATTGGAGTAGCTCTCGCGGCGCATCTCGCCATCGGAGATGATGTCCACTCCCGCCCGCTCCATGTCGTGGATGGCGAGCAGCGTGGCATCGTCCTGCGCTTGTTCGAGGTAGGGATCGGGAATGCGCCAGATCTCGCGCGCGCGCACGCGCGGAGGCAGGCGGCTGCGCAACTGCTCACGATCCACCAGCCAGTCCGGCTGGGGATAGCTGCCGACGACCGTCGTCGGGATGAGTTGAGCCATAGGGTTCCTCCGTGCCAGAAGCGCCAGCAATCAGCCCAGCGGCAGCAGATGCGCATCATCCCTCATCGCTGTTCCCACCTTCCCTGCTATCCGCATCTACGAAGAGCGATGGCTGCCATCTTGCACGCGGCGCTTGAGGTCACTCCAGTAGTTGCGAAGCGTAGGGCTGTCTGTGAGTAGCCCTACCACGTCCACTACCGAGAAGAACCATCGTCCGTCATGCCACTGGCGCCGAATGAGCCGGCCCTGTCCTGACTTGCCGCCATCGTCAAGGGGCAGCAATTAGCGCTCGTCGTCGTCCGCGGTGCCCATCAGTCGCTCCCTTCCGCCTCTGTCCGCGATACCGATGCCTCTCCAACCCAAACGTGCCAATGCTACACCGACAGCAACCACACGAGCGCCCTAATCGCCCGATGTAGCCTCACTGCGCATTCTAGACCACGTCTTTTTTGGGGCTAACTGATTGCGCTTTGAGGTGTGCCACATCGGCGCGGCTCACCAGCTTGGAACGCTTATCAAGCGGATTCTCCCGCGATGGTAAGACACTCTGCTCGATCAACTCGGCGATCTTGCGCCTGGAAACGCCCAACGCATCCCGCGCCTCGGCGACCGTCATATACTCACGCTCTGCCACGGCCCTCTCTCCTTGGGTTTGGGTACTCTCTCAGCCTCTCAAGATTCAGTATACACGATAAGGCTACCATATCGCAACATTCGGTTGTGTTGAGTATTGGCAGCATGGCATAGATGGATTACAGTAAATGCGCCAATGATGTCCATTGAGGAGCATCGCGAATGCCCGCGCTCAGTATCTCGGTCGTTGGGCAGGTGGCACGGCGGCGCCGGAGTGGTATACTGATCAAGCATAGGCGATGTGCGCGCGGCATGGCGGGAAGCAGCCACGGGTACGTCGTGAGTAGGACGCAGTGTGCTCGCGGGCAAGAATGGTAGCGGCATATGGAGCACGTCGAGATGTCTGAGGTTCCAGATGTGGAGAACGCTCTCCTCATCGGGGCATTCGCGGGCTGGAACGATGCCGCGAGCGCCGCGACCTGGGCCGTGAAGTTTCTGATCAATCAGTGGGAAGCGACGCCGTTCGCCGATATCGAGCCGGAGCTGTTCTACGACTTCACCGAGACGCGCCCGCAGGTGCGCATCTTGAGTGGCTCGGTCCGGCGCGTGAGCTGGCCGTCCAACCGCTTCTACGTCCACCGCGCCGAGCGCACGCCGGAAGGGCCGCGCGGGCGCGATGTCGTGCTGCTGCTGGGGGATGAGCCACAGCAGCGCTGGAAGTCGTTCTCGCAACAAGTGCTGGACGTATGCCGCCAGTGCCGCGTGGAGGAGATGGTGCTGCTCGGCGCGTTGATCGGCGAGGTGCCGCATACGGCGCCGATCGGTGTCGCGGGGACGGCGAGCAATGCGGCCACGCTGCGCCGCATGGATTCGGCGGGGATCGAGCGCGCCACCTACGAAGGCTCGACGGGCATCCTGACCGTCATCCACGACACCGCGCGTCGTGAGGGCATCGGCGCCGCCAGCCTATGGGCCACCGCGCCGCACTACGTCTCTGCGACGCCGAATCTGCCGGTTTCGGAGGCGCTGCTGGACAAAATGGATGCGCTCTACCACTTCGATCTGCGTCTGGGCGATCTGACGCGCGCGGCGCGGCGGTTCACGGCGCGGGTCTCGTCGCTCGTCGCCGCCGATCCGGAGGTGTCCGCGTATGTACGCGAATTAGAGCAGCGAAAGTCCACAGATGAACGCTCAGGCACGCCCTTTGCTGGTGATGCCTCCGGCATCCATCGTGTGCCGGCGGACGGCGAGCTTCCGAGTGCCGAGCAGGCGATTCAGGATGTCGAGGAGTGGCTGCGCCGCTTCCGTGGTGACGGTCAGGATGAATAGGGATGAGGAGCGACAGGCGGAGCGCCGCGAAATGATGGGTCGAGCGGGAAGACGGGGAGTTGCGTGGATGGGCAGCCGCGGCGGGTGTGGCCCGAGGCGCGGGGCACGATCTCACCGTTGAGCGAGAATTCGGGAGGCGTGGGAGTAGTGTCAACGCATAGCACTTCATCGCGGCGCCAGCGGGCCGCCGCAAGGAAGCACGCCCCACAGCAGGCGGGGGGGCGCGTGGAGTACATCGCGCCGTCGCCGGGCGCGGGGGTGCATCCCCCGCTGCCATCGGGCGGTGATACATTGGGCCGACCGCATGACGGCCGGATGAGCCGTCCGCTGGAATACCGCCCGCCCGCGCAGAGTAGCGCGGAGATGGCGAGTGCGCTGGTGCGCGAAGAGGCCGGGCGTGCTGAAGAAGCTGGGGCCGCGCGTGGCGAGTCACGTGGATGGCGGCGCCCACGCGCGGCGCTGATCGAGGAGGATCAGTCGCCACTATTGGGACGGGCGGCGGCATCCCTGCCGCGCGAAGATTTCTCCTGGCGCGAGCGCGACTGGAGCGCCAGCGCTTTGCTCGCCCGGCTGCGCTTTCTGCCGGCGCTGTTCGCCGCCGTGGTGATGGTCGCGATTGCGGCGGGGGTGGCATACGCTGTCGCGTCGCGGGCATCCACAGATGCGCGCGGCCAGCTCTCGGTACCCATCGGCACAGTCTCGCCAGCCGGCGGCGGCACGGTCATCCAGCCGATCACCGCCGCCGGCACGCCGACGCCGGCGGTGCAACCGTATACCATCGGCACATGGGTCTCGAACCCCGCGCCGTCCACCGCCGGCTCCATCACGGTGTTCGTGCGTGTAAGCCACAATGCCGGTCCGGCCAATGTCGGCCCGGCGCCGGGCATCCCCGTCACGATTAGCGTAGACTTTCCCACAGGCAGCAGCGTCCAAGGCCCTGTCTCCACTGACGCGGATGGTCTGGTGTCGTTCACCGTCTCTTTCGGCGGCCTCCCATCAGAGCGCCCGGTCTTCATCACTGCCTCGGCCTTGTCGCCCGGCGGCCAGACGATCAACGCCGAGACGACCTTCGTTCCCCATTGATGCGGGCATGGCAGCACGGCGGCCTGCGGCATCCATCGCGACCTGATGGTATGATTGTGGGCAGATGATCAGTGAGATGGCCGCGTGGTCATGAGCTGGTCAGCGGATTGGTGGACGAGCACGCGGCCATGAATGGCCGGTGAGCGGCGCGTGGGCATGAATGCCCCGGCGGGCGTTTCAGTGAGGGAGGCTCGGATGGCAACGGCGACCTGCACGCACCTCGATCACATCCACGACGTGACACCCAGCGCCCAGGGGTGCGAAGACTGCCTCAAGACGGGCGATAGCTGGGTCAGCCTGCGGCTCTGCACGGAGTGCGGCCACGTCGGCTGCTGCGACTCATCCAAGAACAAGCACGCGACGGCGCACTACCATGCCACGTCGCACCCGATCATCCAGGCGTTCAAGTCGGAGCAGGATTGGCGCTGGTGCTACGTGGATCAGACGTACGTGTAGGGGAGATGTCCTCACCCCTCGGCCCCTCTCCTCGCAAGGAGAGGGGGCGCCAGGTGGGCAATCAGGTTATTCTTCTACCTCGATCTTCAGCTCACCGTCCTCCACCCAGACTGGGTAGGTCGGCGTGGGCAGGGTGGCCGGGAGGGAGAGCGCGGCGCCGCTGCGGATGTCAAACTGGGCGCCGTGCAGGGCGCACTCAACGGTGTGGTCATCTACCAACTCACCGTCTGAGAGCGAGAACTCCTCATGGGTGCAGGTGTCGCCGATGGCGTAGAGCTCGCCCTGCGCGTTGAAGATGGCGATAGGCTCACCCTTCACGACCACGCGCAACGCCTGCCCCGGCGCTACGTCCTCCTCGCGGCCCACTGTCACGACAGCCATAGCGCTCGCGTCTCCTTCATCTGTCTCAAGGCCGTAGTCGCATCTATTGGATATCTTGCGCACTGACGCGGCGCTGGATCTCGCTGCGGAGCGCGTCGCGCAGGCCGGCGATCGGCACGGCGGCGACCAATGGGTCCACGAAGCCTTCGACGATCAGGTGGGTGGCGTCGCTGCGCGTGAGGCCGCGGCACATCAGGTAGAAGAGCTGCTCCTCGTCCACTTTGCCGACGGTGGCGCCGTGGGTGCAGCCGAGGATGTCGTTGCAGCCGATCTCCAGGTTGGGGATGGAGTCGGCGCGCGCCGCGCGGCTGAGCAGCAGATTGCGGTTCTGTTGGTAGGCGGCGGTCTTGCGCGCATTGGGCGCGACGCGGATGAGGCCGGAGAAGACCGAGCGGGCTTTGTCCGTCAGCACGCCCTTGAAGAGCAGGTCGCTGGTGCAGTTGGCGGCGCGGTGGTCTTGCAGGGTGTAGCGGTCGAGGTGCTGGCGGCCGTCCTCGATGTAGAGACCGAGAATCTTGGCGTTGCCGCCGTCGCCGGCGAAGACGGCTTCGACACGGCCCTTGGAGAGCGCGCTGCCCAGCTCGACGGTCTCCAGCACCACCGTCGCGTCGCGGCCGAGCAACGCGCGCTCGGTGTGGAAGTCGTGGACGGTCTTGCCCCAGCGCTGCACGCCGACGTAGCGCAGGTTCGCTTCCTGGCCGAGGATGATCTCGGTGACGCGGCTGCTGAAGCCGCCCGCGGTGCCTTCGGGTGAGGTGAAGTCTTCGGCGAACGTGGCCTGGGCCTGCTCGTCCAGCACGATCAGGGTGTGGGCCATGCTGGCGCTGCCCTGGTGGCCGGCGGCGACGACGGCGCGGAAGGGCAACTCGACGGCGACGCCTTTGGGGACGTAGAGGAAGGTGCCGTTATCCCAGAAGGCGCCGTGCAGGGCGGCGAATTTGCTGTCGCCGGCGGGGACGACGCGGGTCATGAAGTGCTCGCGCACGAGATCGCCGTGCTCGCGCACGGCGGTGGCGAGGTCGGTGAAGATCACGCCCTTCGCGCGCAGCGCGTCGTCCAGCCGATGCTCGACGGGGTGGCCGTCGCGCAGGCCGAGGAAGCCGCCGAGCTGTTCGTGGCGCTCGGCCTCGGGCAGCAGCGTGCCGCGCGGGGTGCGGCCGTTGTGGCCGTCGGCGAAGGGGGCGACCTCGTCCAGCTTCAGGTCGCGCAGGTCGGTGCGGCGCCACTCTTCGTCCTGGCGGGTGGGCATGGGCAGACGCTCGTAGGTCTGCCAGGCGTCGAGGCGGCGCTGGCGCATCCAGTCGGGTTCGTCGCGCCGGCGGACAAGCTCGGCGACGGCCTCCGCGCTGAAGCCGCGGCGCGTGGCGGGTGGGGTCATAGGGGGAAACGTCCTCTCGCTCTGATATCGCTTGCGTGTCTTGGTCACAGGAGGGGCGGGGCGGCGTGCGCCACCCCGCCCTCTCGCTGCTCGAAGAGTCACTGCGCCTGGTTGATATGTGACTAGCCGACCGAGCCGGCCATTTCGAGCTGGATCAGCCGGTTGAGCTCGACGGCGTATTCCAGCGGCAACTCCTTGGCGATCGGCTCGATGAAGCCGCTGACGATCATGGTGTAGGCCTCGCTCTCGGAGAGGCCGCGGCTCATCAGGTAGAAGAGCTGCTCCTCACCGACCTTGGAGACGGTGGCCTCGTGACCGACCTCGACGTCCTCTTCCTCGATCTCGATGTAGGGGTAGGTATCGGTGCGGCTGGCCTCGTTCAAGAGCAGGGCGTCGCAGCGCACGTTAGACTTGACGTCGTGCGCGCCCTTCTGCACCTTGAGCAGGCCGCGATAGCTCGACCGGCCCGCGCCCTTGGAGATCGACTTCGAGACGATCTGCGAGGAGGTGTAGGGCGCGACGTGGACGACCTTGCCGCCGGCGTCCTGGTGCTGGCCGGTGCCGGCGAAGGCGACGGAGAGCACCTCGCCGCGCGCGTGCGGACCCATCAGCCAGACGGCGGGGTACTTCATGGTCAACCGCGAGCCCAGATTCCCGTCCACCCATTCCATGGTCGCGCCCTCGTAGGCGACGGCGCGCTTGGTCACGAGGTTGTAGACGTTCTTGGACCAGTTCTGGATGGTGGTGTAGCGCACGCGCGCGTTCTTGTGGACGATGATCTCCACGACAGCACTATGAAGTGAATCCGTAGTGTATGTCGGGGCTGTGCAACCCTCCACGTAGTGTATATATGAGTCCTCGTCCGCTATGATCAACGTACGCTCGAACTGGCCCATGTTCTGCGCGTTGATGCGGAAGTAGGCCTGCAGCGGAATCTCGACTCTGACGCCCTTGGGCACGTAGATGAAGCTGCCGCCGCTCCAGACCGCGGAGTTGAGCGCGGCGAACTTGTTGTCGTTGGGCGGGATGACGGTGGCGAAGTACTTGCGGAAGAGCTCTTCGTGCTCGCGCAAGCCGGTGCCGGGGTCCACGAAGATCACGCCCTGCTTTTCGAGGTCTTCGCGCACCTTGTGGTAGATCACCTCAGATTCATACTGCGCGCCAACGCCGGCGAGGTATTTGCGCTCGGCTTCGGGGATGCCGAGCTGCTCGAAGGTGTCTTTGATCTCGGCGGGCAGGTCATCCCAGGTCTTGCCAGCCTGCTGAGTCGGCTTGATGTAGTAGTAGATGTTGTCGAAGTCAATGGTGCTGAGGTCGCCGCCCCAGGTGGGCATGGGCCGCTTGAGGAAGGCGTCCAGGCTCTTGTGGCGGAAGTCGCGCATCCACTGCGGCTCGCCCTTCATCTCGGCGATCTCTTCGACGATCTCGTGGGAGAGGCCCTTGCGCGCCTTGAACACGTAGTTTTCAGGCTTGCTGAACCCCCACTTATATGCTTCGAGCTCGAGGCCGACGTCCGTCTCCGTGCTCACGTTGTCTTCCTCCGTGCGTTCTCATGCTTCATCGGGCCAGGCGGCGTGATCGTCGCGTCTGGGGCGCCCCAGTGGGATACCGTTGCGGTCAATTCCGACTGTGTCACTCGGATATAGTATGCCACGCGGCGCGGCCTGGGGTCAAGAGCGAAGCGAGCGGGCCGTTCCCGGCGTGAGCCCGCGGCTAGGGACAGCGGATGGCGACGGGCAGGTCCAGCGTCTCGCCCAGGTCGTCGCTGATGCGCAGGGCGCTGGAGCCGGATTGGCCGAGTGAGATGAGGGTGAGGGTGACGCGCCGGCCCTGGGCCAGCGTGCCGCCGTGGGGTGAGCGCTGGTCGAGCAGGATGCCGTCCGGGATGGCGTCTACGCTCCAGGTGAGCGGCCGGCTGCCGCTGTTGGTGAGGGTGAGGGCGGCGGAGGCATGGCAGCTCACGGTGAGCGCGGTCGGCGTCAGCTTCAGCACGGCGTCTGTGAGCGAGGTGGAGTTGGGCTGGTTGACCTGGATGATCAGCGAGGTGGCGCCCCTGCCAGGCTGGGGCAAGATGAGGTGGATGAGGTCGAGCGCGCCGAAGATCACGACAATCGTGATGAGGACGGCGGCGGCGGGCGCAATCCAGCGGCGGGGGCGCCGGCCGGCTTCGACGATGTAGACGGGCGGCGGGGCGTGCGGCGCATCGAGGCTCCAGGGCGGTCGCGCCATGAGCGGATAGGGGGGATAGGCGGGATAGGCGGGATAGGCGCCGGGTGGGGGCGATGGGGGCGTCGCGGCCGGTGTGGGCGGCTCGCCCGATGGCGCCGGCTCAACCGAGGGCGCGGGCATGGCCGGCTGCTCGGCGCTGGTTGAATCTGTCATATGGGCTGCGCTCCCCTCATCATTCCTCACCCCGTGCGCCGGTGGGCCGTTCGCGGTGGCGGTTTCGCGCGACCAGCATACCATGCGCCTGTACGCGGGCAATGTTGACTGGGATGGTCACCATTGCCGTTTTTGCCACTTTTTGATGTGTGATCGGCAGCGCCCTCTACTCGAATGCCGCATTTAAGCCAGTTTGCGGCCCGTGACATGTGACGTTTCGCGTTCTGGGCGGCAAAGGTGGCAAGATCCGGCAAAGAAGTGGCAACGGATGGCAACATGGGCGGCAAAAACGGCAACGCTTTGAGCGATTCCGGCCACATTCACGCTGTCATGCCGGCGGTTGCGCGTGGGCGCGGATGTGCTATTTGGTCGCGCTATGCGGTTGTTCAGGTGCGGGTGGTACGGGGTGGCGCGACCGCGATAGAACTAAATTACCATAAAGATAGCGGCGTGTCAAGGATGTGAACACGCGGGTGTGGGACCGATGCGCGCAACTCTCTGCCCATTTGGCTGGGTGACTAGCCAGGCCGCGCCTCTTGGGATACAATTGCGCGTGGCAGCCAGCGGCCCGCGAGATGCGGGACCAGCGCGCCCGGCCCGTACGGGCGGGGTATCTTGGTGGAGACGGGGTCGAAGCGGACGATGAGCTGGAACGACCTGATTGGGCGCCAACTGGGGCAGTACACGATTGTCGAAGAACTCGGGCGTGGCGGCTCTTCACGGGTCTATCGGGCGGTTGACCCGGAGATGCAGCGCGATGTCGCCATCAAGGTGCTGCCCAACGACGCCGAGGACCGTGTGGGCTTCGTGCGCCGCTTCGAGCGCGAGGTGCAGGCGGTCGCGCAGCTGAACCACCCCAACATCGTCGCCGTGTACGACCGCGGCGAGACGGATGATCTCGTCTATCTGGTGATGCAGTGCGTCACCGGCGGCACGTTCCGGCTGCGCCTGGGGCGCGCGCTGGGCGTCGGCGAGGCGGCGAGCGCGCTGGCGCAGATGGCGCAGGCGCTGCACCACGCGCACCAGCGCGGCATCGTCCACCGGGATGTGAAGCCGTCGAACATGCTGGTGGACGCCGAGAACCAGCACCGCCTGCTGCTCACCGACTTCGGCATCGCCAAGCTGCAGGGGCTGCGCGGCCTCACCAAGTCCGGCACGACCATCGGCACGCCGGAGTATATGTCGCCGGAACAGGCTGAGGGCAAGGAGATTGACCAGCGGGCGGACGTGTACGCGCTCGGCTGCGTGCTCTACGAGGCGCTGGCCGGGCGGCCGCCGTTCGTCGGCGCCACGCCTGTCTCGGTGCTCTACCAGCAGGTGCATTCGCGCCCGGCGTATCTGCGCGGCTTCAATTCGGACGTGCCGCGCGATCTGGTGCGTGTGGTCGAGCAGGCGCTGGCGAAGCGCCCTGAGGATCGCTTCGGCACGGCGGAGGCCTTCGCGAACGCGCTCGCCCCATTCGCCGAGGAACTCGACGGGCTGGAGGGGAGGGACGGGCTGGATGCGCTTCCGACCACGACGATGCTGCCGTCCCGGTCCGAGCGGCGCCTCACTGGCGCTCCCCAGCGGATGGAGCCGGGCGAGCGGGCGACACCGGCCGAGCCGCCCATAGTGCCTTCGTCGCCGGTGATGCCTATGCCGTCGATCCCGGTGCCGCCGCCACTGCCACCGACGACGCCACTGGCGAGCGCGGATACCTTGCAGCCGGCGCGCTTCGAGCCAGGGCTAGGCGCGGAGGGCCTCGACGCGATCTTCCCCGACGATACTACCTCCGCGCGGGCGCAGCCGCCGGCACCGCCGCTGGAGCCGCCCGGCGCCCGGAATACCTTCCCACCGGGCACGCAGGCGCCGGAGCGCACCTATCAGCGCGGCCCGTACGACCAGACCTACCACACGATCCCGCTGCCCAGCTTCCGCCTGCCGGCGAAGGCGACGCGCCCGCTGAATCTACCGCTCACCCCGGACGGCCAGCTCGATATGGATTCGCTCTTGGCGCAGGTGGAGGAGCCGCGCTTCCGGCCGGGCGCCGCGCGCCGGCCGACGTACGGGCCGCGGCGGGAGCCGTTCCCGGCGCTGGGTCCCCCGCCGGAAGCATATGGCGAGGCGGGCTGGGGCGTCGCGCCCGATGACGCCGCCTGGGCGCTGGAGCGGCCGGCATGGGTGACGGAGAGCGACACGACCGAGCAGCCTGGGGCGGTGCTGCGCAAGGCGCTGCTCGATACGGGCAGGACGCGCGTGCCGGCGCAGGTGTGGCGGCCGGAGTCGGGCGAGGTGCGGACGCCCACGCGCACCTTGCCCCGCGTGCGCCGATCGCGCAATCCCCTGCTGATTCCTGGCGCGGCCATAGCGGCGCTGCTGCTGCTCGCGCTCGTCGCCTGGGTCGGTGTGAGCGCGTCCGGCTTGGCGCTGACGCTGACCCGACCGGCGCCGACGGCGACCGTCCACCGGGCGATCGTGCCGGCCACGGTCGCGCCGACGGCCACCGTCGCCCCGACCGCCGTGCCGACGGCGACGGCGACGCCGGCCGCCGGGCCGACCGTGACGCCGAGCGCGGATGCGCAGAAGCAGCTCGATCAGCAGGCGGCGGCCGCCTTTAGCGCGGTCACGCTCGCCACGTTCCGCGACAACTCGTGCGCGCCCGGCAACAACGCCACGCATTTCGCCGCGGGTCAGACGGTCTACGTCAACCTCTGCACATCCGCGAGTGCGCCTGGTGCGCCGATGGCGGTCTCGATTGTGGACAGCCAGGGGCGCGTGCTGCTGCTGGCCTCGGGATTCTTCATCTCGCCGAACGCGAGCTTCTACTTCTTCCGCAACGCCCTCACATCCGGCAGTTACACGCTGGTGGTGACGCTCACCCTCAACGGGCAGCGGGCCACCGCCCGCACCATTGGCTTCACCGTCGGATGATGCGGGGTTCCTCACTCCCCGGCCCCCTCTCCCCGCGGGGAGAGGGAGAGACAGGTTGCGCCAGGGCGAAAGGTATCTTCGTGAAGAAGCCGGGCTAGGTTTGCAAGGTGACGACGGTGATGCCTTCGCCGCCCTCTTTGGCCTCGGCGGGCGCGTAGGAGCGCACCAGCGCGTGATGGGCGAGTTGCTCGCGGATGGCCTGGCGCAACGCGCCGGTACCCTTGCCATGGAGGATGCGCACGAACGGCATGCCGGCGAGATAGGCGTCGTTGAGGTAGCGATCCACCAGCGGCAGCACCTCCTCTACCCGCTGCCCGCGCAGGTCCAGCTGCAGGTCCGGCGTCGCGACGGGCCGCAGCTCCGGCAGGGTGATCACGCTGGTGGACGATTCGGCGCGCGCCTGGCGGCGGCTCAGTCGCTCCACCTCGCGGGCGCGCACGCGCATTTTCAGCGGCCCCAGTTGCACTTCGACGTCGCCGCGCGCATCGGGCAGGGTGAGCAGCTCGCCGCGCGAGTTCATGGTGCGCACGCGCACCGTGTCGCCGATCTGGAGCGGTCCCGCCAGCACTTCCTCGGCTGGCTCCGCCGCTTCAGGCTCCTCCGGCGCGCGCACCGGCTGGGGCAGCGGTGCCGCCCGCTCATCGAGCGCGCGGACGCGAGCGCGCAGGTCGCTCAGCTTCTCCGGCGTGATGCGCTGGCGCGGAATCTCGGCGCGCATGCGCGCCAGCTCGGTCTGGATGCCATCCACCTCGCGGCGCGCGCGGGCGCGCGCGTCGTTGAGGATGCGCACGCGCTCCTCTTCCAGCTCGGCACGGCGCCGCTCCAGCTCGCGCCGCTGGTACTCGGCTTCGGCGCGCTCCATGCTCAGGTGATAGCGCTCGTCGGCGGCGGCACGGCGGTCGGCCTCCAGCCCTTCCAGCAGGCTCTCCATCTCGACGCCGGCGCTGCCGAGGAACTCGCGCGCCTGGACGATGATGTCCTCTGGCAGGCCGAGGCGCGTGGCGATGGCGAGCGCGTTGCTGCGGCCGGGCAGGCCGATGCGCAGGTGATAGGTGGGCGAAAGCGTCTCGACATCGAACTCGACCGAGGCGTTGGCGACGCCCGCCTGCTCATGGGCGAAGGCTTTGAGCTCGGAGTAGTGGGTGGTGGCGATGGTAGTGACGCCCTTCTCCAAGAGATGGGCGAGGATGGCACGGGCCAGGGCCGAGCCTTCGCTGGGGTCGGTGCCGGCGCCCAGCTCGTCCAGCAGCACCAGCGTGCCGGGCTGGGCCTGGCGCAGAATCTCGACGATGCGGCTCAGGTGCGACGAGAAGGTGCTGAGACTCTGCTCGATGCTCTGCTCGTCACCGATGTCGGCGAAGACGTCGGTGTACACGGGGACCGTGGAGCCTTCGCGCGCCGGGATGTGCATGCCGGCCTGCGCCATCAGGCTGAGCAGGCCGACCGTTTTCAGCGCGACAGTCTTGCCGCCGGTGTTGGGGCCAGTGATCACGACCATCGAGAACTCGTCGCCGATGGTGAAGTCTATCGGCACAACTTTGCCGGTGAGCAGCGGGTGGCGGGCCTGGTCGAAGCGCAGCTCACCGCGCTCGCTGATGCGCGGCTCGGAGGCGTTGATCAGGCCGGCGTAGCGCGCCTTGGCAAGCTGCAAGTCAATCTCGGCCAGCAGCTCGACCGCCAGGATGACGTATGGCCCTTCGCGGCCGACCTCGCCTGAGAGCTCCAGCAGGATGCGCTCGATCTCCTGGCGCTCGGCGAGATGCAGCTCGCGCAGGCGGTTGTTCATCTCGACTACGACGAGCGGCTCGATGAAGACCGTCGCGCCGCTGCCGGATTGATCGTGGACGATGCCGCGCACCTGGCCGCGCGCCTCGGCGCGCACGGGCAGGACGTAGCGGTCGGAGCGCATGGTGATGATCGGCTCTTGCAGCGCGGCGCGAAACTCGTTGACCAGATTGTTGAGCCGCTCTTGCAGGCGTTGCTGAGCGCCGCGGATCTCGGCGCGCAGGCGGCGCAGCTCCGGTGAGGCGGAATCGAGCACCTCGCCGTCTTCGCTGATGCTCTCGGCGATGCGTCCCTCCAGGCCGGGGCGCGCGGGCAGGTCTTCGGCCAGCGCCATGAGCAGCGGGTACGAGCCGTCCAGGCGTGCGATGATCTTGCCGAGGTGCGCCGAGGCGCGCAGCGTCACCAGCACCTCGATCAGCTCGGCGGGGGCGAGCATGGCGCCGCGCTCGGCGGCATGGACGTGGGGGCGCACGTCGCGCGCGCCGCGCACGCCGACGTCGGGCCGTTGCTCCATCAGGCGGCGGGCCTCGGTGGTCAGCGCCAGGCGGCGGCGCACCTCGCGCGGGTCGTCGCTGGGGGTGAGCTGCTGGGCGAGCGCCTTGCTGGCGGAGAAGGCCGCTTCGCGTGTCAGCCGCTCGATGATCTTGGGATATTCCAGTGTGACGAGGCTTTTCTGATGCATGGCGAGCTGTCTATGAAACCTTTCAGTGGAACTGTTCGGCTGGATGCTCTTCGGAACAATACACGCATGTTGGCGGCCATGGCGCGCGGATAGGACCGGGGCGCTCCTCACGGCCGCCCCGACACAGGCGACCATGATGGATTTTGACAGAGCGTTGCGGACACAAGGCATCCCGCTATGCCACGCCGGGCGACGCATGCGTCGCCCCTACACCTGCTGGACGTTTCGACGCAGGGCACGAATGCCCACCGATGATTACAGTGTATGCTTCGCGGGCTACACCGCGCCGTCAGATTTCTGCGCGATGTAGAGATACGCTTCCCAGAAGGGGCCGCGTACTACTTCACGCCGCGCGCCTAGTCCGGCCGCGGCCAGCAGGGCGAGCAGCGTGTCGCCTCGCGCATCGTTGGCTGAGCCTCCTGGGTTCTCACTCGTCCGCGTGGCGGGGCGGCGGCCGTAGACGAGCGATTGGACGGCGACGAAGGGCAGCAGCGGTAGGCTGGCGGGCAGCAGCGCCGCGCCCAGCACGATCACGAGCCGGCCGCTCGGCCGCAAGACGCGCGCGATCTCGCGCAGGGCGGCGCGGTCGAAGATGTACTCGGTTGGGAAGGTGCTAACTACCGAGTCGAATGAGGCGTGCGTGAAGGGCAGGCGGCGCACATCGGCGACCGTGACTGTCGCGCTGGCGGGTGGGATGCGCTGGCGGCGCAGGCGGTCGCGCGCGGCGGCGGCCATCTGCGGCGAGCGGTCAATCGCCTGGCAGCGATAGCCGGCGCGGGCCATGTCGGCCAGCAGTGTGCCGATGCCGCAGCCGACTTCCAGCACGTCGCGGCCCGCCAGCAGCGGCAGCGTGAGCCGCTGCCAGGTGTGCCACTGGCCGGCGAAGGGGATGGTGCTGGCGAGCCAGTAGAGCGCGCGGTTGTGGTAGAGCAGCTCGAAGAGCGGGCGCACGATGCGCCAGCGCAACGGCGGTTGTTCGCGGCGCTCCATGCGCTCCACTGCCGCGACCTCCCGACTATACATAGCGCCGTATAGCACATAAGTAGCCCTGGGGCGGCGACGCCACTCCAGGGCCACGTTACGCATGTCGCGCGCACGCCGCTACGCCGGTTAGCGTGTGGCGGCGACCTCCTCGACGCTGGGCACCAGGATGTCGTCCACGATGCCGTACTCCTTGGCGGTGTCGGCCGTCATGTAGAAGTTGCGGTCGGAGTCGAGCTTGATCCGCTCCATCGTCTGGCCGGTGTGCTTGACGAGGATGTCGTAGATCGTAGTGCGCAGGCGGATGATCTCGCGCGCGGTGATCTCGATATCCGTCGCCTGGCCCTCGGCGCCGCCGAGCGGCTGGTGGATCAGGATGGTGGAGTTGGGCAGGGCGTAGCGCTTGCCCTTGGCGCCGGCGGCGAGCAGCACCGCGCCCATGCTCATGGACATGCCCATACAGAATGTCGAGACATCGGGCTTGAGGTACTGCATGGTGTCGTAGATCGCCAGGCCGGCGTAGACGCTGCCGCCGGGGCTGTTGATGTAGATGCTGATATCCTTGGACGCGTCCTCGCTCTGCAAGAAGAGGAGCTGCGCAACGACCAGGTTCGCGACGGTATCGTCAATCGGCGTGCCGATGAAGATGATGCGTTCCTTGAGCAGGCGGGAATAGATGTCCATACCGCGCTCGCCGCGCGGCGTCTGCTCGATGACGTTGGGAACCAGCAGATCGCGCGGGGTGGCGATGGGGCTGGCGCCGGCCTGCCACCGCGGCGCGTAGGGATCGAATGTGGACGGCATGTGACGCTCCTTCACGTGTACGGCCGCGAGCCCCAGCCCGCGACCGCCACCATCGCGGATGCCGGCGCACGTACGCGACGCCGGGTGCCCGTGATGTTTGGTACCCCAAAGCATAGCCCACGCGCATCCGGCGTGTCAAACCGGCGCAAAGAAGGCCGAACGCCGTTGGCAGCGGCGCCAGGGGCTGTGCTGTCTGGCCGCATCCACTGCGCCGTTCCGCTTTTGCCGTCCAGATCGGTATCTCCCTATGCAGATGATCGGCGCTTCGGTCGGGATGAGGGGACGC
Organism: Ktedonobacterales bacterium; assembly: GCA_025935195.1. Classification (GTDB taxonomy): domain Bacteria; phylum Chloroflexota; class Ktedonobacteria; order Ktedonobacterales; family JADMIN01; genus JAICVS01. Next base: position 34,118 of record JAICVS010000028.1, read on the forward strand.
GGCGATGGCGGCAGCGGTGGGCCGTGGGCGGCGCGAGGCGGAGTACGCGGCGCGCTGGGCGGCGGGCGCGTGGCGTGGCGCGACGCTGCGCGCGGAGACGGGAGAGACGTACGCGCTGGTCTTTGAGGGGCGGCGCGGCGGCGGCGCGGGTCCGGACTTTCGCGACGCGGTGCTGGCGCGGGCGGACGGCGCGCGGCTCTACGGCGACGTGGAGCTGCACCTGCGCGTGGGGGCGTGGCGGGCGCATGGACACAGCCGCGACGCGCGCTACAACGGCGTGGTGCTGCACGTTGTCTTCCATCCACCAGGACGGGATGAGGAGCGAAGGACGCCGCTGGCGAGCGGGGGCAGCGCGCCGATCGTGGCGCTGGCGAGCGAGATGGAGGAGATTCCGGAGCATGCGGTGGAGGCGTGGCCGTGCGCCGGGCTGGCGGAACGCATGGGGGCGGCGTGGTTGCGCGCGCTACTGCTGGAGGCGGGGATGGCGCGTTTCCGCTTGAAGGCGGCGGCGTTCGCGCGCGAGCTGCGCGAGTGTGAATCCTCGCCGGGGCGCGGGTTGTGGACGCCGGCGGATCGCGTGCTGTGGGGGGCGCTGGCCGAGGGGTTGGGTTATGGGCGCGACCGCGAGGCGCTGCGGCGGGCGGGTGAGCTGCTGGCGGCGGGTCTCGCGCCAGAGGCCGTCAGGGCGGCGAGCGATGGGCTGGGCGGGGTGGAGCGCGTGCGCCTGGGCGGGATGCTGGCGCTGTTCGCGCGTTGGCGGGCGACGGGGCCGTGGGGGCCGCTGCGCCGGCGGCTGTGGGCGGGGGCGCCGGCGGAGGCGGCGCGCGGGATGGCGGCGGAGCTGGGTGTGGCGGGCGGGGTGGTCTCGCCGGGGCGGGCAAAGATTCTGTGCGCGAATGTGGCGCTGCCGTTCGCGGCTGGATGGGCGGAGGTGGCCGGCGAGGAGGAGACGCGGGCACGGGCGGAGGATGTCTATCGCGCACTGCCAGGGCTGCCGGCGAACGCGATCACGCGCGAGATGGGGCGGCAGTTGGGGCCGCGGCGGCTGCCGGCGGGCGCGGCGGCGCAGCAGGGGCTGCATCATATTTGGGCAACGCACTGCCGCGAGAAGCGCTGCGCGGGGTGCCCGTGCGCCGTCCTCTGACCTGAGCCATTTCGCGCATGCGCGCTGTTTGGAGACCTGCTACACTGGAGTCCGTCAGGCATGTAACGTCGAGTGGGTACGCCGCCGATGCGGCATGAGGCACGCGAAGGCGAGCGGATGGGCACGATCATGATGGCGGCGTTGGTCTCATCCCGCGACGTGCCAGCCTGCCGCGTGGCCTGTGGCGCCGCGAGCGGGCAAGCGGTGGGATGCGACATGACGCAATGAGAAAGGGAGCGGCTGCGCGATGGAATTGAGCACCTACTACATCTGCCTGCTGCGGAAGGGGCCGAAGTGGACCAGCGAGGAGACTTCTGAACCCGACGAGTTGCAGGCGCGGCATATGGAGCACATCCGCTCGCTGGTGGCGTCCGGGGCGAAGATCGCCGCTGGACCAGTGGAGGATGCGAGCGACATTCGCGGCTTTAGCATCTTCCGCACCGCGACACTGGCCGAGGCGCGGGCCCTCGCCGAGGCGGACCCCGCGGTCCAGGCGGGCCGTTTCATCGTCGAGCTGCATCCCTGGCGCACCCCCGCGGGCGGCGTCCTGCCGCCACCGATGTCTGGTAGCGCGGCGGACGGGAGCGGCGAACCGAGGCACCGGTAGCACTGGCGCAAGTAGCACTGGCGCAATAGGATGTCTTGAGATGACAGTCGCCAGGGCAGACGGAAGGGGGAGAGCAGCGTGACAGGCGAGACGGAGCGGCGACGCGGGTTCACGACGCGGGCCATCCACGCGGCGCACTATCAGGGGCCGGGCAAGGGCCAGCCAATCGCGTTCCCGATCTTCCAGACGGCGAGCTTCCACTTCACGAGTGCGGAGGAGCAGGAGGCCGTCTCGTCTGGGGTGGAGCCGGGGTTCTCATACAGCCGCGTGAGCAACCCGACGACGGATGCGCTGCATCGGACGATCGCGGACCTGGAAGGCGCGGAGGACGCGTTTAGCTTCGCGTCGGGCATTGGCGCGATCCACGCGGCTGTCGCGGCGGTGGTGGGGTCCGGCGAGCATGTGGTCTGCACGCGCCAGGTCTATGGCGGCACGTACAACCTGCTGACGCGCACGCTGCCGCGCATGGGTGTCGTCCACACCTTCGCGGACCTGACGGACCTCGACGCGGTGGCGCGGGCGATCACACCGGAGACGAAGCTGCTGTGGGCCGAGACGATCACCAACCCCACGACCGACGTGCCGGATCTGCGCGCGCTGGCCGAGCTGGCGCACGCGCATGGGGCGCTGCTGGCGGTGGACAGCACGTTCACCAGCCCGTATCTGGCGCGGCCGCTGGAGCTGGGGGTGGATCTGGTAGTTCACAGCGCGACGAAGTACATCGGCGGGCACGGCGACCTGCTGGGCGGGATTGTGGCGGGGAGCCGCGGGCTAATGCGGCGGGTGCGCGTGCTGGCGGTGGATACGGGCGGCTGCGCGGCGCCTTTGGAGGCATGGCTGATGCTGCGCGGGCTGAAGACGCTGGCGCTGCGTATGGAGCGGCACTGCGCGAACGCGGCGGGGCTGGCCGCGTTCTTGACGGGGCAGCCGGCGGTGGAGCGCGTCTTGTATCCAGGGCTGGCGGAGCATCCCCAGCATGGACTGGCGGAGCGCCAGTACGCGGGGTTCGGTGGTATGCTGAGCTTCGACGTGCGCGGCGGGCGAGCGGGCGCTTTCGGCGTGATTGACCGGCTGCGCATGGCGTTGCGCGGGGCGAGCCTGGGCGACGCGGACACGCTGGTCTCGCACCCGGCCTCGATCTCGCAGCGCTTCCTGGCGCCGGCGGAGCGCGCGGCGGCGGGTGTGACCGAGGGGATGATCCGGGTCTCGGTTGGGCTGGAAGATCTGCCGGACATTCGTGAGGATTTCCGACACGCTTTGGAGTCTGCCTGATGGCGCAGCTACTGAACACTCTGACGCACATTCCGCCGCTGGCGGTGTATCTCTTCGTGGCGCTGTGGCTGGCGACGGAGAGCGCGGGCATCCCGCTGCCCAACGAGGTGGTGCTATTGCTGGCGGGGTCGCTGGCGGCGCAGCGGGGCCACCCGATCTCACCGCTCCTGCTGGTGATCATCGCGACGGCGGGGAGCCTGGTGGGGGCAAGCGTGGCGTATACCATTGGGCTGCGCGGCGGGCGGGCGGCGGTGCTGCGGCTGGGGCGGCGCGTGCGACTGGACGAGCGGCGGCTGGACGGCGTCGAGGCGTGGTTCGCGCGGTCGGGAACGGTGGCGATCTTCCTGGCGCGCATCACGCCGTTCGTGCGCACGGTGGCGAGCTATCCGCCGGGGATGCTGCGCTTCCCGCGGCGAACGTTCCTGCTGGCGACGCTGGCGGGGTCGCTGATCTGGTGTACGGTGATGGTGACGCTGGGCGACGAGCTGGGCGCGAACTACGTGGTGGCGCTGCGGCTGATCACGCGCTTCACGGTGCCGGCGATTGTGGCGCTGGTGGGGCTGGGCGCGGCGTACTTCTGGCTGCATGGCAAGCTGGCGCATGTGGGCGAGGCGCCGGTGGCGCCAGCGGGAGAGGCGGAGCAGGTGGTGGAGCGGACGGTGGAGTCGGTGGTGCGGCCGGCGCCGGCCGAGGCGACGCAAGAGGCTGAGTGACCTCACCCTCTACCCCCTTCCCTGCGAGGGAAGGGGCCGTGGGGGCGAGCGTTCGTGGTGGATGAGGATGAGGGGATCGCGCTCCAAAAGGAAGGAGCGGCGCTCCCATCTCTCGCATGGGGACGCCGCTGTGACGTGGACTGCGCGGAAGCGCGCGAGCCGAGCGCGGCGGTCAGGAGTGGACCGGCTCGGAGCCCTGGATGTACCAG
>JAICVS010000051.1 GCA_025935195.1 Ktedonobacterales bacterium
ACGACATGGGCCTCGCCCGCTGGGCCTAAGACTCGGACGATCACCACAGAGGAACGGATGAAGCCAAGCGCCCGGAGGTCCGCGGCAGTGCGGTGGGAAGAAGACGGGCGGCCAGCTCGTCCGGTTCGTCGCCGGGCTCGCGGGGATGCGGACGCTCCGTGTCCTATTTGCGGGTTACAATGGGATCATGGGAGTCATGGCAACGCGCGATCAGCGACGGCACGAGCGTCAGAGCTTCAATGCTGGGAGTAGGGAGCGATGGCAGGCGAACTGCGGGTGATGCTCGAAATTGGCCCGAAAGGCAAGAAGGTGGTGGCGGTGGCACCGGATTGGCCCGGCCTCGAGCGCGGTGCGAAGACCGGGGAGGCCGCGATTGCGCGGTTGCACGCCTACCTGCCCCGCTACGCGTCAGTGGCGACGCTGGCGGGGATGGGAGCGGAGTTCGCGGCCATCGCCACCGACGCCACCGACGCCACCCCCGCCGTGGTCGAGCAATATCCAGGCACGGGCTCCACCGACTTCTGGGGCATCTCGTTCGCGTTCTCGCGCAGCGACAGACAAGCCCTGTCGCGCGCGGAATTGGAGCGTGAGCTGACGCTGCTGCAAGCGAGCTGGGCGTTCTTCGACGCGGTCCGTGCGCGCGTCTCGGCGGACCTGCGGAAGGGCCCGCGTGGGGGCGGGCGGGATCGGGACCGCATCGTCCGGCATGTGTTGAGCACAGAGCAGGAGTGGGCGGCGACGAAGCTCGGGCTGCGCCCTCCTGCCACCCCTGACGATGCGCCGCTGACCGACGCGGGCCTGAGCGCGCACCGCGACGCCTACCGCACCACTATTCGGGCGTTCCATGCCCAGGGCAAACCAGCTCGCACCTGGCCGCTGCGGTATCTGATTCGACACACCGCGTATCACACGCTGGATCACGCCTGGGAAATGGAAGACAAGGATCTAACCGCCAACCGCGCGTGAGTGGCTGCTTGACGCAAATGAAACCCGTGTTCTACAGTGATCATGATGAGACGGCGGCAAAGCGCTGGAATGCGGGGGATGCGGGGAGGGGGCGGCAATGGCAATCATGGCAATGACGATGAGTCACACCACACGCGAAGATCGGCAACGCAACACGCCCAAAGTGGCAACATCCCCTTGCCGTTTCTTGCCGTTTCTTGCCGCTTTTGCCACCCATAACACCACATGTCAAGTTGTCCATCCCGGCAAACCCGCTGCAATTCAGCCTTCGCGTCAGATCGGCACGCGACACACCATCAAAAAGCGGCAAAAACGGCAATGTTGACCATCCCAGTCAACTTTGCCGCCGCCATCTCCGTTCGCGTGGTATGCTGTGCTACGCGCATGGCGCACGATGCGATTCAGCCGTTCCCGGCGCTTCCTGGGTGCCATTGGCAGCCAGATTGACCAGGATTATCCCCGGCATTTATGCCGGGAGGCGTCCAGTTTCGCGGCATCCCGCAACTACGTAACCATTTCGAGGAGTTGATCCGTGGCCGACCGTCCCGCTAGCGCGCGTCCCGTGCGGACGCGCTACGCCCCCAGCCCCACCGGCTTCCCGCACATCGGCAACTACCGCACCGCCCTCTTCGAGTGGCTCGCGGCCCGCCATTCCAGCGGCCAATTCGTGCTGCGCGTCGAAGACACCGACCGCAAGCGTCTGGTCCCTGGCTCGATGGAAGCGATCATGGAAGGGCTGCGATGGCTGGGGCTGGCATGGGACGAAGGCCCCGACGTCGGCGGCCCCTACGGCCCCTATCTCCAGTCCGAGCGGCTGGCGCTCTACAAAGAGCACGCCGACAAGCTGATCGCCCAGGGCGACGCCTACCGCTGCTACTGCACGGAGGAGCGGCTGGCCGCGCTGCGCGCCGAGCAGGAGGCACACAAGCAGCCGACAGGCTACGACCGCCTCTGCCGCGGCCTCACCCCCAACGAGCGCGCCGAGCGCGAGGCCGCGGGGCTGTCGTCCGTCGTGCGCTTCGCCGCCCCGCTGGAAGGCGCCACCACCTACCACGACTTCCTGCGCGGCGACATCACCTTCGACAACCGCACGATTGACGACATGATCCTGCTCAAGTCGGACGGCTTCCCGACCTACAACTTTGCCAACATCGTAGACGACCACCTGATGGACATCACCCACGTCATCCGCGGCGAGGAGTACATCTCCTCAGCCCCGCGCTACGCCCAGGTCTATCGCGCCTTCGGCTGGGAGGAGCCGGTTGTCGTCCACGTGCCGCTGGTGCTGGCGCCGGACCGCAGCAAGCTCTCCAAGCGGCACGGCGCGCTGCCGCTGCTGGAGTACCGCGAGCTGGGCTACCTGCCCGAAGCGATTGCCAACTTCCTGCTGCTGCTCGGCTGGGCCTACGACGACAAGACCGAGTTCTTCACGCTCGACGAGATGATAGCAGTCTTCGACGACCGGCGCATCGGCACCGCCCCCGGCATCTTCGACCGCGCCCGGCTGGACTGGTTCAACGCCCACTACATCCGCCGCCTCTCGCCCGACGAGCTGGTGGATCGCGCCTGGCCGTTCCTGCTGCGCGGCCTGCCCGAAGACGCCCGCGCCAACCTGGACCGCGACTACGCCAAGCGTGTGCTGATGCTGGACCAGGAGCGCATCAAGACGCTGGCCGACGCCCCCGCGCTGGCCGAGTTCTTCTTCGTGGATCAGCCGGAGTACGACGCCAGCCTACTACTCGGCAAGGGGATGGACGCGGCGCGCACGGCGGAGGCGCTCGCCGCGCTGATCCCTACGCTCGCCGATCTGCCCACCTGGGAGCCGGAAGCGCTCCTGGCCGCGCTGGATGCGTTCGTCGTCGCGCGCGGCTTCATCCGCACAAAAGCCGATGGCAGCGAGGTGCCGGATCGCGGGCCGGTCTTCATGCTGGTGCGCGTGGCGGTGAGTGGGCGCAAAGAGACGCCGGGGCTGCCGGAGATGCTCGCGGTGCTGGGCAAAGAGCGTACCCTCAAACGCCTGGAGGCGGCGCGGCACAAACGAGCGGCAAGCCAAGTGGGCACAGAGGTGGAGCGGTAGTCGCCTCATCATTGCGCATCCCACTTCCAGGGCGTTATCGCGCATGCCGCGCACGCGCCGATTGCCTGGGATACCGCATGCCCATGCCCTCGCCGGCGCTCCCGACAGACGTACGCGGCATTGCGACTGTTTCGACGACGCGGGCAGATAGCCGTCGTCAGAAGGACTGATGGATATATGGCGGACGAGCGAGAGGCGCGGCTGGAGAAGCTGGGCGAGCTGCGCGCGCAGGGGATCGACCCCTATCCTATCGAGAGCGCCCGCACGCACACGGCGGCTGAGGCGCTGGCGGGCTACGACGCGCTGCAAGGCGTGCGCATCACCCTGGTTGGGCGACTGATGCAGCTGCGCGAGATGGGCAAAGCCGCCTTCGCCCACATCGAGGACGGCAGCGGGCGCATCCAGATCTACCTGAAGCGCGATGCCATCGGCGAAGAAGCCTTCCGGCGCATCCGCCTGCTCGACCTGGGCGACATCATCCAGGTAACTGGCACGCTCTTCACCACCCGCACCGGCGAGAAGACCGTCCAGGTGGAGGAGTACGCCATGCTGGCGAAGTCGCTGCGCCCGCTGCCGGCCAAGGGCGCGGGCGGCGACCTCAAGCTCTTCGACCCCGAAGTGCGCTATCGCCGCCGCTATCTGGACCTGATCGCCAACCGCGACGAGGTGCTGCCCATCTTCCTCACGCGCGCCAGGACGCTCGCCGCCATGCGCGAGTTCCTCAATGCCCGCGGCTTCATCGAGGTCGAGACGCCCATCTTGCAGCCGCTCTACGGCGGCGCCACCGCGCGCCCCTTCGTCACCCACCACAACACGCTCGACCGCGACCTCTACATGCGCATCGCCCCGGAGCTCTACCTGAAGCGGCTGATCGCCGGCGGCATCGAGCGCGTCTACGAGATCGGGCGCATCTTCCGCAACGAGGGGATCGACCGCAGCCACAACCCCGAATTCACCATGATGGAGTGCTACCAGGCCTACGCCGACTACCGCGACATCATGCGGCTGGTGGAGGAGCTGTACGCGCACGTCACCGAGCGTGTGCATGGCACAACCCACATCACCTATCAGGGCGTGGCGCTCGACATGGCGCCGCCCTGGCAGCGCGTCACCCTGCGTGAGGCCATCGCCGAGCATACCGGCATTGACTACGAGGCGTATCCAGAGCGCGAGCAGCTCGCCGAGACGATGCGCGCGCGCGGCTATCAGGTGGACCCGAAGCTTGGCCGCGGCCGGCTGATTGACGACTTGAAGGACGCGATCATCAAGGGGCCGGAGGCGCGCGTCAAAGGCCCCGTCTTCCTCTACGACTATCCACTGGACCTCTCGCCGCTGGCGAAGCGCAAGCCCGGCACGCGCGAGACCGTCGAGCGTTTCCAGCCCTACGCCGGCGGCCTGGAGCTGGGCAACGCCTTCTCCGAGCTGAACGATCCGCTGGATCAGCGCGCCCGCTTCGAAGATCAGGCGCGGCAGCGCGCGCATGGCGACGACGAGGCGCAGGTGTTGGACGAGGACTACATCGAGGCGCTGGAAGTGGGCCTGCCACCGACCGGCGGCTTCGGCGGCGGCGTGGACCGGCTGGTCATGCTGCTCGCCGACCAGGACAGCATCCGCGAGACCATCGCCTTCCCAACGCTGCGCGAGAAGTAGGGACCATTCCCCGATGCTGAATGATCGCTCCGTCCGCGAGCATCCCGACGAGACGCTGGTGGGGCTGCGGCGGCGCCACGCCGGGCCGGACGCGGAGAGCGCGCTGGAGCACTGGCTGACGCTGGATGCCGGCCGCCGCGAGACGGCGACACGGCGCGATGCGCTGGCACGGCGGGTGGCGGAGCTGCGCGCCGCGGGGAGTACCGCCGGCCCAGACCTGCGCGCGGCCGAGCATGAGCTGCGCGCGGTGGATGAGGCGCTTGTCGTCGTCGCGGCGCAGGCGCGGCGCACACTCCAGCGGCTGCCGAACCTGCCCGACGCGCGCGTGCCGGAGGGCGACGAGCCGGAGCATAACGTCGAGCTGCGCCGCTGGGGCGAGCCGCCGGCCTTCGACTTCGCGCCGAAGCGCCACGACGAGATAGGCGCGGCGCTGGGCATCCTCGATCTGCCGCGTGCCACCCGGCTGTCCGGCCCGCGCTTCCCGCTGCTCATCGGCGCTGGCGCGCGCCTCGCCCGCGCGCTCGCGTCCTTCATGCTCGATCTGCACACAGCCCACGGCTACCTGGAAGTCGCCCCGCCGCACCTGCTCAAGACCGCGACGCTCGAAGGGACCGGCCACCTGCCACGCTTCGCTGACGACCTGTACACCGTCCCGCGCGACGACCTCTGGCTCAGCCCGACCGCCGAGGCCCAGCTCGTTGCCCTGCATGCCGGTGAGACGCTGCCCGAAGCGCGCCTGCCGCTTGCCTACACCGCCTGCGCGCCCGCGTTCCGGCGCGAGGCCGGCTCCGCACGCAGCGCCACGCGCGGGTTGATCCGCCAGCATCAGTTCGACAAAGTGGAGCTGGTGCGCATCGCCACTCCCGCGACGGCGGACACTGCCTTCGATGCCATCCTGGCTGAATCCGAAGAAGTGTTGCGCCGGCTGGGACTGGCGTACCGCGTCGTCGCGCTCTGCGCGGGCGATCTTCCCTTCGCCAGCCAGCGCACGCTGGACCTGGAGGTCTGGATGCCGGGCCAGGACCGCTATGTCGAGATCGCGTCCATCAGCGATTGCGGCCCGTTCCAATCGCGCCGGCTGAACATCCGCTACAAGCCATCCACCAGCGCCCGCGCCCGCCATCCACACACGCTGAATGGCTCCGCGCTGCCCATCGGCCGCACCCTCGCCGCCCTGCTGGAAAGCGGCCAGTGCGCGGACGGCTCGGTCGCGTTACCAGATGCGCTGGCGGCATATGCGGGCATGCGAACGATTGATCCTTCCAGATAGAGTCTACGAATCCAATAGCCCTCTCTCTCGTAGCGCCGCCAGCAGCAGCGGCTCGATCCGCGCGCGGATGGCTGCGTTGGCGTAGCCGGCCCAGGCGAGGTCGCTCGTCGTGTCGAGCGGGGCATCCAGCGGGCCGCCGCGCCCGTCCGTCACGATCACGCCCGCCTCCTCCGCCACCAGCACGCTCGCCAGATCATACGGGTGGCAGCAGATGCCGAGTGCCAGCCCGCGCCGCGCCAGCAGCGGCTCGACCACCGGCCGCAGGTCCGCCACAAAGCGGTCATGCCCGGCGATCAGCTCGTAGAGCTGCCCGCCCGTGCAGATGTACTGGTCCTCGAAGCAGGCCGCGCGCCCGCGTCGTGGCGGCCCGAAGACGCCGCGCATGATCTCCTCGTCAATCGCCGCCAATTCCTCGCGCATGCCGGGGAAGAAGCGGCTGACACTGGCGAAGCCCTGCGCGATGCCCTCCGCGCGGCTGGGATGCAAGCGGATGGGGACGCGCTCGCCCGTGAGGCGGTTGTACCGCTCGGCGTGCATGCCCTCGCCACGCGCCGCCCATAGCTCGTCCGCGAGATGCTGCTTGACCAGCGGAATCTCGGTCTGCAACGCCAGCTCCACATCGCCGAGGCGCGTCTCCGGTCCGCGGTTGGGCGCGACGCTCGTCAGTATCCACGCGCTGCGCTTCTGGTACATGTAGCCGCGTGTGCCGTCAATCGGATCGATCAGGATGCGCACCTCGGCCTCGTCCGCTCCGATGCCGCGCGGCAGCGGCAGCACGCCCTCGCCATGCCCAACGTCCGCCAGCCCCTCGGCCACGAGCACGATTGGCCGCTCCGGCGCGATCTCGCGCTCACAGAAGGCGACGAGCCGTTCCTCGCTCACCCGGTCAATGGCAAAGACTGTGTCGCCGGCCGCCGCGTCGTCGCGCGCGACCGCCGCCAGCGTCTCGATGCTCTCGCGCTCGGCCTGCTCCACCACCGTGCGGCGGATGTCCGCGTGCAGCGCGCGCAGCTGCGCCAGCAGGCGATCCCGATCTCGTATCACGCGGTCTGCTCCTTCGTGTCGCTCCGTATCGCGGTACAATGAGCGCCAGGCCCACATGCACCACTTTGGGAGGATAGCATGGCACACACGATCACGCTGAGCGACGAGGAGTATGAGCGGCTCACGCAGGCGGCACAGCTTCTCGCGCAGACGCCGCATGAGACGGTATCCCGGTGGATCGCGTGGCTGCCGCAGCCGAAGCCCTCGATGACATGAGAAGAGGTCGAGCAATGGTGGGCGGTGCATCAGCGATTCGTCGCGAGTCTCAGGCCAGGCGAGCATTCCTACAACGACAACGATTACGATGAAGCAATAGCAGTGTAGTGCGCTCCGAAACTTGGCTCTTCCTCAGGTTTGGTGCAAAGCGGCCGGTTGACATTAAGGCGCACGAGCTGGCGGAGTCAGGACGCGACGACGTAACAGGGCAAACCCCGCACGACCGTACATCTGCCGCTTGAGCGTCTTGAGGCGCTTGACCTCTCCTTCGGCGCAGCCTTGGTTCCACTCGTAGCGCAAGGCCGCTTTGACGGCGGCGTAATCGCGGCGCAGCCCTTGGGCAACCCCGACGAGCTCGGAGATATCGGAGCGCTCACACTGCTCGAGCCAGAGATCCACGTGCTCGGGGCGTCGCTCGGTCACGAGCGCGCGGAAGGTGGTCAACAACTCGGGCGCGTCAGCGATCGGCGGGCAGAGGCCAGTGAGGGCCGACACAGAGCGGGCTTCCCGGTCGGTCAGATCCGACCCCGGTTTCCAGAGGAGCCAACGCGTCTTGCGCACAGAGGAGGCGGGAACCTCCTCCCTGGCTGGGGGCGCCGCAATAGTGGGCTGGTTGCCATGGTTATGCGGGTCGGTACGCCAGGCGTTGACGACCCGGCGGACCTGGTCCTCGCCGGCGCTGTAGCCCTGCGCGCGCATCTCCCGCCACAGGGCGCGGGCATTGTGCTCGCCGGCATTCTAGCGCTCGCGCAGATACGACCCATACTGGTCGATCTGCCGGGGGCGCGGGCGTGCTGCCATCTCCGGAAAACAGGCCGCGCGCAGGTACTTCAACACGGTTCCGCGCGCTAAGCCGGTCTGCTTGGCAATCTGGACGGCAGAGACGCCGGCGTGATGGAGCGCGACCACCCGCTCATAGTTCGCCTGACGTCGTCCGCGCCGTTCTTGCCGGCGCTGCGCCTCGGCAGGGGTCCGTTTGGTCGTCCTGGGGACCGCCGCCTCGGGCGCGATGGCGCGGGCGGCTTCGGCCAAGACGGCAGAATGGCGGGTCAGGCAGCGCTCCAGGACCTCGCCCGCGTTCTGCGGGAGATGAAAACGGTCGGCGATCTGTTCGGCTTGCGGCGCCCCCAGCGTCGCTCCTGCGGCGTAGTCGCCGCCGCGGTCACGGCTGATGAGCTCCACGTCAGGATGCTGCTGCAACCAGAGGGCAAAGCTCAGTTGCGAGCGGTCGGGCAACAGATCCATGACGGCGTGGCATTCCAAGTCGAGGAGGATGGTGCCAGAGACGCGGCCGCGCCGGAAGGCAAAGTCGTCCACGCTCACCACGCGCACCGGCGCCACCGGCAGCTCCGGCCCCTGGGCCAGCAGGCGCAGGACCGTTTGATCGGAGACCGGCATGCCCAGCGCCGGCGTGACCGCTTCGGCGCCACGCCCACCGGCCACCATTCCCAGCGACGTCAGCTCCTCGACCAGACGAAGCGTCTTGCGGGCCCAGGGGCGCACATCATCTGGTAAACGCTCGGTGAAGATCTTGCGGGAACAGGCGCCGTTCTGGCAGCGGAACGTGCGGACCTGCACGGTGATGCGGACCTGCTGGCCAGCGCAGGGGACATCGGTGACCGTACGCCGATAGTAACGGTGGACTCGATCAGAAGCGACACCGCAGCAGGGGCAAGGACTGCTCAGCCGGTGCGCACAGACCTCAACCAGCACCGCTGAGCCGAGCACCCTCACAGTCAGGAGCTGCAAGCCGTCAGGTAGTCCCAAGAGGACAGCGATCTCCCTGGCCTACTCGCACAGGGGGGAACAACGACAACCCCCTGTCAGCGACAGACCATATCCCATCTGTGGCAATCTACCAGCACCAAGCCTGAGGAAGAGCCAAACCTAAGGGCGCAGTTCATTTTATCGGCTTAAATTGCGGGCTTGCGCTGTCGTCGGTTTGCCTGCCAGTGAGAACCTAATTTCTATTACGGCGTTGGGCGGCGCCTCGTCGCGGGCAAGAATGCGATGCCAGCGGTGAGCAGACCGAGCGCGGCAGCAGGCGCCATGAACCAAAACGGATCAATCAGAGGAGTGCCAGGAACAATAGGCTGGTACGGCACACGTTCTGGATGGGTGAGGCACGATTCATCGCAGCCGCCGATGGGGAATTTCTGCAACATCGGCGCCTGGGCACGGAAAACGACGAGTGTAAGCGCCGGAAGTACAGCGGCGACGACGAGTACACCTCGGCTGGTACCCGTTGTCCACGCGGCACAGACGAGGGCACCGATGAAGATGAGCGCGCCCAGGGTGAGCACAATGGCTTGATAGATGGTGATATCCAACGTCGCCCCGTTGGGCAACACAACGGCGGTGGCAGGCGTCGCAAGTGGAATATATATTCCATTCCTGCGCGAACGCGGGATTATCGGTACTTTGTTGAAGGTGTGATAGGGTAGAGGGTAGAGGGTAGGAGGTAGAGCGAAAGGAGGCGACGCATGGCCGCGTCTCGCGAATTTCTCGCTGTGCCGGTGCCGCTAGACCAGTATGCTCACGCCTTCGAGGACCTGTTCCGCACGCGCATCCAGTGCCAGCGCGTCCGTGCCTAGCGTGCCGGCTTCTTGCTGCCGCGCGACCGCAACAAGACGCTGACGGCCCTGGTCGGCGCCGAGCCCATCGCCCAGGCGCAGACGGCTCCGGTGCAGCAGGTGCCGTTCTTCCTGAGCGAAGCCGACTGGGACGCCGAGGCGGTGGCGAGCCGCCGGATCGCGTTATTGCGGGCCGATCCGCTGACGAGTCCGCATGCCGGCGGAGCGCTGGTGATCGACGAGACGGGCGTGCGCAAGGATGGGACGCCTACCGCCCACGTCGGCTACCACTACCTGGGGACGATGGGCAAGACGGCAAACGGGATCGTGGCGGTCACCAGCCTGCTGGCAGATGTGGGCCGACGAGCAGGTGTATTACTACCCGTTGCATGTGCGGCCCTACACGCCCGCGGCCCGTCTGGCGGGCGGCAAGCACCACCCCGCCTTCCGGACCAAGCCGCAGCTGGCCCTCGAGTTAGTGCTGGCCGCGCGGGCGGCTGGCATCCTCTCCATGCTGGCGGTCTGCGCACTCAAGCCGGCGCAGGTCGTCTGGACGCCGCCACCCGAGCCGGAGTCGCCCTGGGCGGTCCTGTGGGAGGCAGCCGACCGACTGCGCTGGACGGCGCACCACGACGCCGCGCGGCCAGGCGCCTGGACAGTCGTTGTGCGCCGGTTCCACGACGGGCATGAGGGCATGAGGGCATGAGGGCATGAGGGCATGAGGGCATGAGGGCATGAGGGCATGAGGGCATGAGGGCTGAGCATCCCGCCCTGCCGGCGGCCGATCTCGCCGAAGTGCCGCGGCTCTACGGCCGCCGGCAGTGGGTCGAGCCAGGGCGACACGGGCGACACGGGCGACACGCAGGTCAAGCAAGAACTGGGCCAGAGCAGGCTGGGCCGACTTCCAGGTGCGCGCCGACCGCGCCATCTGTCGGCATGGGGAGTTGGTCTGCAGCGCCTTCTGCTTCTGCTGGTGGGCCGATGCCCACCAGCATCCTGACCGCGCCGCCGCGCCTGCGCCACGCCCCACTGCTCTTCCCCTTCCCCTCCACCAGGAGGCGGAAGCGGGGGAAAATGCGGCACATCCTGGGATCTCGCGCGCCGCGCACACCGCCTCCTCGATGTTGCCCGTTCGTCCGCTGTCCTGGCCTCGGGCGCCGCGGCAGGTGCGGGGCTGGCTTGATCCCTGACACGTCCCGCACCGCTGCCGACAGGCGTGGTCGCATGCTCCGCCCCCGCCCGCTGTCCAGGAGCTGTTGGACGCTCTCACCAGCGGCTAGCCCCTCTACCTCCGTCTCTAACAAAGTACCGATGACTCCTCTCTCCTCGCGAGGAGAGGGGGCGCGGGGTGAGGACTCCCCGCGTACGAGAACGGAGGCGATGACGAAGCCCACGACGGCGCGGCGGCGCTCGCGGCGGCCCTGCGCTCGATCTGGTGCTGGCGGACGTGATGATGCCGGGGCGGTTGGCGTCGCGCCGCCGCGGCGCATTTGGGAGCGGTTCGAGCGCGTGGGTGAGCAGCGCCACCGCGGCAGCACAAGCCGCCATGCCCGCATTCGGCGGCTGGCGCAACCGTCGCTCGCCCTCACGCGCTATACTCATCAGAGGCAGATGCCACACGCCGATGTGCCGGGCGGAAGCCATCTGGCACATTTCGTGCGCTCATCAACGCACCGGCGCCTTGAAGTGCGATAGGGCATGATCTGGTGGCGATCACACGTAGGTCGTACCGTGCGCGTCGAGATGGACATGGCGGTCGCGCCGTGCGAGAAAGGACCGGTGGCCGATGGTGAAAAAGATCGCGATAGGCAGCGGTATCGCCGTCCTGCTGATCATCGCCTTTATCGTCGTCGCCACGATCTTCGGCTGGTGGCCGGTCGTGGTGGATATCGTGCTGGTGCTGACGGCGCTGGTGAGCATGCTGCTGCTCGCCGCGCTGATCTTCGCCGTGCTGCGCCTGACGCGCACCGCCATTGACATCAAGAACGAGGTCATGCCGGTGCTCCAGTCGCTCAAGACCACATCGAGCGCGGCGCGCGAGGCCGCCAAGACGGCGACGGCCTTCGGCGTGGACCCGGCGGTGCGCACCGCCGGCGTGCTCGTCGGCGCGGGCGAGGTCGCCTCGGTGATCCTGGGCAAGGGCGAGGCGAAGAAGCGCGCCGAGAAGCGCCAGCGGCGGCGCATCGAGATCGAGCGCGAGCTGGCGCGAAGGGGGGAGCTCGATGGTTATCGCTGATGCCCAGTCGCCGGGCTGGCTGCACACGCTCGGCCAGATCGCCAGCACCATCTTGCTCGTTGAGCTGCTGCTGGTGCTGGTGATCGTCGCCGCGCTGATGGTCGGCTTCGCCGTCGCGGCGGTCTGGACCCACCGGCATGTCGTGCCGGTGCTGCGTGAGTACACCCCCAGGGCGCAACAGGCAATGTCCGTCGCGCAGACCAGCAGCGACAAGGTCGTGCGCGGCATCGCGGAGTTCTACGGGCGCCGCCAGGCCGTCGAGACAGGTGTGCGTGTGTTGCTGTTCGGCAAGCGGGCCGCGCGGCGCGCCCATGAAAACGAGCGCATCCATGTCGCGGAGGAGATGCAGCGCATCTCCGCGGGCGAGGAGCCAGGGCTGCCCGGCCCGGAGAACGGCTACACGCCGCACCCACACCGCGAGACGGACGCCGCGGCGGCCGGCTACAGCCGCGCGCGCGCCATCGAGACCGACGACGACGACGACGTTCAGCGCCCCCTGAGCGACACACGCTCCAACGGCCACACCGGCCATAACGGCCATAACAGCGACTACACCCGCGCCGATACGCTTGCCGGGAATGCTGGCTGACGCCATCGGGCGCTTCCGCGCGCTCGGCCGCAACGCTCGCCTGTATCTCATCTCCAACGCGATACAGGCGGTCAGTGTTGGCGCCATTGCCATCATCTACACGCTCTATCTCGTCGCCCTCGGCTACGGCACCGACTTCATCGGCGTCACCGTGGTCGTCGCCACCATCGGTGGCGGGCTGGGTATCATCCCCGCTAATCCGCTGGTCCGGCGCTTTGGTTGGCGCGCGATGTTGCTCGCGTCCGATCTGGTCGGCGGCGTCGCCATCCTCGCGCAGATCGTCGCGCCCACCGCGCCCGTCATCCTGTTGACGTCGCTCGGCGTCGGCGCGTCCGTTGCCATCGTCTTCGTCATCAACACCCCGCTGCTCACTGCCTACAGCACCCCGCGCGAGCGCACCGCCCTTTTCGGCCTGAACAACGCCATCGCCTTCGTCGGCGGCATCCTCGGCACACTGCTCGGCGGCGCCTTGCCCGAGCTGTTCGCCCGCACGGACGTTCGCGGGCTGGCCGCGCTGCGGGCGCTGCGTCCGCTGTTGGTGGCGCCGGATCAGGCGCACGTCTACGAGCTGTCATTGCTCGCCGCCGGCGTGATTGCGCTGCCCTCGCTGATCCCCGTGCTGCTGATGCGCAACGAGCCGCGCCGTGAGCCCGCGCCAGCGCCTCTGTCTCCCCCTCTCCCCGCAGGGAGAGGGGGCCGGGGGGTGAGGACCTCCCACGCGCCGCTACGCAAGCAACTGGCGTCGGCCCTGCCCGCCGCGCGCACCATCGCCACCGGCGTGATCGGGCGCTTCTCCCTCGAACAGATCGTCGTCGGCTTCGGCGCCGGCCTCTTCGTTCCCTACGTCAGCCTGTACTTCGTCAACCGCCTGCATACCTCAACTTTCGCCTTCGGCGCGCTCAGCGCCGTCCTCTCCGTCGCGGTGGCGCTCACCTCGCTGCTGGCCGCGCCGATCTCCGAGCGTTTCGGGCGGGTGCGCGCCTCGGTGGTGGCCCAGGCCGCCTCGCTGCCGTTCCTGCTCGCGCTCGGCCTTTTCCCCGCGTTCTGGCTCGCCGCCGCCGCCTACGTCGCGCGCGGCGCGCTGATGGCGCTCACCAACCCGCCATTGCAGACGTTCTACATGGAGGCCGTGCCGGAGGAGCGGCGCGTGCTCGCCAGCAGCGCCTCCAACGTCGGCTTCCAGGTGGCCTGGTCGCTCGGCGCGGGAGCGGGCGGCTGGCTGATCGCCCTTGCCGGCTACCGTCTACCCTTCCTGGCCGCCGCGCCGTTCTACGCGGCCAGCGCGGCGCTGCTGGTCGTATGGTTCGGCCGCGCGCGCCGCTTGTGATTGTTCCATGCGTTCCATTCACGTGTTATTCTCTTTTCCATAGGACAAACCGTATGGCGCGAGAGACATCTTTCGCTGTCAAACGGTATCTCTGAGGGCGTTTCGTAACTCATTGTAGAAGGCCCTCCCACATGTGAGCGAGCACCCGGATAGGGGAACGGATGAGATCGGAACGTCCGGCCTGCTGGGCCGCCAAGCCGACGACGAGCGTAGCGGTGTAGGTCAGCGCGACCCCGGTTTCGCGGGCGGTCCAGCCGACGAGGGGCGGGCGCTGGAGCCGGAACGGACTGAACAGCGCGAGGATGCGGCCGACGGAGCGCCCGCGCCAAGAGCGGGTGGGCGAAGGGGGCGTCGTGGACGTTGGCCGGCGAGAGCAGCAACGGCAACGGCAACGGCAACGGCAACGGCATCCCCGACCCACGACACAGCAGGGTGTGGACGCGATAGCCGCGCAGCAGCGGACGGGCGTGGTGGTGCGGGGGGGTGCCCCACCGCGGCATCGGGGTCAGCCCGGCGCCACGCGAGGATCGGGGCGCTGTCGCTGATCACATCGCGGCCGCCGACCAGGCGGATATGGCGCGCGCGGCGTACCACGACGACGAAGAGCAGTTCATACCGCGGCGCGCCGGCCTGCTGCGTACGCTTGCATTGCGGGGCCGGACGGGGAACACGCAGACACCCCTGCGCATCCCGCGGCAGCCCGCACGCCACGGCGAGCGCCGGCCAGTCCAGCAGCCAGTCCAGCAGCAGCAGCTCCTCGGTGTAGACGCGCGGGTGTCCGCCGTGGTGGGCGGTTGCAACTGCCGCAGCACCTTTGCTCTCCGCCTGCTGCACGTGCGCATCCCGCCAGCCGGGCTGATGCCCCTCATCACATCGTGTCGAGTGGTTCGTGCGCCGGATGCTCCTCGGGCCGTGGTGGTGCCTTCCACAGGCTGAGCATCCTGCCGTCGTCGGGGACGCGCGGAGGAACGTGACACCACGCGCTACGTGCGTTACACGACAACTGCCGATCTGCTGCTCGGACTGCATGCCGCGGCCCGCGACGTCCCGACTGCTGAGGCACGACCAACGAACGCCGGCATGCTCATGTTTGGCCTCGATCCTCAGCTGCCGATCCCGCAAAGTGAGGTCGTCTGCGTCAAGTTCACCGACACGCTTGGTGTCCGCATGTATATCGACCGCAAGAACTTTCTTGGCACGCTGCCGACATTGGTGGACCAGGCATCCGGTTTTCTCAAACAGTACGTTCGTGTCGGCGCCACGATCCGTGGATTCCGGCGCGAAGACGAACCGGAGTATCCCTTTGAGGCGCTGCGTGAGGCGGTGGTGAATGCCATTGTGCACCGCGACTATAGCCGTGCTGGCGAGACAGTGCGGCTCTTTATGTACTCTGATCGGGTGGAAGTGCGCAGTCCTGGAGGACTGCTACCGGGGATATCGCTCGATGACCTGGTCGCGATGCGGGTGACCTCAATACCGCGTAACCCCGTGCTCACTGGGTTCCCGTGGGACATCCCTGGCTACACCGAGCACAGCAAAATGGCGCCAGCTCGATTAACGCTGACACCGCTTCTTTTCAGGGATACGGCGGGGTGCCGGCGGTGGGATTCGAACCCACATGCCCTTGCGGGCAAAGGTTTTTGAGACCTTCGCGTCTGCCGTTCCGCCACGCCGGCATGGTGTATGATGTGGCGCGGAATGCGTAGAGAGCACATGCAGTATAGCCGCCGCCCGGCCTGGCCGTCAAGGCAAGCGGTGGGTGGCGGTGTGAGGAGCATGCGGGTGGCAGCAGGCACGGTTCCGGGCGTGCGGGACGATGGGAAACTCCGCCGCGCGCTCTGGCTGGCCGTCTTGGCCGCCGCCGTACTTGCCGTCATCCTCGCCGCGCTCGTGCGCGTCACGACGCCCGCGCCGCTCGATGCCACGCGCCTCGCCGGCCGGCCCGCGCCGTTGTTCAGCCTGCGGGCCGAGCGCGACGGCCAGCTCCTGCCCGATCCCATCAGTCTCAGCGCGCAGCGCGGCCATCCCGTGCTGCTCGTGTTTGGCTATTCGCTCTGCGCCCACTGCCTGAATGGCTTCCAGGCCGCTCATGAGGTCGCCGCCGCGCCGCACGGCCTCGTCGTCCTTTACATGGATTCACCCGCCGAGGACGCCGCCATCATTGACGCCTACGCGCGGCGGCTGGGGCTGGACGCACCCATCCCGCTCGATCCGGGCGGCGCCGTCGCGGCGCGCTACGGCATCGCGGCCTATCCTGCCTTCATTCTTGTGGATCGCGCGGGCGTTGTGCGCGGCGTGTGGTCCGGCGAGGTCAGCGCGTCTACGCTGGAAACGGCTGCCGCTCCGCTGCTCAGATAGCCGTCTATCCGCTCTATCTCTATCGCGCTCTCACGTGAGTGTGGCTGGTCAGCACGCGCACGGCAGCGGATTGTTGGTGTAATATTGCGCCAGGAATTTGCCGCCTAGCTTGCTCGTCGCCAGCGTCTGCCCCGCCCAGTTCGTTCCTACGTCCCAATGAGGCTGTAGCGAGCGATCCAGCGGCATGTCGGCCGACCAGAAGACGCCGGCCCACCACGAGGTGCCGGTGAACGTCGCCAGCAGCGCCTGCATGTCGTTCGCCTGTTCATCCTGCGAGATGTTGACTGCTGACACATCGCCCTGCTTGAACGCCTGCGAGTTCGAGCCAAGCACACTTTCGTAGCCCGCGGCGGTGAAGACCAGTGGGCGGTGGAACGTGTCGGAGACGTTCTCCAGATGGGTGTAGATGTCGCCCTGGCCGGCGACGCCGCCCTGGCCGTGCCAGGCATTCTCCAGCACGTTGAGCGTCGGCGCCCCATCCACCTGGGTCAGCGCGAAGAACGCGTCTACGCCGATGTAGTCCACCGCGTCCCACCACGAGATGTGGTCGTACTCCGCGAAGGTCGCCTTGCCATCCAGCGCGCCGGTCCAGCTCGCCGCATAGATCAGCTTGCCGGTGTAGCCGCCGCCTGTCTGCGACTTGCTGTGATCGCTGAGCGTCCGGTAACTCGCCACGCGCAGGGCGTGAACGACGTGGCGCCACTCGCACTCGCGCCGGCCCGTCGCCGCCTTGGGGCAGGGTGGGTCGCCCGGCACGCCGCGATCAATGCCGTCGGGATCGTTGGCGGCGTTGGTCGAATCCGTGTCGTAGGTGACGCTGACCAGCCCGTCGCCGATGATGAAGTAGGGCAGGTGGTATTTTTGCGAGACCTGGGCGTAATGGACGGCGAACGCCGTGTAGTTGTCGAACCACTGTTTCTCGGTCGGCCCGATGGGGATGAATGAGCCGCTCTCCCCGGCAATTTGCGCGGTCGATGGCAAGCCGGCCCACGTCTCCCCGATGAAGTCGGGAGTATGGTTGGTACTGGTCTGATCCTGCGGCACCGTTTGCAGTTCCAGGATCGGCACGAGGCCGGCCCTGCGCGCGTCCGCGATCGCCTTCACGTAGTGCGCTTCAGGCAGCGTATCTACGTTGTTCGCCTCGCCGTTGTGCCAGGTGATGTCGGCCTCGCTGCGCAGCGGCATGTCCGCGACCACGGGGATGATCACGGCGTTCATGTGGAAGTCGTGTGCTTGCGACTGCATATTTTGCAGCGAGATCGGTTTGTCGAAACCGCCCTGTGGCAGCGATGAGCTGTCGCGCGCCGTCCACGTGTCTATGTAGCCCTGGAAGGTCGCGCTTGCCGTCTGGCCCACGCCCGCCACGCCGGCGCGCGCCTCGAGCGAGGGCGCGAGGAACAGGATGCGCGGCAGCAACGCCTGCCCGCCGATCAGCGCCAGCAGCAGCAGCGGCAGGCTCACGAGCACGCTGATGCGCAGCGCCCGCGGTGTGGGCGGCTGGCGGCCCGGCGTGGGCAGTGGCGAGGTGCCGGGCAGCAGCGGCGCGGGTGCGAGCGGCATCGAGCGAACTCCTTTACACGAGGTTCACGAAGACGGCGACACGAGGATGGCTACACGGGGAAGGCGAGCTTGCGATACTTCTCGGCGGTCTCGTACCATGCCTCTTCTGAGAGGCCCAGCTTCTCGCGCAGCGCCTCCATCGTGACGCCCGCGCGCAGTTGGCGCACGGCGTAGATGTCGCGCAGCAGTTGCAGCGTGACGCGCCGCTCCAGCCGCGCGCGCCGCACCGCCGCCGCCAGCACGTAGTTCAGGTTGCGGTCGGTGCATTCGAAGACGTGCTCGCGCGGATGGTAGCGTTCGACGTAGCGCTGGAAGAGGCCGGCCCACTCGGCGGCCAGCTCCATGCGCCGCTCGCGCCGCCGCTTCGCCTGCCCCGGAAAATGCACCTCAATGGCCGGATGCTCCGGGTCCGCGAGGTCTATGTCGCGCAGGCGCAGCCGCATCACTTCTTCTTTCTTCAGTCCCGCGGAAAGCAGCAGCAGCACCAGCAGGTGGCAGCGCACATCCGCGCGCGCCGCCTCGACCAGCCGCGCCACCTCGTCTTCGTGCGGCAGCTCGGGCAGCGGCGGCGAGGGGCGCACCAGCGCGATCTGCTCCGCCGGGTCGCTCGCCAGCACACCAGATGATGCCAGCCAACCGAAGAAGTTGCGCAGGAATGTCACGCGCCGCGCCATCGTCTTCGGCGCTGGCTGGTCCGCGCGGTCGTACTTCAGGTGCTCCAGCCACCCCACCAGGTCCGACCGCTTGATGATGCGCAGGGGCGTCTCGCGCCCAGTGTACTCCACGAACATACGCAGGTCGGAGAGGAAGCAGGTGACGGTGTAGACGGAGTGGTCGGTGCGTCGCAGGTGATCTTGATAGGGCAGCGCGCAGGCCGCCAGTGGCGAGGCCGGCGTGAGCGGCGGAATCTCCGCGATGGGCGCGCGTGCGGCGGCCGAGGGCCGAGCCGGCGCGGCCGGCTCCGGGAGAAACAGGCTCGGCTGCTCGATGGGCTCAGGCTGTGGGTGTCGCGCGTGGGGCATGCGGCGCCTCGTCGTGCCGGCAGGCAGCGGCCATACCCGCAAAACTCGGGCTTCCGCCGCCCTGGTACTGCCGAGTGCAGTATGGGCTATGGCGCGGCCGTTTGCAAGCGCGGCGGGACCGCGTGGGCTATAGTTGGGTACGCGCCACCCGGCTGCCAGACTGCCGGGCCGCCGGCGCCTATGGTGTCATGCTCGTGCCAGATCAGGGAGGATTCCCAGACGTGCCAACCAGTGATAGTGATAGCGCCTCGACCAGCGCGACGACCAGCACAGCCATACTCGAACAGTTCGCGCTGGCGGAGACGCTCGCGCCCGAAGAGATCGCCCGCCTGCTCTCTGCCGAGCTTGGCATCAAGCCGGGCCAGTTTCTGCGCACCCTGGAGCTGCTCGATGGCGGCAACACCGTTCCGTTCATCGCGCGCTATCGCAAGGAGATGACCGGCAACCTCGACGAGGTGCCGATCCAGGCGGTGGCCGATCGCGCCGAGACGCTGCGCAACCTGCACGCGCGCAAGCGCGACGTGCTGCGCCTGATCGCCGAGCAGGGCAAGCTCACCGCCGAGCTTGCCGCGGCGATCGTCGCGGCCGGGACGCTGCAAGCCGTTGAAGACCTCTACCTGCCTTATCGGCCCAAGCGCAAGACGCGCGCGAGCGTTGCCCGCGAGCGCGGCTTGCAGCCGCTGGCGGACATGATCCTGCGCCAGGACATGCTTCCCGGCGACGCGACCGATGCCCTCCATGCCGCCGCTGCCGCGTATGTCAACGCCGAGCGGGGCGTCGAGAGTGTCGAGGCGGCGCTGGCCGGTGCACGTGACATCTGCGCGGAGCAGATCATGGAGGACGCGACGGTGCGCGGCGACACGCGCGCGCTCTTCTTCAAAGAGGGCGGCGTCCGGGCGAAGCTGGTCGTCGAGCTGGAGCGGGCCGCCGAGAAGGATCCCAAGGGCCTGTACCGCCTGTACTACGACTTTACGGAGCCGGTCGGACGCATGGTGCCGCATCGCACGCTCGCCCTCAACCGCGCCGAGCGCGAGGACGTGGTGCGCGTCGCCGTGGAAGTTCCCTTCGAGCGCGCCGAGCCGCTGATCCACGGCACCTATCCGCCCGATGCGCGCTCGCCCTTCGCCAGCGAGCTGCGCGCGGCCATCGCGGACGGCTACCGCCGCTTGCTCGCGCCCGCGCTGGAGCGCGAGGTGCGCGCTGAGCTGACGCGCGCGGCCGAGGAGCACGCGATTACGGTCTTCGCCGCCAACCTGCGCAATCTGCTGCTGCAGCCGCCGCTGCGCGGCAAGCGTGTGCTCGGCCTCGATCCCGGCTACCGCACCGGCTGCAAGGTTGCCATCGTGGATGAGACCGGCCGGTACGTCGAGTCCACCAGTATCTTCCCGCATCCGCCGGCCGGGCGCTGGGCCGAGGCCAAAGGCACGCTCAAGGCGCTGATCGCCAAACACGACATCGCCGTGATTGCCATCGGCAACGGTACGGCCTCGCGCGAGACCGAGCAACTCGCCGCCGAGGTGATCCGCGAGCTGGAGCAGCTGGGCCGGCCGGCTGGCTCGCTCGGCTACGTGATGGTCAACGAGGCCGGCGCCTCGATCTACTCCGCCTCTGAGGTCGCGCGCCAGGAGTTCCCCACGCTGGACGCCACACAGCGCGGCACCATCTCCATCGCGCGCCGCATGCAGGATCCGCTGGCCGAGCTAGTCAAGATCGATCCCAAGGCCGTCGGCGTCGGCCTCTATCAGCACGACGTGGATCAGCGGGCGCTGGCCGCGGCGCTCGACCGTGTCGTCACGTCGTGCGTGAACTTCGCCGGCGTGGATGTGAACGCCGCCTCGGCGCAACTGCTGCGCTACGTCTCTGGCGTCAGCGGCCGTGTAGCCGATGCCATCGTCGCCTACCGCCAGGAGCATGGCCCGTTCACCACACGCGCCGCGCTCAAGAAAGTGCCCGGCCTCGGTCCCGTCGCCTTCGTGCAGGCCGCCGGCTTCCTCAAGATCGCGCGCGGCAGCGAGCCGCTGGACAATACGTTCATCCACCCGGAGAGCTACGACGTGGCGCGCGCGCTGCTGAAGCGATTGCCCGGTGGCGGCGACGACCAGCGCGCGGCCGATCGCGTGCGCGCATGGCGCTTGCTCAGCGGCATGGGCTCGCGCGGGGCCGGCACGGACGCGGCGGTGGCGGCGCTGGCGAAAGACCTCGACGTCGGCGCACCCACGCTCGGCGATATTCTCGACAACCTGGAGAAGCCTGGCCTCGACCCGCGTGACGCGCTGCCCGCGCCGGTGCTGCGCCACGACGTGCTCAAGCTGGAAGACCTGCAAGAGGGCATGGTGCTGCAAGGGACGGTGCGCAACGTCGTGGACTTCGGCGCGTTCGTGGACATCGGCGTCAAGCAGGATGGGCTGGTGCATGTCTCCGAGCTGGCGGATCGCTTCGTCAAAGACCCGCTCACTGTCGTCGCCGTCGGCCAGGTGGTGCCGGTGCGTGTGCTCAGCGTAGACCTCACGCGCGGTCGTGTGCAGCTCAGCATGCGCGGCGTGAGCTGAGCCTGGCCGGCCCAAGGCCCCCCTGAAGCGTCATGCCGGGGGCTTCCATGCGCCGGTTACGCTCGTGGCGCATGTTCAGCCAGAGGGTTTTGGGAGCATGCGTCGCGGCACCCGCATGCGCTGCGGGCCGCGATGCGCGCCCTCAGAGGGCCGCCGCGAGGACGGCGAAGAGCCGCGCAACATCCTCGGCTGTGTTGTACAGGTGCGGCGAGACGCGGATGGCGTTGCCACGCACGCTGACGTAGACATCGGCCGCGGCCAGGCGCTCAGGTAGGTCCGCCGGCAGTGGTCCGACGGCGCGCAGACCGATCAGGTGGGCGACGCGCCGCGCGGCCGGGACTGGTGCCAGGCCGAGCCGCTCCGCCTCCCGCTCGACGCTGGCCGTCAGCCCGCCAAGTGTCTCCGCGATCGCCGCGACGCCCCAGTCCAGAATCTGGCGTAGCGCCGTCGTCGCCACCGGCAGCAGCGCGAAGTTGCTGTGCTCGCCCACATCGTAGCGCCGCGCGCCCGGCCGGAAGGTGTCGCGATAGGCTACCAACTCCGCGAAATCCTCGCTGCCCTCGCGCGCCATCCAGGTGAAGTCGAGCGGTCGCCCATCCCGCCGTTCTGGCGTGGCGTACAGGAACCCCAGGCTGTAGGGGCCCAGCAGCCACTTGTACGCGGCGGCGACCAGAAAGTCCGGCCGCACCGCCCCGACGTTGAGCGGCGCGGCCCCCAGTGACTGTGTGGCGTCCACGACCAGCGCCGCGCCCACCGCGCGGGCGCGCTCGCCCACACGCACCAGATCGACCAGACTGCCATCGGTCCAGTGGCAGGGCGGCATGGCCACGACGGCCGTTCGCTCGTCGATCCGCTCCAGTACCGCGGTCGTCCAGTCAAAGTCGTCCGGACGCGGCACCGTCTCGATGCTGCCGCCGGTGCGCACCGCCAGGTCGCGCCAGGGGTAGACGTTGGAGGGGAACTGGTCATCTAGCAGCACGATGCGCCGCCCCGGCCCGGCCGGTAGGTTCGCGGCGGCGAGGCTGAGGCCGTAGCTCGCGGAGGGGATGAGGGCGACGCCATCCGCGTCGGCGCCGATCAGCTCGGCGAACAAGGTCCGCGCCACCTCCACGTCGGTGAAGAAGTCGGCGGCAGTGATGCGCCAGGGTTGAGCCTTGCGCGCGAGGGCCACCTGACCAGTGGCGGTGGCCGAGCGTAGCAGGGGCGACATGTACGCGCAGTTGAGATAGGCGATCTCGTCGGGGATGTCGAATAGGGCGCGCTGGCAGGCCAGAACCATGGCGTGCTCCCCTTCCAAAGAACGGGATAGGCGGCGAGCGACGGCGAGTACCGGGATTATCGCACAGTTCGCACGTCCGATCCCCGGCCCCGGAAGTGGGCCATCTATGCGCGATCGCTGGCAGCTGGCGGCGGCACGCGACCATAGCGAATCCCAGTCCGGCGCTCCGGCCAGACGTTGCGGCCGCGGACCATCCAGGTACGGGTGCGCACGCCGGCCGCGCCGCGCGCCGCTTGCATCTCCACCAGTGTGTGTGATACGCTGAGGGCCACAACCGAACAGAGCGACGGCGTGGAGCGAGGATAGTACGGCGCGACGCGAGCGCAGAGAGCCGGCGGCTGGTGCGAGCCGGTGTCGCGGCGCCCGGAAGCTCCCTCGTGAGCGGCGGCGGTGAAACGTCCCGGTGGCGGGATGGAGTAGGCGGCGACGGGAGCTCCCGTTATAGAGCCGGGGCGTGATGGCGCCCTCAGAGTCCAGTCTCGCGTG
Organism: Ktedonobacterales bacterium; assembly: GCA_025935195.1. Classification (GTDB taxonomy): domain Bacteria; phylum Chloroflexota; class Ktedonobacteria; order Ktedonobacterales; family JADMIN01; genus JAICVS01. The sequence continues at coordinate 23,203 of JAICVS010000051.1, forward strand.
TCCCATCCGTGGTGACAATCATCCCGACTGCGGGATTGGAAGAAGCAAGGTGGTATCGCGAAGGTTCGCATGTGCGCGCCTTTCGCCCTTGTACGACAGGTACGGGGCGAAGGGCGCGTTGTCGTATACGCCGCCCTCTGTCCCCCAACACCCGGCCCGGCCCAGAGCAAGCCGGACGGCAGGAGGGAGCGAACCATCATGGTACGAACGAGCGCGAGGGACAACGGCAAGACGACACGCGGTAAGCCGCCAGCCACGGCAGCCAAGCCGGCACGACGCGCCTACGATGTAGCGGCGGTCGAGGCGAAGTGGCGCACGGAATGGGAGCGGAGCGGGCTGTACCGCACGGATCTGCGGGGAGCGCGCAAGCCCTACTACAACCTGATGATGTTCCCGTACCCCTCGGCGGAGGGGCTGCACGTCGGCAACATGTACTCCTACATTGGCTCCGATGTACATGGGCGTTTCCAGGCGATGCGCGGCTCCGACGTGTTCGAGCCGATGGGCTTCGACGCCTTCGGCATCCACAGCGAGAACTTCGCCATCAAGCAGGGCGCGCACCCGCGTCCGCTGACGGAGCGCAACGTCGCGCGCTTCCGTGCGCAGCTGCGGCGCATCGGCAATCGCTTCGACTGGTCGCGCGAGATACAGTCCACCGATCCAGCCTACTATCGCTGGACGCAGTGGATCTTCGTGCGGTTATTCAAGGCTGGGCTGGCCGAGCGCAAGCGCGGCGCCGTCAACTGGTGTCCCAACGACAAGACCGTGCTGGCGGACGAGCAGGTGATTGACGGGCGCTGCGAGCGCTGTGGCGCGGTCGTCGAGCGGCGCGAGCTGGAGCAGTGGTACTTCGCGATCACGAAGTACGCGGACCGCCTGCTGGACAACCTGGATCGGCTGGACTGGTCGGCGCGCGTCGTGGCCGCGCAGCGCCATTGGATCGGCCGCTCCACCGGGGTCGAATTCCGCTTCACCATCCCAGTTGCCGCAACAGAGGCAGAGGATTTTAACCGCGGAGGACGCAGAGGAGAGGCGGAGAGCAGAGGCGAGAAGTCAGAAGCAGTGGAGATTGGTGGGACGGTACAAGGACAGGAAGCGGGAGACGCGAGAGCGGTCGCTCCTAGCCCATCACCCTCCTTCTCCACTCGCTCTGACTCTGCGGCCTCTGCGTCCTCCGCGGTTCCATCCTCTGATTCTTCCGCGTCCGGCGTGGAGGTGGCGGTGTTCACGACGCGGCCGGATACGATCTATGGGGTGACGTTTGTGGTGCTGTCGCCGGAGCATCCAGCCGTTGCCCGTGTCACGGATGCGGCGCATCGTGAAGCGGTGGCGGCATACGTGGAGCAGGCGCGGCGTGTGCGCGTGCGGCCGGAGGAGATCGCCGAGCGGCCCGTGACGGGCGTCTTCACTGGCGCCTACGCCGTCCACCCGCTGACGGGCGCGCGCCTGCCGGTCTGGGTCGCGGACTACGTGCTGATGGAGTATGGCACGGGCGCGATCATGGCCGTCCCCGCCCACGACGCGCGCGACTTCGCCTTCGCCCGCGCGCTGGGCCTGCCCATCCGCTCCGTCGTCGTGAAAGACGAGGAGACGGAGAACGACCACAGAGGACACGGAGGAACACGGAGGCAGAAAGCGGAAGAGAAGAATGTGAGCGAAGGCGCCGCACATGCCAACGAGACTCAGCCAAGCAGCACGCGGAGCATTTCTCCATCCTCTGTTGTGGTAAATTCCTCCGACGCACCCCTGGAGGAGCCGTATACCGGCGAGGGGGTGCTGGTTGGATCGGGCGAGTATAGCGGCATGGCGTCGGCTGTGGCGGGCGAGGCTATCGCGCGGCGGCTGGAGGCGCTGGGCATCGGCCGCCGTACCGTGAAGTATCACCTGCGTGACTGGCTGATCAGCCGGCAGCGCTACTGGGGGCCGCCGATCCCCATCATCTACTGCCCGGAGCATGGCGCGGTTCCCGTTCCCGAAGACCAACTGCCCGTGCTGCTGCCATATGTGGAGGACTACCGGCCGACGGGAACGGGCGTCTCGCCGCTGGCGGCGGACCCGGCCTTCGTCCAGACCACCTGCCCAATCTGTGGCGAGCCGGCGCGGCGCGAGACGGATGTGAGCGACAACTTCCTGGATTCGGCGTGGTACTTTCTGCGCTACCCCTCGCACGACGACGCGGAGGCGCCGTGGGACGCGGCGATGACGCGCAAGTGGCTGCCGGTGAATATGTACGTCGGCGGCGCGGAGCATAGTGTGCTGCACCTGCTGTACAGCCGCTTCATCACGATGGCGCTGCACGATCTGGAGCATCTGGACTTCGAGGAGCCGTTCCCGCACTTCCGCGCCAACGGCATGATCACGACGAACGGCGCCAAGATCAGTAAGAGCCGGCCGGAGACGTATGTTTCGCCCGACACGTATCTGGACACTGTCGGCGCGGACGCCTTCCGCACCTACCTGATGTTCATGGGGCCATACGAGGGCGGCGGCGACTTCAGCGACCGCGGGCTGGGCGGCGTCACGCGCTTTCTAGACCGCATCTGGCGCTTCGTGACGGAGCGCGCGTCGTCCGCGGCGAAGGGTGAGCCGGCGGGTGCCGCACGGCGGGTGCTGCACGCGACGATACGGCAGGTGACGGATGACACCGCCGCGTTCAAGTACAACACCGCCATCGCGGCGCTGATGAAGTACCTGAATGAGCTGGAAACGCGCCCGGCGTCCGTTACACGGGCCGAGGTGCGGGCCCTGGTGACGCTGCTGGCGCCGTTCGCGCCCTTTATCGCCGAAGAGCTGTGGCACGCGCTGGGCGGCGGCGGCTCGGTCCACGCGCAGCCCTGGCCGCCGGTAGACGAGGCGGCGCTGCGGGCCGAGAGCGTGACGCTGGTGGTGCAGGTGGATGGGCGCATGCGCGACCGCATCACTATTGCGGCGGACGCGAGCGAGGAGGCGATCCGTGCGGCGGCGCTGGCCGCGCCCAACGCGGCGCGCTTCGTCGCGGGTGCGGCAGAGGTGCGCGGTGTCGTGATCGTGCCCGGCCGTCTGGTGAACGTCGTCACCGGCGGCGCGTGACCAGCGCGCTGCCGCTCGTGACCAGCGTGTGCGACGCGCGGGCTCGGCGGAGACGCGCATGTGATGGTGGCGGGGGTGAATAGGGGGAGGTGGGAACGCACGGAGCGCCCACCGAGAAGGGAGGGCCGGTATGAGAAAGTCCACCATCACCAAGACCTGGATCGCGGGCGTGATCCTGATGGCCGCCGGACTGCTCGTGGGCGGCGTCAGCCTGGGGCTGATGCTCGCGTACGGCGGCCAGTTCACACCAGCGCCGGGCGAGAATGGCTATGACTTCGTTCCCAGGCTCGACGGCTTTTTCTGGACGATGGTCAGCTTGATGATCGCCGGCTTCGCCGTCGCCGCGATCGGCGGCATCGTGCAACTGACAGCGTGGATCGGCGCGCTCGTCAACACGTACCAGCTTGCCGATCG
>JAICVS010000117.1 GCA_025935195.1 Ktedonobacterales bacterium
ATGTCCTGGAGCTCAAGAGGCACAATGTCGTCTGCGCGCAACTGCGATGTCCCAGGTTGAATGTCCATCTGACCTCGCTTACGAATGAACCGGCTCCGAGCCCTGGATGTACCAGTCGGCGTTCTCGTGGTAGCCGTTACCGTCAGGGTAGAGGGCTGTCGGGACACCACCCTTTGGCAGCGGAATGCCTTTTGCAGCCTCGGCATTCGTGCATTTGAGGTCACTCGGCTTCTGGTCCTTGTAGGGCGCGAGGCCGGTCGTGCAGTTGAAAACGCCGCGCGCCATGTCGGGCGGGATGGGGAACTGCGCCTGAGCAGGCCACTTGTAGTGTTGAGCGGCCCAGAGCATTACGTCGTGGAACACATAGCCGGCACCAGCCACACCGATGATGCCCGAGGCCATGTCGTCATTAGCGTCATCGTTGCCGATCCATACGCCGACAGTCATGAACGGCGAGTAGCCGGCGGTCAGAATGTCTTTCGGACCGGTAGCACCTGAGCTTGTGCCTGTCTTGGCAGCGATCGCGATGCCAGATGGCTCACCGAGGCTGGCGTCGAAATGTAGTGGATTCGTCGGACCGAAGTCGGCGGTACGGGCATCGTTGTCGGTGAGCACCGACGTGAGCATGTACGAGGCCTGTGGGCTGATGACTTGATCAGCTTTGGGAACGGCGGGAGCGTTGTAGAGCGCGTTGCCACGCGAGTCCTCAACGCGCAGAACGGCGCGCTCCGGGGCGCGTTTTCCGCCATTCGCAAATGTCGCGTATGCGCCGACGAGCTCCCGCAAAGGCATTTCCTGAGTGCCAAGTGCGGTAGTTGGGCCCATGCGGTCAGCACTGAACGTATCAACGCCGAGTCGCTGCGTCATCGCAAGGAAATCTGATGAGGTCGCCGAAGTATCGCCAACAAATGCCATCGCTTCAGTAGCGGCGATGTTCAGCGAATTGCCCAGGTTGTAGCGCAGCGGAAACCGACCGGAAAAGTGGGTGTCGGTATAGTTGGTCGGCGTGTAATGGCCGTCGCAGCCCGGAGTCGGATTATAAGCGTTCGGGTCGGTAGGACCGGTTCCCGTACTCTGCGGGAAGCAAATAGGAACATCCTGCAGGACAGTGGATGGCGTCCAGCCCATCTGGAAAGCGGTGGCGTAGACGAGCGGCTTGGTGGCCGAACCCATCGACCTGTCGCTGTCGGCGACGTTCACCGCTCCAGCCACCTTGGGGTTCTTGTCGTTGTAGTCCACCGATCCTACCATCGCCAGGATGTCGCCGGTATATTGATCGACCGCTACCGCGGCCCCATTGTTCGCGTTCGAAGCAGTGCTGAGAGGACAGCGCAATGGTCTCCCTTGGCTGTCCGACGCGCATACCGGTTCGAACGAGTACCAGGGGTTGTAGTAGTTCTGCTGGATGTAGTATTTGAGGCGGCTCTGCACATACGTGTTGAGGTTGAGGTCAAGGGTGGTGTAGATGCGCAGGCCGGCGGTCTCCAGGTGGTCCACCCCAAACTCGTTCTGCATGATGCCCGCGACATACTGGACGAAGTGCGGCGCGAGGTTGACAGCGGCGCCGCCACCCTGTGAGATGTCGCTGTTGGCCTGGTTGTAGGTGAAGATGCGCTCGTTCTCGAACATATCCTTCAACTCGGCCTTGCTCTTGTCGAAGTCCGCCTGGGTGAAGGTGATGCCGGTGCCCTGATACTGCAGGACGTTGCCCATCACGAGCAGGGCGCGACAATAGGCGAGCCACTCGTGGCCGTGCGTACCGGACCATAGGAGCAGGTTCGGCACATTGAAGTTGTTGCTGCATTCCTGGCCCGGCACGTAAGGGTCGTCCCACTTGCTCTGGGAGCAGGGGGCCTTGTCGCAGGTGTATTGCGTCGGGAAGAAGAGCGAGGCGTTGTTGGGGATGGCGGCGAGCAACGCGGCCTGCGCCCAGTCGAGCTGCTGGTTAGCGAGCAGCAGGGAGCCGTCGGGCTGCGGCTTGGGCGTCAGGTGGAAGTAGTAGCGCGCGGCGGCCTCGATGCCGCGATACAGGAACGGATGGTAGTAGATGGAGTTCAGGTAGAACTCCAGGATCTGCTCCTTGGTGTAGCTGTTGTTGACGCCGATGGCGAGGATGGCCTCGTGCAGCTTGCGGTCAATGGTTTGCTTGCTATCCTTGATGACGATGTTCTTGACGAGCTGCTGGGTGATGGTCGAGCCGCCCTGAGTGGAGCCGCCGCTGGCGTTGCTGAGCGCGGCGCGCACCGTGCCAGTGAAGTCCACACCGACGTTGAAGGGGCTGTAGAAGTTGCGGTCCTCGGTGTCTATCGTCGCCCATTGCACCTTGGGGTTGATCTGCTTGAGCGGCGCGTAGAAGTTGAGGTTGCCGTTGTCGTCTTTGAGCACGGCGATCTGCTGGCCGTTGCGGTCGTAGATGATGCTGTTCTGCTGGTTTTGCAGTTCGGTGACGGCGAGGATGTCGTTGTAGTGGGACTGGTAGTACGAGAAGGCGTAGGCGCCGCCGGCGCCGCCGCCCGCCACCACACTGAGCAGCGCGGTGAACGCGAAGAGCACGGTGGCGAAGTAGAGCAGCGGATTGCGCTGGATGCGCTCGCGCCGCCACTTGCGCGCGACCATGCGCGAGCGCGAGCGGCGATAGGCCTGCGGGCTGAGCTTGGCGGTCTCGGCGGAGAGCATGGCGCCGGTATAGCCGGGCGGGGGCGTGCGCGGGCCGCGGGGCTGTGGCGGGGGAGCGTCATGGCGGATGGCGTGGCCGGTGCGCGAGACGACCGAGCTGAGCTGGCGCGACATGCTGCGCGAGGCATCGCGCGCCAGATCGGCCATCGAGCGGCGGCGCGGCGGGGTCGCGCCATTGCCGCCACCACCACCGTCGCGGCCGGGCATGCTCGCGCGCACGCGGCCGGAATCGCCGGAGCCGGGGACGCTACGCGGGCCGCGCGCGCCGGTGGCGGAGTACGCGCCAGAGCGGCGGGAGTCGCCGCCGTCGTCCGGGCCGCCGGCCACCGGGCGGCGGTAGGAGCCACCGTTGCCATTGCCATTGCCGCCGCCGCGGCTGCTGCCTCCACCGGCGCCATTGCTGGAGCCATTGCCGTTGCCGGGACGGCCGGGCCTGGGATCGGATGGGGGACGGCCCTCTGGGCGGCGCGGGGCGGATGCGCCCATGCGCGGCGGCGTGCCGCGTGGCGGCGTGCGGGCGCCAGCCTGGTTGGAGCCAGAGCGTTCACGGTTGGAATCTCGCGGATCGCGTCCCATCCAAGCTTCCTCCCCTGAACCGAAGATATCAACCGCGGAGAACGCGGAGTAGCCCCAGAGTGAGGGCCGGGCATGCCACAGCCTCCCAGCGGGGACCGGGCGCTGACATCGTAACCGCTCATCCATCAGGCCGCAAATGCATGGGAGAATTGGGCGACCGGCCGATTGATGCGCAGCGAATGGGCGATTGCCGACAGCATAGCATACGGGCGCCAGCCGCGCATATACTGTGCGGGTGTCACGACGGCATTCGATGCGGGCGGGAGGGCGATATATGAGCGAGAATGAGACGCGAGCGAAGACGGGAGCGGGCGCGTCAGAAGATGAGACGGGCGGCGAGGAGCGGCGTGCCTTCTTCGAGTATTGGAATCAGCTCGACATGCTGAGCTGGATGGGCGCGCGCATCACCGAGAGCAGCGACGGCCACGCGACGGTCTACTTCGAGCCGGGCAAGCACCATCGCGGTGCGGGTGTGGGCGGGCGCGCGGTGACGGGCGCGGTGCAGGCGTACGTCTTCGACATCGTGACGGGTGCGGCGGTGGCCTCGCTGGCGCATGGAACCAAGCCGCAGGTGACGGTGAAGCTGGATGTGACGTTCGAGCATCCGGCGTATGACGATCCATTGACGTTTGAGGCGCGGGTGTTGAGCGGCGGCAGGCAGATCTTCTTCGTGGATGGTGAGTGCCGCGACCGCAACGGCCATGTTTGCTCGCGCGTCCACGCGATCTACCGGCGCTTCGACCGGCGCATCACACCGCCGGAGGAGTGACGGGGAATTTACCACAGAGGATACGGAGGATACGGAGGGTTTATTGAAGAGGTGAGATCATGGGGCGCCTGCTGATGCTGGCTGAGCGCTGGCATGCTCACCAGGGGCGGGCGTAGCTGGCGGCGGCGTAGATCGCTTCGATGGACTCGGCCTGCGCCCGCGCATCCGCCAGAGGCAGGAAGGGTGGGGCGCCGGTGCGGACACAGGCAGCGAAGTGCTCGACCTGGAGGCGGTACTGGTCGGTGGAGGCGAAGCGGCGCTCAACGGCCTCATCGCCGCGCTCGATGCGGACGATGGTCTCCTGCTCGCGTGGGGTGAAGGGGCGCGGGATGGTGAGGCGGCCACGGTCGCCGGCGACCTCGATGAACTGCTGCGCCGGCTGCTCGAAGCTGCAATCAATGACGGCCAGGCGCTCGCCGCCGAAGTCCAGCACGGCGGCCACGCTGCGCTCGACCTCGCTGCCGGACGGCACGACGGCGCGCGCGGCGACAGCGAGCGGAGAAGCGCTATAGACGGCGCGGGCGAAGTTGAGCGGATAGCAGCCGACATCCATCAGCGATCCGCCGGCCAGAGCGGCCTGGAGGCGGATGTTGCCGGGGGAGGAGCGGATGTCGAAGGCGAACGCGCCGCGCACGAGGCGCACCGGCCCGACGGCGCCGGCGGCGATCTGCTCCAGCGCCCAACGAATCTGCGGGTGGAAGCGGTACATGAAGGCTTCCATCAGCAGCACGCCCGCCGTGCGGCGGGCCTCGCTCATCGCGCGGACCTCAGCGGGTGTGGCGCCGAGCGGCTTCTCGCAGAGCACATGCTTGCCGGCGGCGGCGGCGCGGATGGTCCACTCCGCATGCAGCGCGTTGGGGAGCGAGATGTAGACGGCTTCCACGTTGGGGTCGGCGAGCAGGGCTTCGTAGCTGCCGTGCGCGCGCATGCCGGGGTAACGCGCGGCCACCGCCTCGGCGCGTGGCAGGTCGCGGCTGGCGATGGCGGCGAGCCGGCCGTTGTTGGAGGCAGCGATGGCGGGGATCACCGCTTTGACACCGATGTTGGCCGTGCTGAGGATGCCCCAGCGCACGGGCTGGTCTGCCGTCTGCTCGCTCAGTGTCATCGGTCGCGCTCCTTCCCGCGCTCGTCATGCCCACGCTCGTCATGCGCGGCCCGCGTCAGATGGCGTGTCGCGCGAACCCTATGTCGCAGTATAATAGCCGCTGAGGAGCCGCCGCCACGGCGATCCGCCATACGAGTGAGCTGAGGAAGGGAGCAGAGCATGGCGCGTATTCGACCACGCACCCCCGACGAGGTCGGCCCCGAGATGCGGGAGCTGTTCGAGAGCTTCCAGCGCGAGCGCGGCAACATCCCCAACATGTTCCGCACGATGGCGCTGCGCCCCGAGATCGCCGAGACGGCGGTGGCGCACATGCGCGCTATCTTCTCCACGGGGACGGTCGAGACGCGGCTGAAGGAGATGCTGGCGGTGCGCGTCTCGCAGATCAACGACTGCGCCTACTGAAAGGCGTCACATACTGCTTTGGCAAAGCAGCTGGGAGCTTCGGAAGCGCTGCTGGACGCGATGTTCAACATTGACCAGCACGCGGAGATGTTCACGCCGGCCGAGCGGGCGGCGCTGACCTTCGCCGAGCGCATGACGACGGATGCGCGCGGGGTGGATGAGGAGGTATGGGCCGAGCTACGTGCCCACTACGACGAGGGGCAGATCATCGAGCTGGCGGCGGTGATCGGACTGTTCAACTACTTCAACCGCTTCAACGACGCGCTGCAAATTCCGATCACGGGCCGCTCGTTGGAGTGAAGGAGAGAATTGAACCGCAGAGGGCACGGAGGGACACAGAGGGCGACGGAGGAGGGTAGACAGAGAGGATTCAGGCGGGATATGGCTGAGAAGAGATCAGCGAATGGGCGCGGGCGGAGCGGGCGCAAGCCGCGGCCGGATGCCGCCGGGGAGACGCTGGCGGCGCTGCTGGGTGATCTCGGCGAGCTGCGCGGATACCTGGAGCAGCGCGGGAGGCACACCTACGAGCTGGCGCAGCGCTTCGCGGAGAATGCGCGGCGCGATCCCGCTTCGCGCGCCTACGACGAGCGGCAGGCGGCGATGCTGGAATACCAGCACTTCATCTGGCACGAGATTGCCGGATTGGTGGACAAGCTGCTAGCGACGTATGGCGGGGGGGCGGATGAGGGTGAGGACTCTCCCCAGGACAATGAGGCCGAGCCGCGATGATGACGTGTCTTGAACAGCACGAGTACCGACGAGAGCAGTCGACATGAGGGTAGAGTTCTTTGCCATTCAGCTCTTCGGCGTCGCTGTGGCCCTCGTCGGAATCATCTGCATGGCCGCCTTGCCCTTGCCGGACTACCGCTGGTATAATAGGGTCTTCGTAGTGTTCTTCATGTGGCCGTTGTCGTCGCTGACCGTCATTGTGGAGGAATTGGTCCTCCTCCTAGCCAAGCACGCAGTGGATCCGCTATTCTTCTCCATCGTCTCCCTCATGTTCGGCGTACCGTTTCTCGTTATCCTCTATCGCGGCATAGACGAACTCTTCACCCTCTATCCCGCCGTGAAGGACGGCACACCTCCCGCAGCTCGGCGCCTACTCACCCACGGTATCAGGCTCTGGCCGGCAGGCATCGTGATCCAGCTTATCCCATCAGTACTCACCCTCGCGGGTGCCCTCATGCGTTGAGGTATTGACGGGCGCTTCCCACGAGCGCCGCACCAGGTCCGCTCGTCCGCGGCTAGGCCCTCAGCGCGGCTCGACGGGCTGGCCGTACTCGTCGTATTCGAGGTAGGCCACGTCGCGCACGTAGACGTGATCTTTCAGTCGCTTGCCGGTCTCGGCCTCAAAGCCGGGCGGCACCAGCGCGAGGAAGCCGTGCTTGCGTGGGATGAGGCGGATCGGGCGGGCGCGGCTGGCGATCAGCAGGGATTGCGCCTGGCCGATGCTGACGCCATCCTCAAAGAAGACGGCGATGCGGCCGGGACCGAGCAGCGGCGCCTGCTGGCGCGCGGGTGAGCCTTCGATGCGGCCGACGATGGCGGAAGCCGCCTCTTCGGCACGGTCGTGGATGCGTTTCAAGGTCGGCCCAGCGACGGCCTGGGCGCGCTCGGTCATCTCGCGGGCGGAGGCGGCGAGGCGACCGAAGGCGTCCCCCAGCCGCGAGGTTGTCTCCGGCGCGTGCGCGGGAATGGGGTGGATGCCGCTGGCGCGTGCCTCGCGCTGGTAGCTGAGTGCGCGGTTGAGGCCGGGCCGCAGATCGTGCCACCACTGGCGGGCGATGTCGGCGACGGGTTTGGTGTCGTCGCTGGCGCGCTGGCCGGTGGCGTGGGCCACGCGCTGCTGGCGCAATTGCTGGAAGCGTTCTAGGCGCGCGTTCGGCTGGGCGGCGCGCGGCAGGCCGGCGGACGGCGCGTTCGGCCGGCTGAGCGGCGGAGTGGAGCGCGGGTCGCGCGCGGCGGCGGGAGGTGAGGCATCGCGCCGGGGAGCGGCGGTGCGTACGCCCTGGCGCGGCGTCTGTGGCCGGGCAGTGGGACCGAGCGGGCGGGCGGACGGCGGTATCTGGCCACGTGTGGTGGGCGGCGTGTGGCCGCGCGCGGGTGCGGAGGTGGGCGCGGGACGGGGCCGGCGCGCGACACGCGGCGGCAGATAGACGGTGGGCTGGTCGGCGAGCGACCATTCATCCACCTCGTCTTCAATCTCGTCCGCGATCTCGTCTGTTATCTGGCTCTGGTTCTCATCCCTGGCCGCGCTGTTTTCGGGCAGCGGGGTGGTGACGCGGCGGGCCTCGCCTCCAGGCTGGTTGCTTGGCGGATTGCCGGGAGAGTTGCTGGCGCCGGTGGCGGTCTGGCGCGTGAAGGCGGCGGCCAGCGTTGGCTTGCGCGGTGTGTGCTGCGCCACGTCTTCCAGGATCGCCGGGCGCGGCACCGTGGCGTCGTCCCTGTCGTCTACGCCGTCCGTATCGTCCGCATCGTCGCTGTCGACTATCGCGCCCGCGGCGTCCGCCTCGTCTGCCGCGCTCGCGGCAGGCGCAACGCCGGCGGTCTCACTGGCGTTGGCGGTGTTGGCAATCTCGGCCGCGCTCGGCGCTGCATCCGGCGGGCGTACGGCATCGTGAATCTGTGTCGCGGCGAGCGATGGGTCATCCTCCGGCGGCGCGGCTGGCAAAGGCTGAGTGGCGAACGGCTCGGCCGGCTCCGGCTCACCGTCCAGTGTGGTCGCGGTGGTCGCTTCGTCCGCTGGCTGATCAGCCGCTGAGTCGTCAATGCGCTGGGTCTCGTTATCGGACGCCATAGCGGCCCGCTCGGCCGGCGTCGGCTTCGTCGTCATCGTCTCTCACCCCCACGTCGGGCGCCAGCGCCCGGTTTTCCAGTGGACACCCGGCGGACGACCGGGCAAGGACGGCTCAGGGCAGCTCCGGCCGCGCATGCGTCATGCACAGGATACCCCGTGCGTCTACTGGCTTCTTCATAGCGCTAACCGGCGCCAACCGGGACACACAGCGGCCTGGTGTCCAGTCCCGCGGACGCGCGGCAGCGCCCGCCGTAAGAAGAATATACCAGGGAAGGCGCGAGGTGGGGCGGATGCGAGCGTGGCGGGCTAGGCCGGGGACGGACGCCCCAGGTAGCCTTCGAGCAGTTGGGCCGCATGCCGCGCGATGTCGGGGCGGAGCGCGTAGTAGGTCATGCGGTCGCGGTCGTAGAGCGTGACGAGGCCGGCGGCGCGCAGCTTCACCATGTGATGCTTGGTGGTGGCCTTGGTGAGCCCTAGACGCTCGGAGATCTCGGTCAGATACATCTCGCGCTCCGCGAGCAGGCGCAGAATGCGCAGGCGCGTCTCTTCGCCCAACGCCTCGAAGAAATGCAACACCTCTTCACTGGGCGCGCGCGGGTCCGCCGCCCGCGCACCGGCCGCCTCCTCGATCACCTCGGCCTCAACCGGCACACAGAAGGTGAGCGTGCCGCGCCAGAAGTGGTAGAAGACGGCGGGACGGCAGAAGTAGCTTGGCGCGAAGATGATGCGGCGCAAGCCAGCGGGACGCTGCCACTCGACGCCGCGCATCGCCAGCTTGACGAAACGGTCCGGCGCCATTTCAGCGCGCTGGCGCTCCAGCACCGCCACCTCGCGCCGCAGCAGCGGGATGAGCCGCTCGCGCTCGGATGTGAATACCGCCGCGTTCCAGACATGGAGAGCGGCCAGCAGCTCCGCGCGCGCCGCCAGCGGGTCGCGCAGGACGCCGGCAACCGTCGGGCGCACATCGTCGGCGAAACGCGCCAGCAGTTGCCCCGCCGCCGGGTGGCGCTCGCGATCGTCTGGCGCGGCCTCGGCCAGGACAGCATCCAGCAGAGTGGGCCAGTCGTCGCCGAGCTCCTCCTGATCGAGCAGCACGCGCAGGAATTGCTCGATCGGCAGCTCGCCGAGCCAGGTGATGAATTGCTCCGCGTCGCGCGGGGGCGGGCATTCCCAGACGAGTGAGATCAGCGTCGCGTGCAGCGAGCCGGATTGGGAGCTGCCGAAGTAGCGGCGCAGCAGGGCGGACGCGGCGGGGTCCGCGGCGGCCAGACGCGCGCGCGCATGCTCGATCCAATCCGGCCCGATGTCGAAGTCGGCGTACTCGTAATTTGGGGAGGCGAGGGCGACGTGCAGGCTGAGCAGCAGATCATACGTCGAACAGGCGAGGATCTCGACGTCGGGTGTGCGCTGGCGGCGCAAATCCACCGCCCGCGGCGGCGACGGCCGCGTCCCATGCTGTGAATCCACCGGACTTGCGCCCATCCGCATGCCTCCCCCGAAGCTTCCTCGCATCACATGCGACAGAACCCCGCGCCGATGGCCGATCTCCACGGCCAGCCGCACTGTGCCGCCCGCACGGGCGACGATCCGTCGCCGGTAGGCTATCACGTTTCGCGGCCGTGCGCCAGCGCGGATTGCCCTTGACAAGCAATCTCGACATTCGCTATTATCTTTGTCAACAACCGCATAACGACGCCCACTCTCATCAAGACTGGCAGAGGGAATCGGCCCGACGAAGCCTGGCAACCCACCCGCAACGCCGCGGGCAGGGTGCAAATTCCGGCGACATTCTGGTCGCGAGATGAGGGGGGACTGCACGGCACAGCTGTCGCCGCCCGCATTCCGCCCTTCGCTCGCCCGCTCGCGAGTCGAGGGCGTTTTTGTTGGCGTCGTGCGGCGAACGGATCGCGACGGGTAGGCACGGGAGATACGGCGAGGCAACGAGAGACAGCAGAACGGCGAATCAGGGTGGTACCGCGAAGGCTCCTCGCCCCTGGCTGGTGAGGGGCCCGTTGTGTGTCGCTATGGCGATTATGGCGGCGCGCTGGTGATGGCAGGTGTGGGAGCTCGACATAGTGGTGCGGCGAGAGGTAACGCCGGGCGGCGTGAATATGGGCGATGCGGGCGCGTCTGGCCCGCGCGGCCTCACGCTCGACCGGCTGGAGCTGGAGGACGGCGCGACGCTCGCGCCCCTCACCATCGCCTACGAGACGTGGGGGCGGCTCGCGCCCGCGCGCGACAACGTCGCGCTGGTCTGCCACGCGCTCACTGGCAGCGCTCACGCCCGCGACGACGCCCGGCCCGACGATCCCCGCTCCGGCTGGTGGAACCCGCTGATCGGCCCCGGACGTGCCTTCGACACCGACCGCTACTACGTCATCTGCGCCAACGTGCCGGGAAGCTGCTACGGCACCACCGGCCCGGCCAGCCCGCATCCCGGCGACGGCGAGCCCTATCGGCTGCGCTTCCCGCACGTCACGGTCGCTGACATGGTGCGGGCGCAGCGCGCGCTGCTGCTGGCGCTGGGCATCGCGCGCCTGGCGGTGGTGGCCGGCGGCTCGGTCGGCGGCTTGCAGGCGCTCGAATGGGCGGTCGCCTACCCAGAGGCGGTGGAGAAGGCGATTGTGATCGGCGCGGCGCAGCGGCTCGCGGCGCAGGCGCTGGCGATTGACGACATCGCGCGCCAGGCGATCATGGCCGATCCGGCGTGGCAGGGCGGGAGCTACGCGCCCGGCGCGGGGCCGCGCGTGGGGCTGGGCATCGCGCGCATGCTGGCGATGCTGACGTACACCAGCGCCGAGGGGCTGGAGGCGCGCTTCGGCCGGCGGCCGGCGGCGCGCGCGAGCGGCTGGCCGCGCTTCGGTCCGCGGCTGGACGTGGAGACGTACTTGCAGCACCAGGCCGACAAGCTGGTGGACCGCTTCGACGCCAACAGCTACCTGTATTTGACGAGTGCGATGGACCGCTACGACGTGGCGGCTGGCCACGGCTCCGACCGCGCGGCGCTGGGGCGCATCCGCGCCGAGATGCTGGCGGTGGGCATGAGCAGCGATTGGCTCTATCCCGCCGCGCAGGTACGCGCGCTGGCGGAGGCGATCAACGAGTCTGGCGGGCGCGCGCGCTACGTCGAACTGTCCTCGCCCAACGGCCACGACGCCTTCCTCAAAGATTGGGACGCGATGGACGCGCTGCTGCGGCCGTTCCTCGCCTCGCCGGGCGACTCGCGCGGGCCGCCGCATGAATAGCATCAACTCTAACCCCAGGACGATACAACCGAGCGTAATCTGAGGAGCGTTCTCATGGGACTGCGGCGTTTTTTCGCCAACAAGCAAGCGAAGGGAGACACAGCGGTGGCTGACATCGAGTTCGTAGCGGCGCCGGATGCCATTCAGGATGCCGTTCAGGAGACGGCGATCACGGAGGCGGGGGCGAATGGCGCGAATGGCAACGATGTGGCGGGCGAGGCGGGCGGCCCCGCGCTCGGCTTCGAGACGCTGGCGCTGCATGCCGGGCAGGAAAGCCCGGACCCGGCGACACGCGCCCGCGCCGTGCCGATCTACCAGACCACCTCGTACGTCTTCGAGGACGACGCCGACGCGGCGGACCTCTTCGCCCTGCGCAAGTTCGGCAACATCTACACGCGCATCATGAACCCGACGCAGGATGTCTTCGAGCGGCGTGTTGCGGCGCTGGAGGGCGGCGTGGGCGCGCTGGCGGCGGCCTCCGGCCAGGCGGCGGAATTCCTCGCGCTCGTCAACCTCGCCAGCGCGGGCGATGAGATCGTCACCGGCACGCAGCTCTACGGCGGCACCTACAACCTCTTCTCGCAGACGTTGCCGCGCCTGGGCATCACCACCCACTTCGTGGACGGGCGCGACCCGGAGAGCTTCCGCCGCGCGATCACCCCGCGCACGCGCGCCATCTACGCCGAGACGGTCGGCAACCCCAGCCTGGACACGCTCGACATCCGCGCCGTGGCCGACGTGGCGCACGCGGCCGGCGTCCCGCTCGTGCTCGACAACACGTTCCCCAGCCCGTATCTCGTCAATCCGCTCAAGCACGGTGCCGACGTAGTCGTGCATTCCGCGACGAAGTTCATCGGCGGACATGGCACCAGCATCGGCGGCGTGATCGTCTCCGGCGGCGATTTCGACTGGGCGGGCAGCGGCAAGTTCCCCGGCCTGGTCGAGCCGGACCCGTCGTACCACGGCGTGCGCTACGTCGAGACGTTCGGCCCGCTCGCCTACATCATCAAGGCGCGCGTCCAGTTGCTGCGCGATCTCGGCCCCGCCATCAGCCCGCTCAACTCCTGGCTCTTCTTGCAAGGGCTGGAGACGCTGCCGCTGCGCATGGAGCGGCACAGCGAGAACGCGCTGAAGGTGGCGCGCTTTTTGGAGGGCCATCCCGCCGTCTCGTGGGTGCTCTATCCTGGCCTGGCGAGCCATCCAACGCACGAGATCGCGGCGCGCTATCACGAGCGCGGGCTGTACGGCGCCATCGTCGGCTTCGGCATCAAGGGCGGCCTGGAGGCGGGGCGGCGCTTCGTCAACGAGCTCAAGCTCTTCTCGCTGCTCGCCAATGTCGGCGATGCCAAGTCGCTGGTGATCCACCCCGCCAGCACCACCCACTCGCAGCTCAGCGAGGAGGAGCAGATCGCCACCGGCGTGACACCGGACTTCGTGCGCCTCTCCGTCGGTCTGGAGACGGCGGACGATCTGCTGCGCGACCTCGACCAGGCGCTCCGCACGTCGGCGCGGTTGTAGAGACGGTGACATCTCCCCCGGCTGAAGCCGGGAGCTTCTAGGGGTCGTAGCCCCACGCCATGATGCCCCAGGGCGAAGACCGAAGTCTGGCAACCAGTATAGCATCATGGCGTGGGGAGTTCAAGGGCCATTCATCCCCCGATTGAAACCCGGGGCTTTCTGGCCGATTTCTGTAATTTCACCGCGGAGGACGCGGAGAACGCAGAGGGAACGGGAGATCGCAGGCTCGCAGGCTGTGATCTCCCGACGCCCTCTGCGAATCGCATTGAAGGTATCGTCAGGAGGGAGCGCCATGCGGGTGGTGAAGTTCGGCGGCAGCTCGCTCGCCGATGCCGAGCGGCTGATGCGGGCCGCGCGTATCGCCGCGCGCCACCGCGAGCAGGCGCCGGTCACGGTCGTCGTCTCGGCGATGGCCGGCGTCACCGATGCGCTGCTGCGCGCGTCGCGCGGCGCCCTCGCCGGCGATCCCGCCTGGCGCGACGAGCTGGCGGCGGTCGAGCGGCGTCACCGCGCAGCCTACCTTGCCATCGCCGGCACCGTCACGGAGCGGTTCGAGCGGCAGTGGCAGGGCTGCCTGCGTGAGGCCGAGGCAGTGGCATCCGGCACGAGCGGCCAGCTCTCAGCGGCGCTGCTGGAGGTGGCGATGGCACGCTTCTCCGGCTGGGGCGAGCGGCTGATCGTGGACCTTTTCGCGCGCGCGCTGGTGCGCGCGGCCGTCGCGGCGGAAAGCTTCCCGGAGGAGCCGGTGCTGCTCGACGGCATGCTGCTCGATCCGCTGGAGCCGTCGGGCTATCGGCCGCGCCCCTCGACGCTGGCGACGCGCGCCTGGCTGGCGCCCCGGCTGGCCTCGCTGCTGCTGCGCGGCGGCGTCCCGGTGCTGCCGGGCTACATCGCCCGCGACGCTTCCGGCGGCGTCACGACGCTGGGGCGCAACGGGTCGGATCATTCGGCGGCGGTGGTGAGTGCCGCGCTGGGGGCCGACGCGTTGTATATCTACAGTGACGTGGCCGGCATCTACAGTGCCGACCCGCGCGTCGTGCCGGAGGCGGAGCTGCTGCCGGCGGTGACGTACGCGGAGGCGGGCGCGGTGGCCCTGCTCGGCGCGCGCGTGCTGCATCCGCACACCGTCGAGCCGCTCGACAACTGGCGTATCCCGTTGCACCTACGCAGCTCGCTGGCGCCGGACGCGCCGGGGACCGAGGTGCTGCCGGAGCCGCCGGCCGCGACGGCGGCGAGCGACGGCGAATCACTCTATTGGGTGGTGGCGGCGCGTCCGCTGCCGGCGGGCGACGAGCGCGACGAGACAGGCAATGCGATTCCAGAGGATGCGGTCGAGGTGACGGCGACGCTGATCGGCCGCGACGAACCGGAGACGCAACAGTCGCGCGCGGCGCTGCTCGCCGCGGGGGCGCGCGCGCTGCTGGCGCACGATCCCGCGCCGCTACGGCTGGCGCTCACCGCGCACCAGCTCCGCGCCGTCGTCCGCTCCGCGTCCGCGCACACGGCCCAACGCCTGCTGCACGCCGCGCTGATCGAGGCGCGACGCGAAACGGGCCACGAGGCCGCGCCCGCCCGCCGCCGCGCATCCCGCCCGGCCGCGCGCTGAACCAGCCGACGAGCCAGGTACGTGAACCGCGAGAGGAGACCGAGATGGAGCACCACGCATCCGCCACCGCTGCCGCGCCCGGCCCGCGCCGGCGCATCCCCGTCGCCGTGCTCGGCGCGACTGGTCTGGTCGGCCAGCGCTTCGTCTCGCTGCTCGCGCGTCACCCCTGGTTTGAGCTGG
>JAICVS010000034.1 GCA_025935195.1 Ktedonobacterales bacterium
ATACATACGGACCCATCGCCGCCTCGCTCCAGTCCGCGACGGCGGACTGGAGCGGCCACCGGCCCCCAGGCGCGGTTGCAACCGCCGGCTGGCTGGCCTGTGCGGGCAGCGTATCCGTCGTACATCGTCAAACCGCATCAATCGCCGGCCCGTGCGGCAGTATGCGTGAGGGTAGGCGAGTGAGGGCAAGAGCAGGGGGTGTGGCATGGTTGGGCTGATCGGATTGCTGGTGGCGTTCCTCTGCATCGGCCTCGTCTCGCGGCGCTTCGGCCCGCGCACACGCATGGCGCTGATCGGCGCGGCCTGCGCCGCCACCCTCTATCTCTACTTCTTTGGTAGCTGAGGCGAACATGAGCGTGCTGCTGTCCGACCCGCGCATCCCCCCCGATGCGCCCGATACCCTAATCGAAGCCGAGTCCCCGCGCTCGCTGCTCGCGCGGCGGCGGCGTGGCGACTGGCTGCTCTTCGCCGCGATCTGCATCACGATGGTGCTGGCGGTGCCGCCGCTGATGTGGCTGGGTACGACGAACGGCTTCGGGCTGGTGATCGGCGTCGCCGTTTCGCTCGCTGCGGCACTGGCGGTGGTGCGCAAGCCGGAGATCGGCCTGTTCCTTGTGCTGGCCTGCGTCGTACTCGTCGAGGAGAACCCGCTCACCATCCCCGACGGCACCGACCGGCTCAACATCTTCTACTGGCCGGAGCGCATCGCCGGCCTGCCGGAGCGGCCAATCGGCTTCCTCTTCCTCTTCATCCTCTTCATGTTCGCCAGCCAGCGCTTCGTGCGCTGGCAGCGCGCGCTGCGCGGCGGCGAGCTGCTGGCGCCGCTGCTGCTCTTCCTCGCCGCCGTGCTGATCGGCGTCGTGCATGGCATCACGAGCGGCGGCGACTTCAAGATCATCGTGCTGGAGATTCGACCGTTCTGGTATCTCTTCGTGGGCTACCTGCTTGCCTACAACACCGTGACACGCCGCGAACACGTCTCCGCCTTCATCTGGATCGTCATCCTGGGCGCGGGCGTCAAAGCCCTGCAAGGCACCTACATCACCTTCGTCGTGCTGCATGGCGATCTCGCCGGCTACAACGAGATCATGTCCCACGAGGAGTCGTTCTTCTGGGTGGCGCTGCTGCTGCTGATCTTCCTCTTCGCGCTGCACCACCGCCAGCGCGGCCAGCTCATCGCGGCGCTGGCGCTCGTGCCCTTCACCGGCATCTCACTGGTGGCGAACAACCGCCGCGCCGACTACGTCGCGTTGCTGGTGGCGATCCTCGTCGCCTGGGTGCTGCTGATCGCCATCCGCCCGGGCCGGCGCGCCGGGCTGGTGACTGGGCTGGTAATCTGCCTGCTGTTGGGGACGGCCTACGTCGCGGCCTTCTCGCATTCGGGCGGCGCCTTCGCGCAGCCGGCGCGCGCCGTCATCTCCACCATCCACCCCGACACCTCGGACGCGCGCGACTACAGCTCCAACCTGTACCGCCAGATCGAGAACGCCGACCTCAAATTCACCATCAAGCAAAGCCCCATCATCGGCTACGGCTTCGGCAAGCCCTTCCTGCAGCCGGTGCTGCTGCCCAATATCCTGGACCTAGACCCGTACTACTTGTTCGTGCCGCACAACACCATCTACTGGGTCTGGATGCGCCTCGGCCTCGTCGGCTTCCTGGCGCTCTGGTACATCTTCGGCGGCATCATTGTGCGCGGCTGCCAGATCGCGCGCCGCCTGCGTGACCCCTATTTGCAGCTCGTCGCCGTCTACGTCGTCGCCGTCACTTTCATGGAGGTCATCCTCGCCTACGCCGACTATCAACTCTTCTTCTACCGCAATGTGATCTATCTCGGTCTGCTCTGCGGGCTGCTGCTCAATCTCCCCAAGCTCGACCGTGCCGACCGGGAAGACGCCGAGAAAGACGCCGAGAAAGACGCTGAGAAGGAGTTGCCCGCCCTATGAAACTGCTCGTCGTCACGCACAACCTGCCGCTGCCACGCTGGGGCGCCGGCACGCGCAACTATCACCTGCTCAATGCGCTGGCGCGCATGCACGAGGTCTCGCTCTTCGCCACGGTGGATCGCCTGCCCGATCCCGACGATGTTGCGCTGCTGCGCACCGCCGCGCGCGACATCTTCACCTGCGTGCTGCCCGCCGGCCGCAACAAGCGCGTGCGCCAGATCGGCGCGCTGCTACGCGGCCGCTCGTACGAGCTGACGACCTACGCGCCGCGCTACGTGCGCACCGCCTTCGCCCAGGTCGTGCGCAAGGGCCGCTTCGACGCCGTGCTGTTCGAGAGCGCCGTGGTAGCGGGCCACGATCTCCCACCCGGCGTGCTGCGCATCGTGGATGAGCACAACGTCGAGCACGAGGTGCTGCGGCGCACCTCCCAGAGCGACGTGGGGC
This sequence comes from Ktedonobacterales bacterium, assembly GCA_025935195.1. Classification (GTDB taxonomy): domain Bacteria; phylum Chloroflexota; class Ktedonobacteria; order Ktedonobacterales; family JADMIN01; genus JAICVS01. Next base: position 2,391 of record JAICVS010000034.1, read on the forward strand.
AGCTACGCCGGCTCTACAATCGCCTCGAATACCTCAACCTGCGCGCGGGCGAGCTCGCCCGCTGCGCCCGCGCCGACCTGATCCTGGCGACGAGCGACCGCGACGCGGACACGCTGCGCGCGCTGCTGCCGGGGCGTCCCGTCCGCGTCGTGCCGAACGGCGTGGACACCACCGTGTTCGGCGCGCGGTGCGCCGGGCCGGAGGCGACAGAGGAAGAGGCGCCCGGCCGCGTTGTCTTCACCGGCACGCTCGGCTACTACCCCAACGTACAGGCGGTATTGACCTTCGCCGCGCACTGCTGGCCGCGCATCCGCGCCGCCGTGCCGGGCGCGACCTGGCGGATCGTCGGCAGCTACCCGCCGCCGGAGGTGCTGCGGCTGGGCGAGCTGCCAGGAGTCACGGTCACAGGCGCGGTGCCGGCGGTGCAACCCTATCTGGCGTCCGCCGCGGTCGCCATCGCGCCGCTGCTCGTCGGCGGTGGCACCCGCCTCAAAATCCTCGAAGCCTTCGCCATGGGCCGCGCGGTGGTTACAACCAGCGTCGGCTGCGAGGGGCTGGCCGTAGAGGACGGGCGGCACCTGCTCGTCGCCGATGATTCCGCCACCTTCGCGGACGCCGTGATCACGCTGCTCGGCGACGCGGACCGGCGCGCGGCGCTGGGCGCGGCGGGGCGCGCGCTGGTGGAGGATCGCTACACCTGGGAACGCTGCGGCGCGACGCTGCTGCGCGCGCTCGACACACTAGATAGTCTCTACAGTCTGGACACGAGAAAGGAAGTGACCGATGGCGCTCACGCAGGCGCTCCGCTGGCTGCTACTCGCCGTTGAGATCGCGCTGGCCGTGCCAGTAGCCTATCTCGTCGTCGTCACACTCTCGGCGCTGCGGGCGGCCCGCCGCCGCGCCCGCATGCCGCCCGCCGCCGCTGATCCGCTCGCCGCTGCCGATCCCGTGTGCCTACCGCGCATCGCCGTGCTGGTGCCGGCGCACGACGAGGAGCTATTGATCGGCCGCCTCTTAGACAGCCTCGCCCGGCTCACCTACCCGCACGCGCGCCACGCCGTCTACGTCGTCGCGGACAACTGCTCCGACCGCACCGCCGCGATCGTCCGCGCCACCGGCTGGGCCCACGTCTACGAGCGCCACGACACCGCGCGGCGCGGCAAGGGCTACGCGCTGCAAGACCTTTTCAGCCAGTTGGAGACGGCAGGGAGCGTCTACGACGCCTACGTCATTGTGGATGCGGACGCGGTGGTGGACGCGCGCTACCTCGATCACCTGGCGGCGGCCATCCTGCGCGGCGCGCGCGCGCTGCAAGGCCAGAACACCGTACTGAACACTCTCGACACACCCAGCACGGTGCTGCGCTGGCTCGCGCTGACACTGATGAACCACGTGCGGCCGCTGGGGCGCAACGGCCTGGGCGCATCCGCCACGCTGACCGGCAACGGCATGTGCCTGACGCGCGACCTGCTGCGGGCGCATCCCTGGCAGGCTCATGGCGCCACCGAAGACTATCAATACTATCTGTCGCTGGTGACGGCGGGCGAGCGCGTGTGTTACGTCCCCGAAGCCGTAGTGCGCTCCGAGATGCCGGCCACCTTCGCGCAGATGCGCACGCAAGACGTGCGCTGGGAGTCCCAGGCGCCGGAGCAGCGCCGTGCGGGCGCCGCCTGGGCGCTGCTCGCGGGCGCGCTGCGCGGGCGCGATCCGGTGCGCTTCGACGCGCTCTTGGAGCTGATCGCGCCGCCGCTCTCGCCGCTGCTGGCGGCCGTGCTCGCCTGCGCCGTCGCCGGCGCCCTGCTGCAATCGCCGCTCGCCTTCGTCGGTGGCGCGCTGCTCTCTTTGGGCGTGGCCTGCTACGTCGGCTCCGCGCTGTACCTGCTGCGCCCCCCGCCCGCCGCCTACCGCGCACTGCTGCACGCCCCGCGCTTCATCGCCTGGAAGCTGTGGGTGCTGCTCGCCCTGCGCCGCAAGCACAGCCGCTCCGGCGCCTGGGTGCGCACCACCCGCGTCGCCTAAACGGGATGTGGCTCCCCCTCGCCGCGCACGGAGAGGGGGTCGGGGGGTGAGGACTCTCCGCCGCGTCCGATCAGGGATTACCCCGGCATTCATGCCGCGGCGCCTATCTATGGAGGTTCCCCACATGCCCGCTCGCGTCGCCATGATCACCTATGACTTCTACCCCTTCGACGTGCGCGTGCGCCGGCTGGCCGAAGCCGCGGCCGACGGCGGCAGCGAGGTGGACGTCATCTGTCTCCAGCAGGAAGGCGAACCGCCCTATGAGATCTGCAACGGCGTCCGCGCCTTCCGGCTGCCGGTCGGGCGCGGCTTCGGCCGCTCGCTGCCCTTGACCGTGTCGAGCTGGCTGCGTTTCCTGGCGCTGGCTGGCGTCAAAGTGGCACGGCTGCACCGCCAGCAGCCTTACGACGTGATCCACGTCCACAACATGCCGGACTTCCTGGTCTTCGCCGCCCTCGTGCCGAAGCTGTCCGGCGCCAAGGTGATCCTGGACGTGCAGGACACCAGCCCCGAATTGATGGCCGCGAAGGCGCGGGGCCGCCGCGCCCGCGCCGTCTTGCGCCGGCTGGCCGCCGCGCAGGAGCGTGTCTCGGCGGCCTTCGTGGATCACGTCGTCACCGTCGGCTGGCCGTTCGAGAAGCTGCTCTTGCAACGCGGCATCCGGCCGCAAAAGCTCTCCATCCTGCTCAACAGCGCCGACCCCAAGATCTTCCCAGAGGCGCGGCGCTCCGCGGCGCCCAACGCGGCCAGCGACCCCACGCGACCCTTTATCCTCATGTACTGGGGCACCATCGCCCCGCGCAACGGCCTAGACACAGCCATCCGCGCGCTGGCGCTGGCGCTGCCCGACGTGCCGAACCTGCGGCTGGACCTGATGGGCCGCGGCGAGCACATCCCGGCGCTGCTGCGGCTGGCGGAGGAGCTGGGTGTGCGCGACCGCGTGACACTGCGCCCGCCCTGTCCCGCCGAAGAGATCGTGGATTTCGTCGTGCATGGCGACGTGGGCATCATCCCGTATCGTGTGGACGGCTTCGAGGAGCTGGTACTGCCGACCAAAGCGTACGAGCTGGCCTGGATGGGCCGGCCCATACTCGCGTCCAACACCGTCGGCATCCGCTCCATGTTCCGCGCGGAGTCCATCGCGCTCTGCGAGCCGGAGCATCCCGAGCAATTCGCCGCCGTCGTCGTGGACCTCTACCGCCATCCCGAAAAGCGCGACCGAATGGTCGCGAGCGCCGCGCAAGACTACGCCGCCTACCGCTGGGAGCGCATGGCCCAGCGCTACCGCGACCTGCTGGCCGCGCTCACCACCCCGCGCCGCGCCGCCACATCCTCCGTGACGAGCGCCGCGCCGTCGCCGCTACGCGACCGGCGTACAGCGCAATAACACCTCGTGGCTGTGCAGCGTCCATAACTGAGATTATCCCCGGCATGAATGCCGGGGAGTCTCGTCGGCAGCCGTGTGGCTGTGTCAGATGGCGGCTTCAACGCGGCGGGCATGCCCCTGTCGCCGTCCCGCCGTACAATACCAGCATGCACCATCCCACACCGCTCGACCCACTCGCCGCCATCCCGTCCGATCCAGCGATCACCGCGCTCCCCAAGGCCGACCTCCACCTCCACCAGGAGTGGTCGCCGCGCCTCGACCGCGTGCTCGCGCGCCGCGAGGGCCGGCCAGCCTATGACTGGCGCGGCTGGGCGGAAAGCCTCATGCGCGAGACGCCGCCCGGCATGCCGCGCCTCGCCCGCCTCTCGCGCGTCTTCCCCGCGCCGCCAGAGGCCGACGCCGACCCTGCCAACGTCATCGCCCGCCTCGAAGATCTGCTGGAAGAAGCCGCCGCCGCTGGCGCCGTCTACGTCGAGCCGCGCTTCGGTGGCGCGACCGCTCTGGAGCATCCCGACTTCATGGCGCTCTTCCGCGAGGCCGAGCGGCGTGTGCGCGCGCGCCACCCAGCCCTGCGCGCCGAGGCGACCTACACGTTGCTGCTGTGGGACGAACCGGAGCGGCTGGAGCGCATCGTCACCGCCTGTCTGCAAGCGGCACGTGATGGCCTGGCCGGGATCGACCTGCTCTACCAGCCGTACGACACCGAAGCCGAGTGGGATGCCGCCGCGCGGATTGCTACGCGCGCCGCCGACGCCGGGCTGGGCATCACCGCCCATGCCGGCGAATTCTCCGCCGCCAATATCGCCGCTGCCGCCCGCCTGCCCGGCCTCACCCGCCTCGGCCACGCCGTCTATGCCGCCAGCGACCCGCGCCTGCTGGACCTGCTCGCCGCGCGCGGCATCACCGTCGAGTGTTGCCTCACCTGCAACGTCGTCCTCGGCGCCGTTCCCACCTACGAGGCGCACCCCATCCGCCGCTTCCTCGCGCACGGCATCCCCATCGCCCTCTGCACCGACAATCCCGTCCAGCTTGGCGCCACCATCGGCCACGAGTACGCCGCCGCGAACGCCCTCGGCTTCCCTCCCGCCCAACTGTTCGCCATCACTGCCAACGCCCTTCGCGCTTCCTTCACACCGCCCGCGCGCAAGGCCGCCCTGCTGGCCGCGTTGAATGCGCACGCGCCTGCCGAGGCGGATCGTTAGCCCAGCGCATGCGATCGCGCAAAGCGGCACGGCCGGGATCGGAGAGGCATTCGTTCCTGCCTCGCCCGTTCTCCGGCCGTTCATCACCGAGAGCATCCGGCGCACCGCCGCCCGCGTCCGATCAGGCGCCCGTCTTCCCGGCGACCTGTCCCTGCTCCTGCTTCTGCTCTTGATCCGGCTTCTCGACGAACTCGCCCTCGATCATGATCTGCACTTCGTCGCTGACGACAAACCTGCCGTCCATCATCGGGATGATCGTCATGCCGAAATCCTTGCGGTTGAACTTGCCCTCGGCGCTATAGGCGATGCGGTGGCCCATGCGCGGATCGCTTATTTCGCCGTAGCGCACGACGTTCAGCGTCACCGGCCGTGTGGTGCCCTTGATCGTCAGATCGCCGGTCATCGTATAGCGATCCTGCCCGGTCGGCGCGATCTTCGTGCTCTTGAACGTGATCGTCGGGTACTTCTCCGCCTCCAGAAAGTTCGACGAGCGCAGATCGTTGTCGCGCACCTCGTTATGGGTGCGGATGCTTGCCACCTGGATGGTCACGTCCACCGACGAGGCCTCCGGGTGATCGGGATCGATGGTGCCGGTGGCCTTGATATCGGCGAAATGGCCGCGCACCGTCATCATCCCAAAGTGCTTGGCGGCGAACTCGACTTGCGTGTGGTAGGGATCAAACACCCAGCTCATGTGCGGACTCCTCCGTGTGGTGCGCGACCGCTCTCCCAGAACGTCGCGCGCTGCTTGACCATCTGCCCCTGCCTCCCGCCGGCGCCTGGCGGAGGGACGTACAAGGAGACACTGTACGCGCCATTCGCGCCTGCTATCAACCAACAAGCACGCCGATCTGTCGCATAGACAACAGGGCGGAGCGACGTGCTGGATCAGCCGGGCGTCGCTGCATGGCTTCCAGCGCGATCGTCGCCTACAGACGTTGTCTAACTGACATCTGTCGTTTACAATACTAGTGTCATAGTACGGGTGGCGCAATCCGCGGATCGCGCTTTCCGTCGCCTAACCGACCGCGGGCGCAATGTGTCGGGAAACTGGAGGGAGACCACCGCTATGAATGAGGCGGACCCGCGTGTCAAGCGCACGCGCAAGCTACTGCAAGACGCCTTCATGGAGCTGCTGGCGGAGAAGAGCTTCCATGCCATCAGCGTGCGGGACATCGCCGAGCGCGCGGCGCTCAACCGGGCGACCTTCTATGCCCACTTCGAGGACAAGTACGCGCTGATGGATTACCTCGTCGCTGATCTGTTCCATCAGGCGCTGCGCCGCCGCCTGACGGACGGTGCGCCCTTCACGCGGGCCAATCTCCACCTGCTCGTCGTCACCGTCTGCGCGTTCCTGGGCCAGTTTCACGGCCATTGCGCTCCCCCAGGCCGAGACCTGGACCCGCGCATCGAGGCAAAAGTGCAGCAGGAACTCGACACATTTCTCCTCGGCTGGCTCGCGCCCGCGCCCCTGCCTGGCCCGCCAGCGATGGATTCGTCCCTGGTGACACGCGAGACAGCCGCGTCGGTGATGAGCTGGGCCATCTTCGGCGCGGGCATTCAATGGAGCCGCGGCGACCGCGCGCGCTCGGCTGACGACTGGGCACGCCAGGTGGTCGCCGTCATTGTCGGCGGCGTCGCGCGCATCGTCAGCCTGCCATCCGACCCGCTGCCGGCCCACACCGACCGCCGCGAGCCAGCGGATTCCCGGCTGGCCTCCGCTCTGCCCGCGAGCCCGCCTCGCGGATAGGGACGTGGCATCCTACCGCTCCCCGAACAGCCCATCACTTCCAGCGAACGCCACGCGCGAAAAACGGGTGCGTCGGGCCTCACGCCCTGGGCACCCGTGATAGCGTACTGGCTGGATTCCAGCGATCTCGTGAGACTAGTCGGCGCTGATGCGCTGGCGGCTCGCCGCCCCACCCTTGCGCCCCGCCTGGCGGGCCTCCTCGCTGGACCACTCATGCGCGGTGCCCTGCTCGTGCGCCGCGCGGCCGCCCTTGCTCGCGATCTCCTTCTGCTTTCGCGGGTCCATCGAAGCGAAGCCGCGACCTCGTCCCTTGCGATCGATTGCCATACTGCGATCCTCCTGTGCGCCGCCGGCGAAGGCCGACGGGTGAGCCACGCGAGGCCACCGCCCCTACGCGACGGCGGGCCAGACGTAAGCGGTCCACAACCCGGTTCGAGATTACCGTGTGCGGCGCGCACCGGACGCGCCCCAATCACGCCCGCGCAAGCTCGTGCGTGATCTACAGGGGTTGCCACCTACAAGACTCGTGCCAGAAACTCGTCTTTGCCGTGGCAACATCGCAAACTCATCCCGATCACCGGCAATTCCGTCCGTTTGAACAAGCTCGACAATGCATTGTACTGAATATCCCCCGGCGCATGCCAGTCGCCCGTCCAGCCTGAGCTCTCATTTAGCTCTCAGGCCGCACCCTCATCCGCTTGACATACTGCCTCATTCATAGTATTTTAGTTCTATCCACACAGCCCCACCCAACTTCGTTCGCACCTGAACAATCAGATAGCGAGGCAACCATGGCAACCACACCTCACCGCAGCCGTACGCGCGGCATCCTGGGTGTGGCCGGAACCGCTCACATCCTTGCCGTTTTTGCCGCCGACCTTGCCACTTGTTGCCACATCTTGCCGTTTTTGCCACCCATAACACGCAATGACAAGTTGTCAGAGCGCGCAAACCGGCTTGAATTCAGCAATCGAGATGGATCGGAGGCCGAACCAAATGTGAAAAGCGGCAAAAACGGCAATGTTGACTCCTCCAGTCAACTTTGCCGCGCGAGGTGTATCCCCAACCGACGCAGGTCGGTTTCGTGGCGCAGCCCTCAGGCGCGGTTTCAACCGCCGGCTGACTCTGACTCCCCGCTGACTCCCCATCATCCGCTCAGTTTGATCGCATCTCAGCAGCCGGATATGCTTATAATGCTCTTGTCAACATCTGGCAGGGCCGGCGCACCGCTGCCCACCGCTGCGCACCGGCGCGCACCGGCGCGCACCGGCGCGCACCGGCGCACGTCTCGCCGCCGCGACCCGGCGGCTCCTCACTCCGGAGGTGAAGCGATGGCTGCTCCCCAGATTCCCGTCTCCACGGCCGCCCCCGGCGCATCCAACCCCGCGCTCGCCCTCCCCGACGAGTACAACGCCGCCGCCGCCTTCCTCGACGGCGCGCTCCACGCCGGCTGGGGCGACCGCCCCGCCATCCGCACGGCCGAGCGCGTCTACACCTACGCGGACGTGGCCGAGGGCGCCAACCGCGCCGGCAATGCCCTGCGCACGCTGGGTATCGAGATGGAGCAGCGCGTCGCGGTCCTGCTCTACGACTCGCCCCAGCTCGCCTTCACCTTCTTCGGCGCCATCAAGATCGGTGCCGTCCCTGTCCCGATCAACACCGCCCTGCGCCCGCAAGACTATCTCTACATGCTCAACGACAGCCGCGCCCACGTGCTCGTCACCGAAGCCGATCTCTGGCCCCAGCTCGCCGGCCTGCGGCGTGACCTGCCCTTCCTGCGCCATGTCGTGCTCGTGCGCCGCGACACCACGCCGCTGCCCACGGGCGGCGCCAGCCTGATTGACTTCGATTCATTGCTCACCGCCGGCCGGTCGCAGCTTGCCGCCGCGCCCACCACACGCGACGACGTCGCCTTCTGGCTCTATAGCTCCGGCAGCACCGGCTTCCCCAAGGGCTGCGTCCACCTCCAGCACGACATGCACGTCTGCGCCGAGCTGTACGCCAGGCCCATCCTCCAGATCCGCCCCGACGACATCACCTTCTCCGCCGCCAAGCTCTACTTCGCCTACGGCCTGGGCAACGGCCTCTACTTCCCCCTCGCCGCTGGCGCCAGCGCCATTCACTTCCCCGGCCGCATCACACCAGAGGCCGCCTACCGCGTCATCTCCGAGCAGCACCCGACCATCTTCTTCGGCTCACCCACGCTCTACGCCGGCATGCTCGCCATGCCCGACGCCGCCGCGCGCTTCGACACCTCCTCGCTGCGCCTCTGCGTCTCCGCCGGCGAGCCGCTGCCCGCCGACCTCTTCCGCCGCTGGCAGGAGCGTACCGGCGTCGAGATTCTGGATGGCATCGGCAGCACCGAGGTGCTGCACATCTTCATCTCGAACCTGCCCGGCCGCGTCGTGCCGGGCGCGTCGGGCTACGTCGTGCCGGGCTACGAGGCGCGCATCAGCGACGAACAGGGCCAGCCGGTGCCACAGGGCGAGATCGGCAACCTGCTCATCTCCGGCGACAGCACCTGTTCGCAATATTGGAACAAGCACGAGCGCACCAAGGCCATCATCTCCGGCCCCTGGATCCACACCGGCGATAAATATTACCAGGACGAGCAAGGCATCTACTGGTACGCCGGCCGCGCCGACGACATGCTCAAAGTCAGCGGCCAGTGGGTCTCGCCGGTCGAGGTCGAGGCGGCGCTGATCTCGCATCCCGCCGTGCTTGAATCCGCCGTCGTCGGCCGCGCCGACGCCGACGGGCTGATCAAGCCGCACGCCACCGTCGTGCTCAAAGAGGGCTTCACGCCCAGCGACGCGCTCGCCGACGAGCTCAAGCAGTACGTCAAGACCACCCTCGTGCCGCACAAGTACCCGCGCTGGGTGGTCTTCGTGCCAGAGCTGCCCAAGACCGCCACCGGCAAGATTCAACGCTACAAGCTGCGCGAGCTGCTCGCCGAACAAGAAGCCTAGATTCGGTCGTCCCTGGACCTGGAGCGGTAGTCACATAAGGACACGGACGTGGTGCTCGATCATCTGACACGCATGGCGCACGCCGTCGAGGACGGCTGGGCCGCCGCCTGGGCCTCGCTCGGCGCCGTACCCGCGACCCCGCCCACGCTCGTGGACGACACGGCCGAGCGCCTGCGCGTCTGCACGCCCGCCATGCCGGAGATGCTGCTCAACATCGTCATGCGCTACGCCGGACCCGCCCCCGTCTCCGCGGCGGATGTCGAGCGCGTCATCGCGCCCTATCGCCAGCACCGGCTGCCCTTCCAGTGGTGGCTGACGCTCGGCACCGAGCCGGCGGACCTGCGCGAGCACCTGCGTGCGCTCGGCCTGCGCTCCTGGGGCGGCGCCACCTCCATGACGCTCGCCCTCGACGGCTGGCAGCCCCTCTACCCGCCGCCCGTCACCGGCGCCGAGCTGTGCCTGGCCGCCAGCGAGCGTGACGGCGAGGACGCTGTAAGCGTCATCTGCGATGTCTTCTTCCTGCCACGTGAGGCCACCGCCCGCTGGACCACCGCCAACCCGGCCTTCCGTACCTATCTCGCCCGCCTGAACGGCCGCCCCGTCGCCGCCATGAACACGATGTGGCACAACGGCGCCGTGCTGCTCTTCAACGTCGCCACGCTGCCCGCCGCCCGCCGCCGTGGCATCGCCGGCAACCTGGCGATCCTCGCCCGCGCAGAAGCGCGCGCCGCCGGCCGCGCGCTCGCCACCCACAGCCCCCCCCCGCAGACCCGCCGCCGCGCGCGCCGCCGGCGGCGCGCTCGCCACCCTCACCGCCACGCCGGAGGCCCGCCGCCTCTACGAAGAGCTGGGCTTCCGTGCCTGCGCGACGATGGAGCAATGGGTGCCGGGCCACGACCTGATGACCGATCTCGTGCGCGGCCGGCGCCGCACCGCTGGATTGGACGGCTTCTCGTGAGCGATAAGACCAACGATAAGACCAGCGACAAACGCATGAGCATGCGCGAGGCCATCGCCCGCTACGTGCCGGACGGCGGCAGCGTGGCGCTGGGGCTGGCGCTGGAGCCGCTGATCCCCTTCGCCGCCGGCCACGAGATCATCCGCCAGCGCCGCCGCGACCTCACCCTGATCGGCCCGATCTCCGACATCCTCTTCGACGAGCTGATCGGCGCCGGCTGCGTGCGCCGCATCGTCGCCGCCTGGGTCGGCAACGTCAGCGAGGGCCTGGGCTACAACTACCGCCGCGCCGCCGAAAAGGGCCAGCCGCACCCCATCGAGATCGTAGACCACAGCAACTACAGCGTCGGCCTCGCCCTGCTGGCCGGCGCGCTCGGCGTCCCCTACATCCCCATGCGCTCGCTGCTCGGCAGCGACATCGCCCGCGACCACCCCGCCATGCGTCCCGCGCCCTCGCCGCTCGATGGCACCCCCACCCTGCTCGTTCCCGCGCTCATCCCCGACGTCGCCATCGTCCACGTCCAACGTGCCGACGCCGCGGGGCGCGCGCACATCTGGGGCGGCCTGGGCATCACCGAAGAGGCGGCGCTGGCCGCGAAGGGAGTGATCTACACCGCCGAGGAGATCGTCCCATCCGACGTCATCCTCAGCGATCCCAACCGCGTGCTCGCCCCCGCCATGAAGACGCTCGCCGTCGTGCATGCGCCCGGCGGCGCCCACCCATCGCCCGTGCAGGGCTACTACAACCGCGACCACGCCTACTACCACGAGTACCACGAGCGCTCGCGCACGCCGGACGATTTCGCCGCCTGGCTCCGCGATCAGGTGCTCGACCTGCCCGACCGCGCCGCCTACCTGGCCCACCTGGGCGACGCGCGCTGGCAGGCCCTCGCCATCCGCGCACACCGCCTCGCCGCCCCCGTAGACTATGGCTATTGACTCACGGAGGGAACCCGATGACCTCACCACAGCCGGACTACACCCCGCAAGAGCTGATGGTCGTCTGCGCCGCGCGCCAGATCCGCGACGGCGAGGTGGTCTTCGTCGGCATGCGCCTGCCGCTGATCGCCTTCGCCCTCGCCAAGCGCACCCATGCTCCCACCGCCGTCGGCCTCTTCGAGAACGGCCTGGTGCGCGACACCCCCTCGCCTGAGCTGCTGCTGACGATGGGCGACCCACCCAACATCCTCGGCGCGGAGTGGGCCACGCGCACCACCGCGCTGATGGGCCTGCTGGCTCAGGGTCAGGCCGCGCTCGGCTTCGTCGGCGGCGCCGAGGTGGATCGCTTCGGCAACCTCAACACCTCGTACGTCGGCCCGCGCGACCATCCTGCCGTCAAGCTGCCGGGCAGCGGCGGCGGCGCGGACATCGCCTCGCTGGCCGGCCGCCTCGCCATCATCATGGCGCATGACCGCCAACGCTTCCCCGAGCGTGTCAGCTACATCACCAGCCCCGGCTACGGCGAGGGCGGCGACTGGCGCGTGCGTGTCGGCCTGCCGCGCGGCGGCCCCGCCGCCGTCATCACGACCCTCGCCGTGCTCGGCTTCAGCGACGACACACATGAAATGGAGCTGCGCTCCTGGCACCCTGGCGCGAGCGCCGAGCAGGTGCGCGCCAACACCGGCTGGGAGCTGCGCGTCGCCGCGGACGCCCACGAGACGCCGCCGCCGACCGCCGACGAGCTGCGCATCATCCGCGCGTGCGATCCCGGCGGCTTCTGGACGCACTAGCGCGACTCCCCCTCTCCTCGCAAGGAGAGGGGGTTGGGGGGGGAGGAAGATGATGGTCACGAATCTGCGGGCATGGCGGCGAGGTGTCGCATCACCCTGAACACCCTGATAAGGAGATTCAATGCGCATGCGCAAGCCGTCGCTCACCCTGGGAATGCTCGCGCTCGCCGCGCTGCTCGCGGCCTGCGGCGGTGGCGAATCCGCTCCCGCCCAGCCAACCAGCGGGCCAGTGCGCGCGGACCCGACGGAGGTGGCGGCGATCTGCGGAGCGGACAAGATGGCATCCGGCCCGGCGGTGCGTGCCGGTGATCTGGTCATTACGCAGGCCGGCTTCAACAATCTCGCCATCCCCTCCTTCAAGCTGCCCGACGGCCTCCCGCTCAAGCCGTTCAAGCTCGCCAACAGCGATGTCGCGCACCAGCCGGCGCTGGCGAACAGCCCGCCCACCAACCCCGGCATGACTGATCACAGCGGCGGCTTCACCCTCGACGTCTGCAACGCCTACAGCACCAAGCCGCATACGCTCAAGAGCCTGAGCGTGCGCCTCGACACCTTCACGCCCTACAAGGCCGCGCTGAACTCCTGGAATCCCTGCACCGGCCCCTATTCCAGCCAGGATCAGACCACCACCGGCGGCTGCGGCGGCGCCTACTTCGCCGACGAATACTTCCACGCCACCTTCGCGGGCGGCGCCAAGCCGGGCATGGTCGCGTCGGTCAAACAGGTCGGCTCCGGCAAGAGCGATGGCGCGTCTGGCAGCGGCATCGGCCCGTTCCCGCTCGCGCTCGACTCCGGCCAGGCCATCGAGATCGACGTCGGCATGACGGTGCCGACCACGCCCGGCACCTATACCTTCGCCTTCGCCCTCGGCGTGGACAACGCCGCCCCCGTCTACGTCACCACCAGCGCGCCGACGCTTTTCGCCCCGGTCGCGCACGCCTGGAGCGGCCAAGGGTGTACGCGCCCCGCTATGAAGGCGCAGATTCCCCAGTCGCCAGCGGCGTTCTACATCTGCCCAGAGAAGTGAGACACGGCGCCTCTCCTGGTGCGGTACTATACTGACGGGCGGCGCATCGCGGCGATCTGCCGGCGCGTCGCCACCAAGAAGTCGCTTTGCGCAGCCGCGCGAGGAGTGTACCGATGCCTGAGCAGCAGCAGTATATCGTCGTCGAGCGTGACGAGCCGATCGCCGTCGTCACCATCAATCGCCCCGACAAGCTGAACGCCCTCAACTGGGGGCTGGTCGCCGAGCTGGCGGACCAGTTGGAGGCGCTCGACCGCGACGACGCCATCCGTTGCATCGTGCTGACTGGCGCGGGCAACAAGGCGTTTGCCGCCGGCGCCGACATCGCTGAGATGTCCAACGCCACACCTGTGCAGATGGCGACGGGCAGCTTCCAGAGCTGGGATCGCATCCGCCGCATCGCCACGCCGATCATCGCGGCGGTGGGCGGCTACGCCCTGGGCGGCGGCAATGAGCTTGCCATGCACGCCGATATGATCGTGGCGAGCGAGAACGCGCAGTTCGGCCAGCCGGAGATCCTGATCGGCGTCATGCCCGGCGCCGGTGGCACCCAGCGCCTCGCGCGCACGCTGGGCAAGTTCCGCGCGATGGAGATCTGCCTCACCGCCCGCCGTGTCTCCGCACAGGAGGCGCTGGACTGGGGCCTGGTCAACCGCGTCGTGCCGGAGGGCCAGCATGTCGAGGAGGCGAAGCGGCTCGCGCAAGAGGTGGCGAAGCAGGCCCCGGTCGCCGTGCGCTTCATCAAAGAGGCCGTGTTGGCCGCCTACGAGACGCCGCTGCAGGATGGGCTGGCCTACGAGAAGCGCCTCTTCGCGCTGCTCTTCGCCACCGAGGATCAAAAGGAAGGCATGCGCGCCTTCCTGGCAAAGGAGAAGCCAACCTTTCAGGGCCGCTAGCAACAGCCGTTCAGGCCGAGATATGAGCGCGGGAGGCAGACCAATGGACGAGCGAGCACGTGATGATGTCGTGATAGTCTCCGCCGTGCGGACGCCCATCGGCCGCTACGGCGGCGCCCTGAAAGATGTGCGCCCCGACGACCTGGCCGCGCTCGCCGTCGCCGAGGCGGTGCGCCGCGCCGGGGTAAGCCGCGACGAGATCGAGGATGTCGTGCTGGGCTGCGCGAACCAGGCCGGCGAGGACAACCGCAACGTGGCGCGCATGGCGCTACTGCTGGCCGGGCTGCCTGTCGCGGTGGCCGGCCAGACGGTCAACCGGCTGTGTGGCTCCGGCCTCCAGGCGGTCGTGACGGCGGCCAACGCCATTCGTGCGGGCGAGGGCGCGGTGTTCGTCGCCGGCGGCGTGGAGAGCATGACACGCGCGCCGTTCGTGCTGGGCAAGCCGGATGCCGCCTTCCCGCGCGGCGAGATGAAGCTGCAAGACACGACGCTCGGCTGGCGCTTCGTCAACCCCCGGCTGGCCGAGATGCACCATCCCTACAGTATGGGTGAGACGGCGGAGAACGTCGCCGAGCGCCACAGCGTCACCCGCGAGGAGCAGGATGCCTTCGCGCTGACGAGCCACCAGCGCGCCGTCGCGGCGATTGACGCCGGACGCCTTCGTGACGAGATCGTGCCGGTGCAGGCGCCGGCGGGCAAGGCGGGAACGGCAACGGTGGATACCGACGAGCAGCCGCGCCGCGACACCACCATGGAAAAGCTCGCCAAACTCAAGCCGGTCTTCCGCAAGGGCGGCAGTGTCACCGCCGGCAACAGCGCCGGCATCAACGACGGCGCGGCAGCGCTGGTGCTGGCCGGGCGCGCGCGCGCCGAGCGCGAGGGCTGGCCGATCCGCGCGCGCATCCTCACCTCCGCCGTCGCCGGGGTTGATCCCGCTTACATGGGCCTCGGCCCGATCCCCGCCTCACGCAAGGCGCTGCAACGCGCCGGGCTGACAGCGGACGATCTCGATCTGGTGGAGCTAAACGAGGCGTTCGCCGCGCAGGCCATCCCCTGCATGCGCGAATTGGGCCTGGACCCGGAGCGTGTCAACGTCAACGGCGGCGCGATCTCGCTCGGCCATCCACTGGGCTGCTCGGGCGCGCGGCTGGTGACGGCGCTAGTCCACGAGCTGGAGCGGCGCGGCGGCCGCTATGGCCTTGCCACGATGTGCATCGGCGTGGGGCAGGGCATCGCGGCGATCATCGAGCGCATCCCCGCCTGACCCTCCCCACCTCCCGTCGGATGGACCGGTGTGCGCCCGTTCGGGCGCACAAGACTGGCACGAGCCTTGCGACTAGCTGACATTGTTACCGGCAAGACGCATGTATTCGGCCCATCCGGCGGGAAAGGAGGCATCTCGATGCGACTTCCCAGGTCTATCAGCACGCAACATATGGGGTCCGTGGCCGCCTTCCTGATCGCGGGTAGCATGGTCAGTTTCGCCCTCGGCCAGCAGATCGGCCACGCGACGCGTGTGCCGCGGCCGGCAACCACCCATCAGAGCCAGGTCACGGGCGCGCTGGGAGCGCGCGTCGCCGTCCCAGCGCCGCAACAGCCCGCTCCAGTCGCCCAAAAGGCCCCAGCCGCATCCCATACACAGCCCGCGCTCGCCCTGATCCAGCCAGCACCAGCCGCGGCCCACGCCGACGACCGCCACGATGAGCATCACGGCGGCGACGGGCACCAGGGCAGTCATGGGGACAAGCACGGCGGTGGAGGAGGTGACGAACACCAGGGCGGCGATGGCGGGGACGATTAGCGGCCCCTACGTGGCGCGCATGGATGCGCTGAGACGCGGGGCCCGCGGACTCTGACTGAGACTACAGCGGGAAGCCAGGCGCGAAGGCGCGCACGATGCCCGGTATGGCTGGCCCCAGTACCACGATGAAGATCGGCGGGAAGATCAGGAACGCCATCGGCACGAGCATCTTGATCGGCGCCGTCTGGGCCAGGCGCTCGACATGCTGGCGGCGGCGTACACGCATCTCGTTCGACTGAATGCGCAGCACGTTGCCGACGCTGGCGCCCAATTGTTCGGCCTGGATGATCGCCGAGATGAAGGAGCTAAGATCCTCCACGCCAACGCGCTCCACCAGCGAGCGCAAGGCGTCGCGCCGGGCCACGCCGATGCGCATCTCCTGCATCACGCGGGCGAACTCACGTGTGAGCGCGTTGTCGGACTTGCTGACGACGCGCGCTAACGCCTGATCGAAGCCCAGGCCGGCCTCGACGCTGATGGTGAGCAGATCGATTGCGTCTGGGAGGGCGCGCAGGATCTGCGCCTTGCGCTTGGTGATCTCACCGCGCAGCCAGAAGGTCGGCATGATGTACGCCATGATGCCGAGGATGGCGGTGATGACGATGAAGCCGAACAGCCCTTGACCCGTCAGGAAGCTGAAGCCCATCGCCAGGCCACCCGCCAGCAGTAGCGCCAGGCCGCGGATGCCCATGAAGTCGGAGACCTGCATCTGCCGGCCGGCGTGCATGAGCTGCTTCTGTGTGCTCTCCATCGCGCCCATCGGCGTCAGTCGCGCCATCAGCTTCGACATCTGTGAGGCCAGCGGTCGGACGAAGCGCTCCATGAACGGTGCCTGCATCTCGATCTCTTCGAGTGTGCGCCGCCGGCCCTGGGTGACGGCGTCAATGCGTTCCATGATCGGATCGCGCCGTGCTGGCATCGCCGCGCCAAGGACGGCGAGCAGCACACCGAGGAACGCCAGGAATCCGGCGATCAAGGGCATCAGGCTTTTTAGTAGCCCTTCCGGCATGTGTGGCCTCCTAGATCTTGATGTTGACGATCCGGCGAATGACCAGGAAGCCAGTGAAGATCATCATGACGCTGCAGCTCAGCATCGTCCATCCGCACCAGACGGTCTGCTTGAACACACCGAGCATGTACGTCGGGTTGATGACGGCGAGTAGGAGCGACAGCACGATCGGCAGCAGCGCGATCACGTACCCCGAGAGCTGCTGCTGGGCGGTGAGCACGCCCATCTCGCCGATCAGTTTGACACGCTCGCGAATGGTATGCGCAATCGTCTCCATGACCTCGACCAGATTGCCGCCCACCTCGCGCTGCACGTTGATCGCCGTGACGAACAGCTCCAGATCCTCCGACTGCATGCGCTCGACGAGGTTGGCAAGCGCCTCCTCCGGCGAGAGGCCGAGGCCGACCTCGCGCACCACGCGGTCGAATTCGTTGCTGACTGGCTCCGGCCCCTCGCGCGCCACCAGCTCCATCGCCTGCAAGAGGCTGTAGCCGGCGCGCAGCGCGCCGGACATGAGCGTGATGATGTCGGCGAGCTGCCCATTGAACGCCGCATGGCGCTTGTTCTTCTGCCGGTTGACAATGATGCGGGGGACATACAGCCCCGCCGCGAACAGCAGCAGCGCCAGCAGCACATGCCCGCTGAGGGGGAGCGCGAATCCGAGGAGCGCGCCGGCGCTCGCCGCCACAACGGAGAGCACCATGAACTCGCCAACGGTGATCTTGAGGTCGGCGCGCGCCAGATCGCGGGCGAGTGTCACGGTGAAGCTGCGCGACGAAGCCGACTCAGCGAACGCCGCGTATGGAGAGCGCCGTGTCCGCCGCCCGCCAAAGAGCGCGCCAAGCCCACGCGAGGCCCGCACATCAGCCGCGGGCGCAATGGGATTGACAAATTGGTCGAGGCGCTTGACCACGTTATTCGAGTGGCCGTCCACAACGCGCTGCAAGCCGATGAATAGCATCGCGATCCCCGTGCCGACGAGGACACCCAGCAAGAGGGCCAGTCCCGTTCCACCGAACACGGTGTCGGCCAACACCCATGCCCCCATCTCCATGTCCATCATCGAATCTCCGGCGCGGAGGCCCCCGCCTTCCGGCGTGGGGAGGACGCGCCGCCTCCTGTGCTGTTCTTAACGTTCACTGTGCCGCCGCCGCTTCCGGTTGACGGGGTACCCGCAGTGGGATCAGTGCTGTAGCGGTACCCATCCACCCGATGCAGCGGGCGGCAGTGACGCACGTGGATGCTCTGCACCACCCCCTGCCGGGCTGTCGTGATATTGCAGCTTCCGGTGGCGCGCACCGCCAGCCGCCCCATGTAGGTACCCGCCTTCACACTCGGCGCTCTCACTACCGCCCGCACCAGATCGCCCGTACGCAGCCCGCCGGCCACACTCCTCGCCCTGCTTAGCCGCGCCAGTTCGCGTCGCCGTAACCGAACACCGAGGGCGGCAGGTGGATGTTCGCCAACTCGAAGCGATCGACGAAGCTTGGGCGTATTCCGGTTGGGCGCAAGCGGCCAGTGACTCGGCCATTCTCGATGCCCTGCTGCTCGAACACGAAGAGATCCTGCATGCTGATGATGTCACCCTCCATGCGCAGCACCTCGGTGATGTTCGTGATCTTGCGGCTGCCGTCCTTCATACGCTCCTGATGCACGATCAGGTGAACGGCGCTGGCGATCTGCTCGCGGATGGCGCGCAGTGGCAGGTCCATCCCCGCCATCAAGACCAACGTCTCCAGGCGGCTGAGGGTATCGCGCGGGCTGTTCGAGTGGACCGTCGTCATGCTTCCTTCATGGCCGGTATTCATGGCCTGCAACATGTCCAGCGCCTCGCCGCCGCGACACTCACCAACCACGATGCGATCCGGCCGCATTCTCAGGGCGTTCGCCACCAGATCGCGGATGCTGATCCGGCCCTTGCCCTCGATGTTCGCCGGTCGGCTCTCCAGTGGGATGACGTGCTCCTGGCGGAGCTGCAGCTCGGCGGCGTCCTCGATGGTGATGATGCGCTCGTCGTTGGGAATGAAGCTAGAGAGCACGTTGAGCAGTGTCGTCTTGCCGCTGCCGGTGCCGCCGGAGACGATGATATTCAGCCGCACCCGTACGCAGGCGTCCAGGAACTCGACCATCTGGTTCGTGAGCGAGCCGAAGCGCACCAGGTCGTCGGGGGTGAGCGGTGTCTTGGAGAATTTCCGGATCGTGATCACCGGGCCGATCAGCGAGATCGGCGGGATGACCGCGTTGACGCGCGAGCCGTCCGGCAGGCGCGCATCCACATAAGGCGAGGCTTCGTCCACGCGGCGCCCCAGCGGTGAGACGATGCGGTCAATCACACGCATGACATGTTCGTCGTCGCGGAAGCGCACATCGGTGCGGTAGATGCGCCCGTGCTGCTCCACGTAGACCATCTTGGGGCCGTTGACCATGATTTCGGTTACGTTGTCATCACTCAGCAGCGGTTCGATAGGTCCGAAGCCGAGGATCTCGGCGGCAATCGCCTCAAAGAGGCGATTGCGATCCTGGCGGGAGAGCGTGATGCCCTGCTGTTCGAGGATGCGGTTGAAATGCTCCTCGATGGTGCGCCGCACCTGGGCCGTCGCCGAGAGATCCAGCTTGGGATCGAGCTCGGTGATCAGCGCGTTCTGCACCTTGCGCTTGAGGTCGTAGAAGCTGGCGTCGCGCGAGTTCGCCAGTGCGGAGCCACCGGCGAGCGCGGTACGCGCGGCCAGGGCGCCACCCTCAGGCGGACCACCATAGCGCCCCGGAGCGCCAATCGAGCCACTCGGCGGCGCGCCATTCACCGGCGTATTCTGCCCCGCCCCATTGAGCCGGCTGTTCAGCCCGCCACGCCCGCCATCATGTCCCGACCCATTGGGGCCGTTGGGTGCGTCTTCGAATCGCTTCAACAGGTTCACTGCCCACACCCTTCCCTGCATGCCGCGTCAACCCGCCACAGGCCGCATGCCACTGTCCAGAGGGCGAATCTCACCGCCGACCACACTATATCGGTCTCACCGCCCGCCGTCAACCAATTGAGACTTCCAGATGCCCACCGCTTGTCGCTCCCGCCGCGATGCTACCGCTGCGACCAACCCTTCCGCTCCTTCCCCGCGTTTTCCGGCTGCGTCGCCAGGCTGGCGACACGCTGCGCGAGCACCTGGATCGCTCGCGAGATCGGCGCGCTCCGGTGCGAGATGATGAACGGTACGCCGCGGTTGACCGACGTGACCACCAGGCGTGGATCGTCTGGAATCTGCGAGAGAAAGTGCTGATGCAGACGTGTCTCCACGTGCCGCGGCTGGATGCCGAACAGCGAGTCCACGCGATTGCACACCAGCTTGACCTTCGAGCGCGCGTAGCCCAATCGCTCCATGACCTCGAAGAACTGGCTGACCCGGTTGATCGTCGTGACCTCAAGCGTTGTCACCAGCAAGATCAGATCGGCCATCTCCAGCACCGTCAAATTCGCTTCGGAGAAGCTCGTGTCGGTGTCAATGATCAGGTAGTCGAAATGCTCGCGCAGTTCTACCAGAATCGCCTTCATAGCATCCGAGGTGAACAGCTCCGCTGATTCCAGCGCCACAGGCGCCCGCAGCACGCCTAACCCCGAGCCCTCATGGATCGCGACTACGCCGTCAATGATCTGCTGATCGAGCGATCCCGCCTCACGCAGATCGTCAATGCTATTGGGTGAGTTGATGTTCAGCAACACATGCTGGTCGCCCGCCTGCAAATGGGCGTCTACGAGCACGACCCGCGCGTTGCTCTCGCGTTTGAGCGCCACAGCCAGGTTCGCCGCGATCACGCTGCGTCCCACGCCCCCTTTGGGGCTGAAGATCGCGATGATCTTGCGCAGTGCCTGCGGGGCGTTGGCGGCGGGGCTGGGCGGCGGGGCGGCGGCGGGGCGGCGGTGGTCAGCGGCGGCCGTGGCGGCGGCGGCGGTGCGCACTGTGTTGATGAGGTCATCGCTGGTGAAGGGCTTAATGAGGTAGCCGCGCGCGCCCACCATCATCGCCCGCGTCAGATATTCCGGCTCGCTCTGCACCGACATCATCACGACGCAGCACGCGGTCTGCCGCGTGATCATCTCGGTGGCCTTGAGACCATCCATGTCGCGCAGGTTGATGTCCATCAGCACGACATCGGGGTTCATAGACGACGCTTTCGCAATCGCCTCACGCCCGTTCGCCGCCGTGCCGATCACCTGGATATCGCGCTCGAAGTGCAGTAGCTTCTGCACGTTCTGCGCCATTTCCGGCATGTCGTCAACAATCAGCAAGCGGATGCGCTTCGACGCGCGTGGCTCCGGTGGCTGCATGATGTACGCCTCACAGCTGCGTGACTTGACGGCTGACGCATGCGTCCCGTGGTGGCTATCCGCCTCAGTGAAGCGCGGCGCCCGCGTCCCACTCTCCGCCGCGCCACCCCGCCTATGACTAACCCCTCGACAAGCGCGCCAGCCCAACGATTGCCGGTGAACACCCGCGCCCAGTATACCGCATCGCGAGCCATGCGTCTCGCTTCCCCTACTCCTTTAGGATGTGTGTCCTGATGAGCACGTCGCTCTCGTTACGGCGAACCGCCTCTCTACTCCTTTCATCCGCCCATTGGGAGCGCGCTCGTAGGTGCGCTCCCATCACAGCCATCTCCCTGGAAGCTGGTTGTTGTCCCGCTCACTTGTCGAAGTGGAACTGGGAGACAATGGTGGAGGCATCCACCGAGATCGTGTTGTCATCGGTGGTATCGCCCGGCTTGCGGATGACGATGTCGGTCTTGCCGGTCTCTTTGAGGAACTTGATCTCGAGCGCCTGCTGGTGTGACAGCACGAGCCACGCGCTGCCGCCCGTGACATCGTAGACGTAGATATTCTGTATCGTCGTCTGCGTCTCACAGCCGCCCTGGCTCTTCGAACCGACCAGGTTGCATTCCGTTACCAGCAGATCAATGTGGTCGCCCGATACGAGCGCCGGCTTGCCACCGCCAGAGTCCGGCAGCGGAAATTCGATCAAGACTTGCCCAGGCTTCAACTGATCCGGGTGTTCGAGGGTCTTACTACCGGCAGCTGCCAACCCCTCATCTACCAGGCGCGGGTCGTTCTGCCGCAACACCTCTCCCTGGTAGAACGCGCCAACAATCACCTTGTTGTTGAGCAGGATGTTCAGGTTGTCCTGCGACGTGAAGGTCAGCGCGTTTTTCGGGGCGACATTCTCCGGCATGGCTTGCTCGATGAAGGCGGCGGTGATCAGGGTATGGGTCGTATCGCCGGCGGTGACGGAGAGGATCGTGCCGGTTGGTAGATCCTTGGCCGCGACGACGACGTTCACTGAACTGCCGGTCGGGGGCACAACCGTGCTG
This sequence comes from Ktedonobacterales bacterium, assembly GCA_025935195.1. Lineage (GTDB taxonomy): Bacteria > Chloroflexota > Ktedonobacteria > Ktedonobacterales > JADMIN01 > JAICVS01. Next base: position 24,490 of record JAICVS010000034.1, read on the forward strand.
ACGACGAAGATCACGATCGTGCCGGCGGCGAGCGCGAGCAAGACGCCGAGCAGCATCAGCGTGCGCCCGCCTGAGGAACGCGCGCGCGCGGGCCGATTGGGAGCGCCCATGTGCAACAACCTCCTTAACAGCACCTACGGCTGTCTATCCGATTCCAGGTGCGCATGCACCCGCGCCGAGACGGTTGATACCGATATGCCTCGTCCTCCCCGCCCCGCCTCCATCACCGATGACGATCGTCGTCTGCGCGATCTGGCTCCGCACGTGTCCGCCGGCGATACGATGCCTTCCCCATCACTCAACGGTTGAGCTAACGCGAAAGACACGCCTTCCGGCGCATGTGCCAGGTGTCTCGTGCCGCCCGGCCGCTGGAACACGACAGGCCGGCGCGCGCAAGGGCGGCGCCGGCACGTCCGTAGGCTCGCGGTCTCGCTTAGAGGTTGTTGGTGATGTTCTGGAAGATCGACTTGATCTGCGGGCCAAGCAGGATGAGCGTGCCGATCACCACGACCGCGACCAGCGCAATGATCAGCGCGTACTCCACGAGACCCTGACCGCGCTCGCGGCCAAACATGCGATCCAGCATTGCGAAGTGCCCTCCCAAAAGTCCTCTTAGAGCGACGCGCTGCTGGCATCGGACCTACGATATTCCGCCTCGCCCACGCGCCAACCCCCACATGCCGCCTCGCGGCGGCCCTTCTTGCCGGCGGTCCATCCCGCCGGCGCCTGAGATGATGTACGAGTCCGGCCGATCCGCTCCTGTCGGGGCGGCCGTCGCCCCGAAACGGGAGCTGCCGGCTAGTTCGAGCCGTCGCGATGTGGACACCGGCCGTGCCATGGATGCTTCCGGCGCACCACATCTCCGTCCGCTCTCGTGTGAAGAACGCAGGCTCATGCCTACAGTAACAGATGGGCTGGGCGTGGGCAGGAGTTTTATCCTATTCGCCCCCTTTCGCATCGCCGCTCATGCCTCATGCCTCATGCCTCACGAGGGAACGCTTAGCTCGATCCGGCTGCCCCGGCCCGGTGTGCTTTCGATGCGCAGCCAGCCGCCCAGAATCTCGGCGCGCTCCTGCATACTCACGATGCCGCGTGTCTGCAGCGCGATCGCGCGTGCCAGCGCCTCTTCGACATCGAAGCCGACGCCGTTATCCTCCACCACCAGCAGCAGCCCATCTCCCGGCAACGTGACCGATACCTGCACCACCGTCGCGCGACTGTGCTGGAGCGCGTTGGTGATGGCTTCTTGCGCGACACGGAACACGGGCACTTCGATCTCTTTGCGCAGCGGTCGTTCGCCCTGCGGCGCCGAAAGCTGCACCTGCACGCGGTGCTGCGCGCCGGCATCCGCCGTGTAGCGCCGCAGTGTCGCCACCAGCCCGAGGTCGTCCAGTGCCATCGGCCGCAGCTCGAAGATGTATTTGCGCGTCTCCTGCAGGTTCGCCGTGACCATGCCCTTCAGGTTGCCCAGCTCGACCAGCGCACGGCGGGGATCAGCCGAAAAGAGCTTCTCGCAGATCTCGGCCGTGAGCACGATGTTCGCCAGCGATTGCGCCGGGCCATCGTGCAGACGCTGGGCAACACGCTTGCGCTCATGCTCCTGCGCCTCGATCACACGCCCCAGCGCCGCCACGTCGCGCCCCTGTCCCCCCATGACCGGCGCGAATGGCGCCGGTGGCGCTCCGCCCATCCCCCCGTATGCTCCGAGCGCCCCTGAGTTGGGCCAGTTGCCGGCGGCGGGCGGGAATGCGCCAGACGACATGAGCGGGCCTGACATCAGCGGGCCTGACATGGGCGACGACCACCCCGAAGGGGACGTGGCGGCTGATGCGGCACGCTCTGCCGCTCGTAGGGTGATCAGTGTTTCCATCAGTCGTGACAAAAACTGCTCATACCGCTCGAACACCAGCAGCTTCGTCTCGAAGCGCTCGTGCTGTTCGGTGATCATCAGCACGCGCATCTCGGCCTCAGAAGCGGCCACATAGGCGGTGCGGATGTCCTGGCGGGAGTGCAGCTCGATATGTTCCTCGATCTCGCGCACACGCGCCGCCGCCAACACCTTGCGCTGGTTCAGCTTCTCCAGCTCGGCCATGTTTTGGCGCATCAGCAGACGTAGCTCATCCAGCTCGCCGCGCACTCTGGTGTACTCGGCCTTGCATTGTTCGAGCTGATCGCCCTCGGCCCCCAGCGGTTCCCGCAGCCACGAGCTCGATGGCTGGTCGTCGCTCACGACCAGCGCATCATCACCGGCGCGACCAACCGGCCCCTCGCCAGGGGAGAGCATGGATGACATCGTGTCCCAGCCGCCCGCCGGCCGGCGCACTGCGGGTCGCAGAGCCGTTGCGCTCAGCTCACCTGAGCCAGGAGGGGCGGCGGGACGCACAGCGGGTAGCCGTGCGCTCGTCGGTCGCTCTGGCGGCACGTCACTCACGGCCGGCGCCAGCGGCGGCCAGGGGCGGACAGAGCCCACTTCGCGCGCCTGGGGCATCTGGGGCATCTCGTCTGGCCCTGCCGGGCCGCTGCCGGGCCCAACGGCGCGCAGGCGCATTTGTGTCGTCTGCATACCGGCGCCCTCAGCCGCTGTGTAACCTACTGGGCCGACGCCTCCCGCGCCTCCCGCGCCCAGGGAATCTCTGCCGTCGCCATGCCCATCCAGCGGCGGCAAGCCGGGGAGCATGCTGTGATGAGATGGCACCGCCGGACTCCTTTCGCCGCGCGGGCGCTCTCACAGCGGCCCAGCGGCGGCGCGTGTCGAGAGATGGCCTGGGGCACCCCAGATCGGGTGACGTTGCCTCACTCGGCGTCCATCTTGATCCAGCCGTGTTTGAGCGCATGGACGACGGCCGCCGTGCGATCATTCACCGAGAGCTTTTTCAGGATAGATGTGATGTGGTTCTTGACGGTCTGATCGCTGATCTTGAGCGACTTCGCGATCTCTTTGTTGCTATTGCCACGCGCGATATAGTCGAGGATCTCGATCTCGCGACCGGAAAGCGGCGAGAACAACGGCTGCACCTCCGGCGGCTCCTCGGCGGTCATCGCGCGGAAGCTGTGCAGCACGCGGCTCGCCACCGTCGGGCGCGAGAGCACGCTATCGTTGATAATGTAGACCCCGCGGCTCACCTTGCGCACGATGTCCACCAGATCGTCCGGGGAGACGCCCTTGAGGACATAGGCGGCGGCGCCCAGCTTCATGGATTGGAAAAGCTGCTCCTCGTCCTCGAAGGCCGTCATCATCACAATGGCGACCTGCGGCATGGCGTGGCGTAGCTGGCGCGCGAGCTCCAGCGCATCGTTGGTCGAGAGCAGCGCATCAATCAGCACCACATCGGGCATGTGCTGCTTGGCAAGCTCCAGGCCGGCGCGGCTCTCGGACGACTCCGCGACCAGCGCGAAGCCGCCCGCCCCTTCCAGCGCCCAGCGGCATCCCTGGCGGAACAGGGGATGCTCATCTATGATCATCACCCGAATGGAATCCATACGGCTGTTCGCTCCGTTCACCACCCCGTCGGGCGCCGGCGTCCTTATCATGTTGCTCTCCCCAAGAAGCCTCGCGGAAGCCTTCGCAACCGTCAGGGATCGCGCCAATCCACCGCTAGTATACAGGGCATAGGCAATATGCTGACGGCGGTAGACGCGCTCACATGGCGGACCTGCTGAAGCAGGATGGTACGCTAGCGCATACGAGGGAAGGCGTCGTCCCATCGGGCGACGCCCTCCGTCCGCTCCATGTTGGCTCCATGCCAGCCCAGCATGCCGGCCGAGCGCGTGGGTTGGCCGCTACGCGCCGTAGTCACGGAGCATCTGGCTCATCTCCTTGGAGAGCGCCAGCGCGTCGTCGAAGGGCCGCTGCCAGACGTTGCGCCCGAAGATCAGGCCGGTGGCCCCGCCGTCCATCGCGATGCGCGCCTTCTGGATGACATCGCCCTCGCCCTGCATCTCGCCGCCGCTGAAGAGCACCAGCGTCTTGCCGGCGGACTCCACCACCATGCGCACGGCCTCCTCGCGTGAGGGCTGCATGGTATTGTACGGCTTGGGTGCGGCGGCGTCCTTCTCGGGATTGCTCTTGGGCACGTTCACCTTGACGATGTCGGCGCCCAGCTCGCAGGCCACGCGCGCGGCGTAGTCAATGGCATAGAGGCTGTCGCGCCCGCCTTTCGCGTCAACCGCTTTGCCGCGCGGATACGCCCAGACGATGATCGGCATGCCGTAGCGCTCAGCCTCCTCGCGCACCTCGCGGAACTGGACGAAGTCCTCCGCCTGCGCGGGCGAGCCGACGTAGAGCGTGTAGCCAACGGCGTCCGCGCCCAGGCGCACGGCATCTTCGACCGTCGCCATCAGCGGCGAGATGGGGGCATCGTCGGCTGGAATCTCGGTCTTACCGTTCAGCTTCAACACCAGCGGCACCACTCCGGCGTACTTCGGCATGTACTTCTCGGCGATGCCGATCTGGAAGACGATACCGGAGAAGCTGCCCTCTTTCGCCAGCCGCAGCTGGAACTCCGGGTCTTTGGCGGGAGGGTTGGGGAAGAAGTCGCGCGGGCCATGCTCTAGTCCCTGGTCAATCGGCAAGAATAGCAGGGTGCCGTTGGCCGGACCAAAGGTGTAGAGCAGCCGATGCAGCCGGGTGCGCTTGCCGGTGCTCAGATCCAAATCCGCGAGTGTCGGTCGTTTGACACGTGTGATCGCCATCGCCAGTCTCCTGTTCGTCTCGCACTCTCTGGCCCGCATGCCGTACACGGCTCGCTCGCCGGATGCCGGCATAGCGAATTATGGGCAGCGACGGCCGGTGCGCGCCGTCGCCCTCGCCGTTGAGGGTCGCCGGTAGTACCGGTAGTATACGATCACGCGCGGGTACGCCGCCAAGCAGCATCCGGCAACATCCAGGCCAGTCAGGTGCGGGACGCGACCAGCTCTTCGATGCGCGCGGTTGCCGCCTCGCGGGTGACACGGCCGGCCAGCAGGTCGTCCAGCACGCCGCCGATGGCCTGAGTGCGCGCCACGGCGGCGGATGGGATAGCGGTGGCGACGCTGGGCGTCACGATAGCGGGCATCACCATGGCCGGTGTCGCGGGTGTGCCGACCCACCAGCCTTCGGAGCGCGCCTGCTGCACGTAGATGCCCACCACCAGCAGCCCGATCACCAGCGCCGACGCGGCGCTACGCGCCAGCTCCTGCCAGTTGTCGAGCGGTGAGCCGAGCGCCGCCGTGGCGAGTGTGAACAGCAGGAACACCAGCGCGAGCGCGCCGGTGGCGATCCCCGCCGCGAGCAGGATGAGACCGAAGCCGCGACGCGGGGTGCGGATGCCCAGCGCCAGGCTGCGCTGGCGCAGACGCAGGGCGGCGGGGATGTACGCCACGCCGGTGAGCGCCAGGGCGAGCGAGATCGCCCAACTCTCCGCCGTCGGCTGTGGCGCTCCGGGTGAGACGAGCTCGATCAGCCGGTACAGCACCATGCCGCAGCCAACCCAGAACGGCACGGCGAGCAGCCCGGCCGTCACCGCCAGCACGGATAGCCCCATCGTATGCGCGTCGAGCGGGCCACGGCCGGCCTCACGCGCCAGCCAGAGGGCGTAGACCAGCGCCAGGCCGGAGCCGAACAGGGCCGGCGAGAGGAACTCGTAGCGCCCAGCGAAATCGAGGACCGAGGGCGCGATGCCGAACGCCGCGCGCAGCAGCAGCTCGGCCGCGCGCTCGATCCCGAACAGGAGCGCGATCACCCCGGCGGCGTAGCCGGCGAAATGCACCACCTGGCGCAGCGTCGAGCGCATGTCGCGGCGCGCGAGCAGCCCATAGCCGATCCAGGCCACGACCGCGAACGCCGCCGCCGCCCAGGCGCCTGCCAGAATGCTCCCATCCACGACGCCGATCGCATCCACGACACATGATGGCGCGCCGGCCGGAGACGGGAATCCAATGCCGCCACCAGGCACGCAGGTGAGCAGCCCGGTTTGCAGCAGGATTTGCAGCAGCGTTTGGTGCAGCGCGGATGTGACCTGGCCGATTACGAAGAAGAGCAGCGTGACGAGCTGCATGCCGTAGAAGTGGATGCGCTGCAAGACGAGCGCGGCCCCCGGACCGGCCTGCGCGCGCCGCCGCTCGGCTTCGAGCAGCGCGAAGAGGCCCAGGAAGACCAGCGCGGTCGCGTAGGCGGGCGCGAGCCCGCCGCCGAAGGGGCGACCGATGGTGCTGAGCGCGATGGTGCCGGCGATGAGCGCGGTTAGCGCGGCGGCGAACTCGGCCAGGTTCAGGAAGAGGGCGCGCACCGCGCCCGCGCCGGCCTGGGCGTCGGCCACCTGATCGCGGCGGATCAGCCAGTAGTGTAGGCCGCCCAGCACCGCGGTGATCAGCCAGGCCAGCACGGCGAACACCGCCGGACGCACGACCTCCGCCTGGGTGAGCGTGCGTTGGCTCTCGCCGTTGAGCGGTGTCGCGGAGAAGACTGTGCCCAGGAACACCGCCGTCGCGACGGCGGCGAAGAAGAGCAGAAACAGCACGACAACGTACAGGTAGATGCGATACAGCGCGCGCATCGCCGCACCTCCCCCAACTCAGTCCCCGGCGCGGCGCACCAGAACGCCTGCCTCTATAGCTGAGTATATCCCACCGCCCAACGCCACGAATATGCGCTCCGTCACACCCTTGTCACACGCTCGTCACACCATGCCAGCAAGGTCTACCGCGCGCCCGGCGCTCAGTTCAAGCCGACTGGATGGTAGCCGTTCTGCTTCTCACAGACGTGACGATCTTCCATCGGCCGGCCACAGAAGGGGCAGCGCGGCCGCCCAGTGGCCAGGATGCTCAGTAGATGCGCGCTCAGGCGCGTCGCCTGCGCGCGGCTGATGACCGCCGCGAAGTGCGGCTCCGCATCCTCGCGCACTGTCAGCTCGCCGCCCTCCTGTTCGACCAGCTCCATCGGCGTGGCGCGCAACAGGATCAGGTCGGCGTCAGGGTCGTAGCCGAGCTGCATCGCCGCGACCTGGAACTCCACGTCGGGACTCTCCGGGAAGTCGCCGGGCGCAGCGGGCGGTGGCGCGACATCGGCCAGCGCCTCCGGCCGCAGCACCTCGCCGCCGGCAATGCGGGCCAGCAGCCGGTCCACCGCCAGTGACAACTGCTCGAGCTGTTCCCGCTCCAGCCAGAGGCTCGCGGTCAGCGCGCCGCTGCGCGCGAAGAGGCGGAAGCGGCGCTCCCCCGGCTTGCCGATAGCCTCCGCGTCGAGCAGCTCCGCGCGCCCGAAATCGTGCAGTTCCTCACTCATCGTGGCCGCCTCATCTCTCTGCCGGTCGCCGTTATGCCGCCGCGCGTCGCCTCCCTGCCGCGCTCTCCCGGCGCGGCGCACAGTGGAGTGTAGCACCGCCGCGCCCGTCCGGCAAACAGCCGCAATCAGGCGGGCGGCCGCTCAGGCGCCACCTCGCGCGCGTAGAAGGTGACGCCGAGCACGCCGACCAGCGTCGCCACGGCCAGCGTGGGCAGGCCGACGATTAGCAGGGCGGTGCCGGATCGCTCGTGCATGGCCGAGGAGATGCCACCGACGACGCGCGGCGACCAGGCATCTCCCAACAGGTGTGAGAGCAGCAGCGTCACAGCGACCGCCGTCGCTCGCAGCGCGCGTGGTGTCGCGTCTTGCAGCGAGGCCGTGAGCGGTCCAGCGGGGATGTAGAGCGCCAGGATCGCCACCGTCCCGGCGGCGACGAAGAGCGGCAGCGAGGCGGAGAGCAGCATCACCGCGTAGCAGGGCAGCGCCAGCCCGAAGCCGACGCCGGCCGCGAGCAGCCGGCCGCCGCGCACACGGCGGCCGAGCCAGTCGGCCAGATAGCCACCGAGGATGGCGCCACTCACGCCGCCGGCCACCACCACAACGCCGATCACCGCATTCGCCTGCCACATGCCGAGCCGGAACGGGCCGTTCGACGAGCGCATGTAGATGGGCAGGAAGGTGATGGCGGGCGTGGCGGTGATGTTGATCGCCGCTTGCAGCACGATCACCAGCCAGACGGTGCGGATGCTCAGCACGGCGCGGATGCGGCCGAGCGCCTCGCGCGCCTGGTCGCCGGCCGTCGCGCCGGCCGCCGCTTCTGTGAGCGCCGGTGGCTTGCGTGCATAGGCCGAGGATTCGCCGGGCGCGTGCGGTGGATTGTCGGCCACGCGCCACATGAGATAGGCGAGCAGCAGGCCCGGCGGCCCGGTGATGAGGAAGGCGATGCGCCAGCCCAGGCTCGGCCCCAGCGTCACCAGCAGCACCCCACTCAGCGCGAAGGCCAGTGCCCCGCCCACGAGCTGGCCCGCCTGCCAGCGGCTCATGACGCGCGCGCGCTGCTCCAGTGGGAAGTAGGCGCTGAGCAGGGCCGTGCCGGCGGGATAGTAGCTGGCCTCGCCGATGCCGACGCCGGCACGCATGGCGAAGAGGCCGGCGAACCCGCGCGCCAGCCCGGTGCCGATGCTCGCCAGGCTCCAGACGGCCACGCCGACCGCCACCACGCGCGCGCGCGCGACGCGATCGGCGATCAGCCCCAGCGGCAGCGCGGCGAGTGTGTAGATCAGCACGAACGCGCTCGCCAGCAGGCCGATGTCGCGGTCGCGCAGGTGGAAGTCCGCTTTGAGGGTGGGGCCGACGGCGACGACCAGCAGCCGATCCAGGTAGTTGAGCGCGTTGATGGCGAACATCAGGCCGAAGACCACGGCGGGGCTGCGGATGGGCCCACGCCGCGTGCGCGTCGGCGCGGCCGGTTGGCCGGTCATTGACGCATCGGTTCCCGCGCCTGACGATGGGGCGCGGCCTTCGACCATTGGTTTCCTCGCCACGTTCGGCTCCCTCTCGCGCGGCGGCTCACCGCGCTCCGCATCCACACCTGCCGCCACACGTTCCGCGCCGCCACGCTACGCCATGGTACCGTCTCAGACTATCACAGAACCCGCGGCGGCGGCGTTTGGATGCGCAGAATGGCGTAGCGGTCCCAGCCGGCGTAGTCCGCGCCCACGCGCACGGCGCAGCCGGGAAACGCCGCGCGTGCCAGCGCCTCGACGGCGGCGCGCTGATCGTAGCCGAACTCCAGCCCGACGACCGCGCCCGGCCGCAAGTGCGCCGGCGCTTCGGTGAAGAGGCGGCGCAGGTGGCCCAGGCCGTCGCCGCCGCCATAGAGCGCGAGCGCCGGCTCGTACGCGCGCACGTCCGGCGGCAGCGTGGCGGCGTCGCGCGGGGCGACGTAGGGCAGGTTGGCGAGCAGCAGGTCCACCGGCTCCGGCAGCGGGGCGAGCAGGTCGCCCTGAAGGAAGGTGACGCGCTCGGCCACACCCAGGCGCGCGGCGTTCTCACGCGCCAGCGCCAGCGCGCCGAGGGAGACATCGGTGGCGTAGACGCGCGGCAAGCGCGGCTCCAGCGCGGCCAGGCTGAGGGCGATGGCGCCGGAGCCGGTGCCGATGTCGGCGGCGATGGGATACGCGCCGGCGTCGAGCCTCGTACGTGCTTCTGTCAGGGCTGCCTCCACCAGGAGCTCGGTTTCGGGGCGGGGGATGAGGGCGCGCGCGTCGGTAAGGAAGTCCAGGCTGAGGAACTCGCGATGGCCGACGAGATAGGCAACGGGCTCGCCGGCCGCGCGCCGCGCCACCAGCGCCGCGTACGCGGTTGCCCGCGCGTCCGCCAGCGTCCGTTCGGGATAGGCCAGCAGGGCGGCACGCGCGGAGCCGGTGACGTGGGAGAGCAGCACCTGCGCGTC
>JAICVS010000213.1 GCA_025935195.1 Ktedonobacterales bacterium
CGACATGAGGACACGCTCGCCGCGCTGGTGCGCGCCTTTGCCATACACGCCGAGATTCACCACCGGCAAATCCAGCGCGCGGATGCCGTCCAGCGGCAGACTATAGGCACCGGGGCGCGCAGACGCATTCGCCGTATCCTGCGCATCCTGATCGTGCCAGACGGGCATGTTCGCGGTCAGTGCGGCCACGTCCACCCCTGGCTCCAGCCGCAGATAGCTCATGTCAGAGAGGAATGGGAAATATTCTTCCAGCGATAGGTCTAACTCCGGGTGCGCCGTGGCGACGGCCGCCACCGCCTCGTGCAGCGCGCATGGGGCCGCTGCGATGTGCGGGTAGTAGGGCGGCGAGTAGTAGATGACGACAGCCGGTCCGCGCTCACCGTTCAGCGTCCACAGCCGGTGCGTGAGGCGCAGGCTGCGCTCGCGCTTGTCTAGCGAGGCCGGCCAGCGCGCCCACTCGGCATCCAGCGCATCGCGTACGGCGTCCTCTCCCAGCCGCGCCACCGCCCGCGCATGCAGCTCGGCGTAGTTCAGCACGATGCCCGCGCGCGCCGGTCGGTCCGGCACAGGCGACGCGCCGCCGCCAGCGCGTGCCGCCAGCCAGGCGCGCTCCATCGCGTCCACATGTCCGAGCAGCCGCGGCATGGTTGCCTCCGCGCGCACGCGCAGGCGTTCCAGCAGCTCGCCTGGCCCAGTGGTGAAGGTCAGCACGTTCAGATAGAAGGATGCCGCGAAGGGAAGCTGCACGTCGTAACCCACCTTGAGGTCGGCGGCGTGCAGCGTCACCGGCGGGGGCGTGGCCTGCCCGCGCACCACGTCGCACAGCTCGGCGTTCATGCTCAGATCGCGGATCAGCTCGGCCGCCAGCAGGTTCGCGTCCAGCCCGTCGAACGGGTCACCCACGTGCGACTCCTTGCCGACGACGAGGAAGCTGGGCAGGAGCTTGCCGATGGTGCCGGTGTAGATGTAGCGGTGTGGGTCGCCGGGGGAGCGCGGCGTCGTGTAGTCGGTGTTGATTGCGCCGACGTACTCCAGCCCGTCGCGCTCGCGCAGCGCGGCCAGAAAGCGCACCGCTTGTAGGACGCCGGCGGACTCGTTCTCCTCGTCGGGCGTCGCCAGCAGGATCACGGACAGCGGCAGCGGTGCCCCCTCCCGCGCGCGGCAGGCGAGGTGGCGCAGGACGGCGATGTTGGCGGCCACACCGCTTTTCATATCCACTACGCCGCGCCCAAACAGCCAATCGCCGGGACGCTCCGCCAGATCCGGCGCGATCTCCGGCGCGCTGGCGGCCAGCGCATCCAGCCGCGCCGCCAGCGCCTCCGGGTCCAGCGCCCATTCCTCCAGCGGGCCGTAGTCCGCCGTGTTCACGGTGTCAATGTGGCCGAGCAGCACCACCGCCCGTTGCGTCGCGCCCTTCAGATAGGCGTAGGCGTTCACCCGCCCGTATGGGTCGCCCGCCACCGGGTCCAGCCCCGCCTCGAAGGCGCCCTCCAACCCATCCTCCTGGAGCAGCCGCACCACCTCACGCGCGACCGCGATCTCGCCCGGCCCTGGGCTCACACTGCGGATGCCCACGAGCCGGAGCGTGAGCCGCCGCACCGTCTCGAACCACTCGTCGCGCGCATCCCCAACCGTGGACATACCCTCGCACATCCCTTCCATCCGTTGGCGCCCTACCGCGCCACTCCTCTATCCCCTCCCCCATCCTCCGTGAACCTCCGTCGCCTCCGCGTCCGCTGTGGTGAATCTCTGTATCCTAAATCGGCGGTGCGCCGTCCCGCGCGAACAGCGCGCTGAGCGACAGCCCGCTGTGCAGCCGGTGAATGGCGTTGGCGAGCAGCTCGGCGACCGAGACGATATGCAGCGCCGGCAGCCCCGCGCGCGCCCGTTCCGCGATCGGCACTGTGTCCGTCACGACGATCTCCGCGATGGCCGGATGCACCAGCTGCGCCACCGCGTCGCCGGAGAACAGGCCGTGCGTCGCCACCACACGTACCTCCGGCCGCGCGCCCTCGCGGACCAGCGTATCCACTGCCTGGCGGATGGTGCCGCCGGTGGCGATGATGTCATCCACGATGATCGGGCGCTTGCCGCGGATGTCGCCGATCACCGCCGCCATCTCCACCTCACGCGCGTTGGCCCGCCGTTTGTGCAGAATGGCGATCGGCAGATCGAGCAGCCGCGCGTAGAGATCGGCGCGCTTCACACCGCCGGTGTCCGGCGAGACGATTACACTGTCGCGCGGCACCGCGCGGCGCAGGTAGTCAGCCAGCAGCGGGATCGCCGTCAGGTGATCCATGCCGATGTCGAAGAAGCCCTGGATCGCCGGGCTGTGCAGGTCAATGGCGACGATGCGCGAGGCCCCGGCCGCGGCGAGCAGGTTCGCTACCAGCTTGGCCGAGATCGGCTCGCGGCCGATGAACTTGCGGTCCTGGCGCGCGTAGCCGTAGTAGGGGATGATCGCCGTCAGCCGGCCCGCCGAGGCGCGGCGCAGCGTATCCAGCAGCAGCAGCAGCTCGAAGAGGTTGTCGTTCACCGGCGCGCACGTCGGCTGGATGATGTAGGCGTCACGCCCGCGCACGCTGTTGCCGACGCGCACGTACGTCTCGCCATCGGGGAACTGCTCGATGCGCCGGTCCAGCAGCGTATAGCCGAGCCGCTGCGCGACGGCCTGCGCCAACTCCTGGTTCGCCGAGCCTGAGATCAGGCAGGGCGGCGCGACGATCTCCGTCACCTCGGTGATCTCGTGCGAGGGCAGGTTGTAGGTGTGCATGTTCGCCACCGTCTCGTCGTCTGGCATCGCCGGCATGATCCCGTCTCCCGCGCGTCCCGTGCCACGGCGCGCATCGGCTCAAGCATGGGCAGTAGTGGTTGCCGGCTCATGCTCCCCGGCCGTGGTCGCCGCCTCGCGCTCGCGCGCGACTGCGTAGGGCTCCGGCTGCCCGCGATACGCGCTGGTCAGCGGTAGGCGGCGGTCGCGGCCGAACGCGCGCTCGGTGATCTTGATGCCGGGTGGGGCCTGGCGCCGCTTGTATTCACTCTTGTCCACCAGCCGCATCACGCGCGCGACGGTCTCGGCATCGAAGCCCAGCGCGACGATCTGCGCCAATCCGCGATCCTCCTCGACGTAGGCGCGCAGGATCGGATCGAGCGTCTCGTACGGCGGCAGGCTGTCCGTATCTTTCTGGTCGGGCCGCAGCTCCGCCGACGGCGGCTTCTCGATGGTCGCTTGTGGAATCAGGTCGCTGCCCGCCTGGGCGTTGCGCCAGCGCGCGAGGTCGTACACCGTCGTCTTGAAGACGTCCTTCAGCACCGCGAACCCGCCGGCCATGTCGCCGTAGAGCGTCGCGTAGCCGACCGCCAGCTCGGACTTGTTGCCTGTCGTCAGCACGATGGAGCCGAAGCGGTTGGAGAGCGCCATCAGGAAGAGGCCGCGGATGCGCGCTTGCAGGTTCTCTTCGGTCAGTGTGGAAGCCGGCCGCGGCTCGTCGCTTTCCAGCGTCTCGCGCAGTGTGCCGAGCGCCGCCGCCAACGTCTCCTCGATGGGCAGCGTCAGGTAGCGGATGCCCAGGTGGTCGGCCAGCGCGCGCGCGTCGTCGCGGCTGCCCGCCGAGGAGTAGCGCGACGGCATCGAGACGCCCCAGACGTGCTCAGACCCCAAAGCGTCCACCGCGATAGCCGCCGTCAGCGCCGAGTCAATGCCGCCGGAGAGCGCGATCACCGCGTCCTGAAAGCCGTTCTTGCGCACGTAATCGCGCGTCCCCAGCACCAGTGCGCGATACGCCTGCTCCACCGGCGGCGGCAGCGGCTCGACGCGCGCGACCGGCCCAAGCCGATCCGGCGAGGTATGCGGCGGCGGGGTTGTGTCAACGGGCTTGGTCGTGGTGGGTGAGCCCGAGATGAAGATGGCCTGCCGCTGCTGTTCCTGGGCCGCGTCCGGCGCGAACGGCCGCTCTTTGCGCCGTCGCGGATCGTGCAGCCGCGTGCGGAACACCCCCTCGATGTCGAGATCGAGCACCAGCAGGTCTTCCGCGAACATGCGCGCCCGCGCCATCAGCTCGCCGCGCTCGTCGAAGACCACGCTGGCGCCGTCGAAGACGAGCTCGTCCTGCCCACCGACCAAATTGACATAGGCGACGACGGCGCCGGTATCGGCGGCGCGTGTGGCGAGCATGCGCTCGCGCGCTTCCTGCTTGCCGACGTAGAAGGGTGAGGCGCTGATGTTGAGCAGCAGCTCCGCTCCAGCGTACGCCTGTGTGGTGGGCGGGCCGTCAGGATACCAGATGTCCTCACAGATGTTGATGCCGGCGGTGACGCCGTTGATGAGATAGTTGGGAACCGCTACCCCGGCGCTGAAGTAGCGATCCTCGTCGAAGACGCTGTAGGTGGGCAGGTAGTGTTTGTGGTAGACGCCGGCCCGCTCGCCGTCGCGCAGAATCGCCGCCGCGTTGAAGAGATCCATCTCGCGATCGGCGAAGCCGACGACGACCGTCAGGCCAGGGAAGTCGCGCGTGGCGCGCGCCAGCGTAGCGAGCGAGCGCAGGTTATCGGCGACGAAACCAGGCTTGAGCAGCAGATCTTCGGGCGGGTAGCCCGTCAGCGCCAGCTCCGGGAACGCCACCACATCCGCGCCCGCCGCCGCTGCTTCATGCATCCCTTGCACTATGCGGTGTACGTTGCCGTCAAGATCGCCAACGGTGACATTGATCTGCGCTAAGGCGAGGCGTAGACGCCTTGCTCCGTTCGTAGAGGCTGGGTTCATCAAATCTCCGGCGCGGAGACCCCGCCCGTCAGGGCTGGGGAGGAAGCGCCGTCTCCCTTTCCGCCAGCTTGCCCCTCGCGGGGGCTGGCTTTTGCTGCCGCAGAGCCAGTGAACTGCCTCCCCTCTGGCTTGCGCCTTTGGGGGTAATGGCCCCCTCGACACGGATATGGAGCGGTTTCAGATGCCGGCGGCACTGGCTCGACCCCCGCCCGCCTGTTGAACCACCGGCTGCGGAGTGCCGGGCTGAGATGCCACCCGGCGGTGCCTCTGCATTCGCTCCGAACGGAGCCCGCTAGCCCGAAGGCCCTGGCTGAGTCTGGTCAAGTCCGGGCATACTCAACACATGCCCCCGGCTTTAGCCGTGGGGTACGTGACGGTAGGTGGCACTCTCTCATGGCGCGGCCGGCGGCGAGCAATCCATCCTGGATTGTACCATCTCGCCGCACAAGCGGTGCCAGCCAGGGCGGGGCGGCGAGCGTGCCGAGCGCGTCGCGTCCATCGTCGCGGATACGCGCGGCGTGTGGCGGGCGAGCGCCCGTCCCGCCGCCCGCTACACTCGGCCGATCGCCCGCGCCACCGCCCGCACGCCCGGCATCAGCTCGGCGTACTGCCCCAGGTGCAGCGACTGCGCGCCGTCTTTGAGCGCCGCGTCCGGGTGCGGGTGAATCTCCACCAGCAGCCCGTCGGCTCCCGCCGCCACCGCCGCCAGCGTGACACTCGCCACCAGCGACCGCTTGCCCGTTCCCTGGCTCGGATCCACGATCACCGGCAGATGCGAGAGCTGCTTGACCAGCGGCACCGCGTTGATGTCCACCGTATTGCGCGTCATGCGCTCGAACGTGCGGATGCCGCGCTCGCACAGCATCACGTTCGGATTCCCCTGCGACAGGATGTACTCGGCGGCGAGCAGCCATTCCTCGATGGTGGCCGAGAACCCGCGCTTGAGCATCACCGGCTTGTGGCAGCGGCCCACCTCGTCCAGCAGGTAGTAGTTCTGCATGTTGCGCGCGCCGATCTGGAGGATGTCCGCATGCGAGGCCACCAGCTCGACCTCGGCGGGCGTCATCACCTCCGTCACCACCGCCAGCCCCGTCTCCGCGCGCGCCTGCGCCAGCAGCTCCAGCCCGGCGACGCCCAGCCCACGGAAGCCGTACGGCGAGGTGGATGGCTTGTACGCGCCGCCGCGCAGCACCTTCGCGCCGCCCGCGCGGGCGGCGCGCGCCGCCTCCAAAAGCTGCACCTCGCTCGCCACCGTGCAGGGGCCGGCCATCAACCCGACCTCGCGCCCGCCGATCAGCCCCTCACCGC
>JAICVS010000122.1 GCA_025935195.1 Ktedonobacterales bacterium
AGAGTGAGGCGCCGACCTTCTTGGAAGAAGACCAGCGCCTCACTTCATGGGCTATCCGTGTGCGGATGCGGATGGGCGATTAGCCGTTGCCACCGCCACCAGTGTCGCCGCCGCCCGAACCGGAGCCGCCGGAGCCACTGCCACCGCCATTGTCGCCGGAGCCGCTGCCGCCACTGCCGGAGCCGCTGCCCGAGGTGTCACCGGAACCGCTGTTGTCGCCCTCGGTCTCGTTTTTGACCTGAGTGGCGGCGACGCTGCCGTCGCTCTGCTTGGCGCCGCGGACTTCCACCGTCATGCCGGTCTTGAGGTCGGCAAGGCTATGGAAGGGGCCGTTGCCGTTGAACTCGGTGGTGGCCGCAGTCGTCACTGTCAGCGAGGAGCCGTCGGCCATCTTGAGCACGAAGCTGGCGTTGGTGGTGTCAATGCTCGTGACCGTGCCGGTGGCCTCGAACTCGTTCGCGTTCTCATTCTCGTTGTCGGCGGCGTCCTCACCGTGGACACGGGTGGCGGCGATGCTGCCGTCGCTCTGCTTGGCGCCCTTGACCTCGACCGACGCATCCGTCTTCAGGTCGGCGAGCTTGGTCAGGCCGCCGTCGAAGACCGTCTTGTCCGAGGTCGTCACCGTCACGGTGGACTTGTCGCTGAGTGTCAGCACGAAGCTGGATCCGCTGGTGTTGACGCTGGCGACACTGCCCTTGGCCTCGAACTCGTTCTGATCCGCGTTCTGATTCTTGTTCGCGTCATTCCCATGGTCGTCGTTGGCGTCGTGTCCCTGGCCGGCACCGCTGCTCTGCGTCTGCCCGATGAGCGGCACATGCGCCCCGGTGGCTGCCGCGGCCACGGTCGCGCCGCCGCCGGCTACGAGCGTCGCGCCGATCGCGGCCAGCGCGATCTTGCTCTTGATGATCAGTCCCAGTTTGTCCAGCATGGCTTCACATCCCCTGTTCCACGATACGCGACCTCTGCGTATCGTCCCCGCGTGCAATCCGCACTGCGTGTTCTCAACAGAGGGATGTTGCACACGGGGGGTGGAGTGTTACGGCCTCCCTGCCCACATAGTGCTGATCTCGAGTGAGTCCCGCGTATTATGTCGTACGCAGGATTGCTTACGGCGTCTCGCGGGCAAAGCGCGGCGCCTGGCGTGCGCGCGCAGCTTGCTCGAAGGCGTAGGCCAGGCGTATCAGCTTCGGCTCGCTGAAGGCGCGGCCCATGAAGGTGATGCCGACCGGCAGGCCGAAGACGTAGCCGGCGGGCACGCTCACGGCCGGATAGCCGGCGAGCGCGGCTGGCTGTGAGCTACCGCCGAGGCCGTGGTCGCCGTCCACGAGATCGATCTTCCAGGGCGGGCTGCCGCTCGGCATGACCAGGGCATCGAGCTGCAACCGCTCCATCACGGCGTCAATGCCTTCCTGGCGCGCGAGGCGGTGATTCTCCGCGAGCGCGGCGAGGTAGGCCAGCTCGGTGAGCGGCCCCTTCGCCTGCGCGGCGAGCATATGCTCCTGGCCGAAATAGGGCATCTCCTGTTCGCGGTGCGCCTCGTTGAAGGCGATCACGTCCTCCAGGCGATGCACCGCCGCCTCCGGGTTCAGGCCCGCGAGGTAGGCGTCCAGGTCCGCCTTGAACTCGTAGTGCAGCACCTCTAGCTCGGCGTGGGATTCGCCCATCTGCTTCGCCGTCGGGATGTCCGCTGGGTCCACGATCACCGCGCCGGCCGCTTCCATCGCGGCGATGGCCGCCTCGGCGATGGCGTCCGTCTTCTCGCTGTAGCCGAAGTAGACTTCCCGCGCGATGCCCAGGCGCGCGCCGCGTAAGCCGTCTTTGTCGAGGAAGCGTGTATAGTCGGCGGCGAACCGGCCGGCGCTCGCGCTCGTCGCGGCGTCGCGCGGGTCCACACCGGCGATCGCGCTGAGCAGGGCGGCCGCATCCGCCACGCTACGGCCGAACGGGCCGACGGTATCCTGGCTATGGGCGATGGGGATGACGCCGGCGCGACTGGTCAGCCCTACCGTCGGCTTGATGCCCACGACGCCGTTCGCCGAGGCGGGACAGAGGATCGAGCCGTCCGTCTCGGTACCGAGTGAGGCCGCCGCCAGCCCAGCCGAGACGGCGGATGCCGAGCCGGAGCTGGAGCCGCAGGGGGAGCGGTCGAGCGCGTAGGGGTTGCGCGCCTGCCCACCGCGCGCGCTCCACCCGCTGGAGGAGTGTGTCGAGCGGAAGTTGGCCCACTCGCTCATGTTGGCCTTGCCCAGCAGGATCGCCCCGGCCGTGCGCAGCCGCTCCGCGACGAACGCGTCACGCGCGGGGCGCGACTCCAGCAGCGCGAGCGATCCGGCGGTAGTATGCATGCGGTCGGCCGTGTCAATGTTGTCTTTGAGCAGGATGGGGATGCCGTGCAGCGGCCCGCGCGGCCCGCTCGTCTGGCGCTCCTGATCGAGCTGGTCGGCGAGGTCGAGCGCGTCGGGGTTGGTCTCGATCACCGCGTGGAGCGCCGGCCCATTCACGTCGAGGGCCGCGATCCGCTCCAGATAGAACTCCACCAACCGCCGCGCGGTCAGCGTCCCGCCCGCCATTGCCGCCTGTAACTGGGCAATCGTCGCCGCTTCGATGCTCATCTCGGCCTCGGTCGCGTCCGTCATTGCTCCGCTCCTTCCCACCCGCTTGTGTTTTCCAGACGATACACGCTCAGCCGTTGGGATGCAATGGGAAGCGGCTATGCCTCGCCAATTGGGCTGATTGCGTAGCCCATCGGGGCCATCCAGCAGCGGCATCCACGGCGATCAGCGGCCGGTGATGGTATTCTGCTCGTGAGTGTCGCGTCGCCTTGTGAGCGGGACAGCGGCCGAAGGAGCGCGCCCGGTGCATCTGAAACGGCTCGAGCTGCATGGCTTCAAGAGCTTCGCCGCACGCACCGTGCTCGAATTCAGTCCCGGCGTGACGGCCATCGTCGGCCCGAACGGCTCCGGCAAAAGCAACATCGCGGATGGCATCCGTTGGGTGCTGGGCGAGCAGAGCATGCGCCAATTGCGCGGCAAGAAGAGCGACGACGTGATCTTCGCCGGCGGGCAGGCCCGCTCTACTATGCAGATGGCCGAGGTCGGCCTCGTCCTCGACAACAGCGCGGCGTGGCTGCCCTCTGAATTCGCCGAGGTCGCGGTGGCTCGCCGCAGCTTCCGCAACGGTGAGAGTGAATACCTCATCAGCGGCCAGCGCGTGCGCCTGAGGGACGTGACGCTGCTGCTGGCGCAGGCGCGCGTCGGCCACGACTCGTACACCGTGATCGGCCAGGGATTGATCGATCAGGCGCTGAGCCTGCGCGCGGAGGAGCGGCGCGGCCTCTTCGAGGACGCCGCCGGCATTCGCCAGTTCCAGCAGCAGCGCAACGAGGCCGAGCAGCGGCTCACGCTCACCCAGTCCAACCTCGCGCGCCTGCGCGACATCCTCGGTGAGATCGAGCCGCGGCTGGGACCGCTGGCCGAGCAGGCGCGGCGTGCGCGCGAGTTTTCCGGCGCGCACGATGAACTGCTGCGGCTGCTGCGCATCTGGTATCGCCGGCAGTGGCGCGAGCTGGCCGCCGTGCGTGAGCGGGCCGAGGCCAGCGAGAGCGACCATGCCGCACGCATCGCCAAGCTGCAAGACGCCCTCGCCGTCGAGGAGGCGCTGATCCTGGATCTGCGGCAGCAGCGTGAGGCATTGGTGGGCGAGCTGGCCCAGGTGCGCCGCGAGCGCAACGAGGCGGCGGCGCAGGCGCAAGTGAGCGAGCGTGAGCTGGCCGTCGCGCGCGAGCGGCTGGCCGCGCTGGAGCGCCAGCAAACCGATCTGGCCGCCGAGCAGGAGCAGCAGTCCGACGCCGTGGATGTCGCCCACGCGCACCTGGGCGGGCTGGAGGCACAGGTCGCGCGCGCCGAGGCCGAGACGAAATCCACCAGCGCGTCGCTTGAGGCACTGGAACGCTCGCTCCATAGCGCCCGGCAGGAGCAGGAGCGTGAGGAGGCGCGACTGCGCGCCGCTCAGCGCGACGCCATCCAGGCGCAGGCACGGCTGGGCGCGGCGCAGACCGAGCTGGGCCGGCTGCAGAAGCAGCTTGGCGAGCGCAACCGTGTGCTCGCCGCCCGGCGCGACGCCGTCGCCGTCGCGCAGAGCAAGCTCGATGCGGCGCAGGTGCAGCTCGAAGAACGCCGCCGTGCGGCGGACTCAGCGCGCGCGGATGCGGATGCGCTGGCGGCACAGCGCGAGGCGCTCAGCCGCGAGATCGCGGATGGGCAGGCCGAGGCCGAGCGGCTGCGCGCCGCGCTGGCTGATGCCCAGCGCGAGCGCAGCGCCTTGGGGGATCGCCTCACGCTGCTGGAGGACTGGCGCCGCGGCCTGGAGGGCTTCGACGAGGGGGTGCGCGCGCTGCTGCAAGCGCCGGACGAGAGCCGCCCCACGCATTCCGGTGTCGTCGCGCAGCTCATCACCGTCCCGCCGGGCATGGAGCTCGCCCTGGAAACCGCGCTCGGCCCACTGCTGCACGCCGTCGTCGTCCCCTCGGCGGCGGACGCGCGCCAGGCCGGCGCGTGGCTGCGCGCGGCGCGTGCCGGGCGGGCCGTCTTCGTCTGGCTGGACCTCGTGCCCGGCCCCTGGACGCCGCATCCCGATCTGCCGGAGCCGGATGGCGTCGAGTGCATCGGCTACGCGCGCGACCTCATCACCTGCGCGCCGGACCTGCGCGCCGTGCTGGCGCACCTGCTCGGCGACACCTACCTGGTGCGCGATCTGAGTATCGCCGAGCGCCACTGGAGCGGCATCCCACTGCCTGGCCCGATTGTCACACTGGACGGCGACCACCTGCACCCGCGCGGCTGGATGCGCGCTGGGGCTGTGCGGCTGGGCGCGGGCGACGACGCGAAGGAATCGAGCATGCTGGCGCGCGAGCGTGAGCTGCGCCAGCTTCCCGCCGAGATCGAGCGGCTGGATCACACCATCAGCGACCTCCAGGCACAGTATGCCCGCGCTACGGCGCTGCAAGGCGAGCGCCGCACTAAGGCCGAGAAGCTGCGCGCGGAGCATGACCGCGCCGAGGCACATGCACAGGAGACGGCGCGCACCGCCGCCACCATCCAGCGCGACCAGGAGCGCGCACAGGGCGAGCTACAGGTCAGCCAGACCGTCACGGAGCAGCTTGGCGCCGAGGTGCGCGGCATCGAGCAGGAGGTGGCGGCGACAACCGCGCGCGTGGCCGAGCAGGAGCAGGCGCAGCGCGAGGCCGCCGAGCGTGTCGAGGACATCCAGGCGCAGGTGGACGATCTGCTGGCCGAGGCGCGCGCCCAGCAAGAGGAGCTCGCGCGCGCCCGCACCGCCGCCGCCGTCCAGCTTCAGGAGGTCAAGGCGCTGGGACAACGCGCTGATCAGATCCGAGCGCAGGCGCGCGAGCTGGAGCTCCAGATGGGCCGGCGCGCGCAGCGCCTCGAAGCGATCCAGCTTCAGCAATCCGAGCTGGCCGAGCGTATCGCCGCGCAAGACGAGACGCTGGGCGCGGCGCGCGAACGGTTGCGCGACTTGGGCGAGCAGCTTCAGCAGCGCGACACGCGCCAGGCCGAGCTGGAGCGCCAGGCGTTGGAGCTGGAGCGCGGCCAGAGCCACGAGCGCGCCGAGCTGGCCCGCCTGGAAGCCGAGTACCGCCGCTGCATCGTGGATGCCCAGCGC
This sequence comes from Ktedonobacterales bacterium, assembly GCA_025935195.1. Taxonomy (GTDB): domain Bacteria; phylum Chloroflexota; class Ktedonobacteria; order Ktedonobacterales; family JADMIN01; genus JAICVS01. The sequence continues at coordinate 5,683 of JAICVS010000122.1, forward strand.
GCCCGCGATGCCATCGAGGCGCTCGCCCAGCAGATCCGCGAGGAGCTTGGCTCGGAGGATGAGGAGGCTGACCCGCTGGAGCGCATCGTCGGCCCGGAGGCGGACGACGACGCGGACGCGGCTGAGGCGGCCGCGCTCTCAGCGGATGAGGCGGCGAAGCTGCGCACGCGGATTGACCGCCTGCGCGGCCGCATCAAGCATCTCGGCGGCTACGACCCCGAAGCGCCGCAGGCCTACGAGGAGCTCAAGACACGCTTCGACTTCCTCACCAACCAGGTGCGTGACATGGAGCAGGCATCCACCAATCTGCGCGCGGTGATCGTCGAGCTAGACACCACCATGCGCCGCCAGTTCGAGGAGACCTTCCACGCCGTCAACGAGCGCTTCCAGCGTCATTTCACCACGCTCTTCTCCGGTGGCGCCGCCCGGCTGGAGCTGACCGCGCCGCGCCGCGCATCCGGCGATGACGCGGACGACGAAGATCAGGAGCCGGGTGCGCGCCCGCCCACGGCGAAGGGCATGGGTGTCAGCGGCGTCGAGGTCTTCGTGCAGATTCCCGGCAAACGCGCGCAAGACCTCGCGCTGCTCTCCGGTGGCGAGCGCGCGATGGTCTCCGCCGCCCTGCTCTTCTCGCTGCTGGAGACGAATCCGCCACCGTTCTGCCTGCTGGACGAGGTAGACGCCGCGCTCGACGAGGCCAACGTCACGCGCTTCTGCGAGATCCTCAAACAGCTCGCTGAGAAGACGCAGTTCATGGTGATCACGCACAACCGCGTCACCATGACCTACGCCGATGCCATCTACGGCGTCTCGATGGAGGGCGCCGTCTCACGCATGCTCTCGATGAAGCTGGCCGAAGCCGTCGCCATCGCCCGCTGACGCTTCTCACATGCCAGGTCGTCTGCCCCGCGTGGACCGCGTTGGCCGGCTGTGCTACGCTTGGGGCGGCCGCAATCCCGGCTACAGGATGCGCCTCACCATCAGAGCATCCATGCCCGTCTAGCACGTCCGCTGGCCGTTTACGGCCGCGAGCGTGCTCAGACACAGATGTGATAAGACCGCGAAAGGCCCCGCATGACGACCACCCGCGCGACGCCGCGTGAGCTGTGCAGCGCCCGCTCCGCGGCGGAACCACCCCGCCCGCGACGCTTCGCGCTCGCCGCTGGCGTGTCGCGGCGTGAGGCGGGCTTCCTGGCGGGCATGCTGGCGCTGGCGGCCGTCATCCGGATCATCCTTGCCGCGCACGGCTGGCCGTATGCCAATAGCGACGAGGCTACCATCGGCCTGATGGTGGACGACATCCTGCGCGACGCGGCGCATCCCGCCTTCACCTACGGCGAGCATCACGTCGGCGCGCTGGACGCCTATCTCCAGGCGCCGGCCTTCCTCGCGCTCGGTCACACCAATCTCGCCCTGCACGTCACCACCACCATTCAATATCTGCTTTTCCTGCTCGTCTTGTACGCCTTCACGCGCGCCGTCTTCTCGCCGCGCGTCGCCGTCGGCGCACTGCTGCTGCTCGCCGTCGGCGGCGAGCTGGCCCTGCTCTTCAGCATGCGCGCCGGCCACCACGAGCAGGACACCTTGCTGCTCGGCACGCTGCTGCTCTGGCTGACGTTCCTGCGCCTGCGCGAGCGCGGTGGCAGTCACCCGCGCCGCGCCCGCGCCCTGGACGCCGCGCTCGGCCTCACCGCCGGTCTTGCTTTGTGGAGTACCATCCTGCTCGTGCCGTTCGTGGCCGCATCGGCGCTCGCCCTCGGCGTCACCGCCTATCGCCGCCATATCGCCGCTCGCCGCCTCGCCCCGCACCTGCTGCTCGCTGTCATAAGTGGATTGATCGGTCTGGCGCCGTTGCTCGTCGTCGCCATCCAGACACGCGGCGTCGTGCTGACGGAGGTGCTGCGTGCGTCGGGCGCCGCCGGCAGCGCGCCCGCGCCGGGCGGACCGCTCGGCCCGCTGGCCGCGCTCGGCCAGCAGTTCGCCGGCACGTTTATCTTCGGCCTGCCCAGCCTCTTCGGCAGCCGCACCCTCTGCGGCCCGGACTGCCCGCTCTGGCCCTCGCCGCTCAGCAATCCCTCACCGGCGGATGCGCTGCGCGTCGCGCTGATCGGCGCGGCATTCTCGGCCCTCTTTATCGTCTGTTGGTGGCTCGCCGCGCGGCCCTTGCTGCGCGATCTGCGGCGTGCCATCGCGCATCTGCGCGCCGCCCGCGCGCTCCCTGCGAATCCCGCGCTCGTCGCCAAACCTGATTCAGCTTCCTTCCTCGATGATCCGCGCTGGTGGGGCCGCGCGCTGCTCGTCCTCGCCGTCGGCTGGACCGTCTTGCAGTACGCCGCCACGCGCTCCTCGTACGCCAACGTGGACACCGCCCCGCGCTACGTCGTCGGCGCCTTCCTGGCGGCGCCGCTGATCGCCGCGCCACTCGTGGCCGGCGCGTCCCATACCTGGGCATGGTTGCGGTCATCCGCCGCGCGACATCAGATCGCCGCCGCGCCGCCGCGCCGTGTCATCCTCACCACCGCGCTGCTGCTCGCGCTCTGCGTCGTCCAATTCGCCGGCGCCGTCAACGCCTTTCAGGAGACGGCCGACACCGCACGCTACGGCGTACCCGCCGGCGCGCGCGAGACCACCCTGCTCACCTTCCTCGACACTCACCACGCCACCCGCTTCTACACCACCTGGTGGGTGTGCTACCGCCTGATGTTCGCTGCTGGCGAGCGCGCAACCTGCTACGTCGTCAGCGACACGGACCCCTTCCACGAGGGCCACTTCAACCGCGTGCCGGCCTACGCGGACGCTGTGACATCCGCACCGCATCCCGCCTATCTCTTCGACCTCACCACTGACGAGGTGGACCGCCGCGTTCCCGCCCAGCTCGCTGGCCTGATCGCCGCGCATGACCCGCGCTTCGCCGGCTACACCGCAGCCACCGTTGGCGGCTACGTCGTCTTTTACTACGCTGGCCCGTAGGGCCAACGTTGCCGCGCACCCTACACCTTCGCCGCGCGCATGGTATGCTATCGGCGTCACACGACTGGAGCGAGCGCCATCGGGAGCTGCCATGTCATCTTCACAGTCCGGTCCATCAAGCCGGCCAAGGAGCGGATACGATCAAACCCTGAAGTGGATGCTCACGCGAGCGCACGACGGCTTTCTCGCGCTCATCGCGCCGGGCCTCAAGTGGCAGGCCGAACGCTCACCCGAGATTCCCGCCGTGGCGCGGCAGGCCGATCTGGTGTGGGAGGTCGAGCAACGCGACGGCAAACGTGGCTTGCTCCACATAGAGCTTCAACTGAAGGTAGAAGACGATATCGGGGAACGGTTGGCTGAATACGCTATCCGCCTCTGGCGGCGCGACCATCTGCCCGTGCGCTCCGTCGTCATCTTCCTGCGTAAATCTCAGACAACTCCCTCGTCGCCATTTGTGATAGCATGGGAGCAACAGGAGTCACTGCGCTACACGTTCGACGTGGTGCGCCTGTGGGAGATTCCCCAGGAACGCGTGCTGGCGACGCCGGAGTACACCCTCTGGCCCCTGGCGAGTCTCATGGCCGGCGTGACCGCCGCCACGACGGTGCGGGTAGCCGAGCGGCTCGCGGCCGCGCCAGCGCCTCGGCAGGAGCGCGGCGACCTGATCGGCCTGCTCGTCGGGCTAGCGGCGACGCCCGCATCCAGGCGCATCCTGCTGGAGCGGCTCAGGAGGAATCCGATGATAGACGAGCTTCTCAGAGAATCGGGCATCATCCAAGAGTTCATTGAGCAGGGCCGGCTGGAAGGCGAGCGTGATTTCGCGCTCGTAGCCCTCGAAGGGCGCTTCGGGCCGCTCAGTGAGGACGTGCGTGCGGCCGTCGCCGCCGCTGACGAGGCGGTGCTGCGCGAGCTGGTGGCGCGCCTGACGACGGACTCGCTGGAGCAACTGCGCGCGCGCCTCGGTCTCGTCTGACACGCGAGGCGCCAGATCACCACCATCGCGATGCCTCGTCCGCTTGCCTGTATTCGCTTGCCGTTCCGCCTTGACATTGCCCCCGCCGCGGGATACAATAGCGGGCGTGGCTCAGCCACATCTGTGCCCGTAGCTCAGTGGATAGAGCGTTGGCCTGCGGAGCCAAAGGCCGGAGGTTCGAATCCTCTCGGGCACGCCTGATCGCCCCGTCGCACATTCGCGGCGGGGCGTTTTCATGCGCTCCACTTGTCCCCTCGTGCCGCTTTCTCCCCGACGGCCTCGCCCTGGCGCCTGCCTGTAATAGCGAGTTTTCCACGGCCTGTGCGACGTGGCATATATGTTGCTTTCTCCCCAACGGCAAGAGTGGATGCCGCGCCACATGTGCCTGAATCCAGGGATATGCGCACGCGCGGGAGGGGAAAGAGGCTGTTGTGAGTCGGTTCGATCGCTACAACAACGATGCCCGCCGGTCGCTCGCGCAAGCACGCGAGATCGCCCTGCGGCTCAATCATAAGACCATTTGCACCGAGCACCTCCTCTACGGCCTGCTCGACTCCGGCGACGCGCTCGTCAACGCCGTCATCACCGGCCTCGGCGTCAACGCCATCCGCCTGCGGCAGGCCCTCGATTTCGTGATCGGCAAAAGTAGCAGGCCCCTGCTGGTCGAGCCAACGCTGAGCGCCGCCGCGCGCCACACGCTGGACCTCGCCGAGGAGGAGGCCACCGCGCACGAGGCCGCTGAGGTTGGCACCGACCACCTGCTGATCGGCCTCTTGCGTGAAGGTGAAGGCATAGCGGCTGGCGTCTTGGAGAGCTTCGGAGTCACGTTGGAGCACGCGCGGGCCCAGGTGCGGACGCTCAAGCATTCAGGAAGACCCGGCATCGCGTTCAGCGCGGAGCATCAGGCACGGTACAACATGACCCCGACTCTCAACATGGTCAGTCGCGACCTCACCTCGGCCGCCCTGGCCGACCAGCTCGATCCCGTCGTCGGGCGCGCCGAAGAGATCGAGCGCACGATGCAAATCCTCGCGCGCCGCTCCAAGAACAATCCCGTTCTCGTCGGCGATGCTGGTGTCGGCAAGACGGCCATCGCCGAGGGACTGGCCCAGCGCATCGTCGCCGGCCAGGTGCCCGACATGCTCAAGGACAAGCGCATCGTTGCCCTAGACGTCGGCCTGCTCACCGTCGGCACCAAGTACCGCGGTGACTTCGAGGAGCGCCTGAAGAAGCTGCTCGACGAGATCGTCACCTCTCAGAACGTCATCCTCTTCGTGGATGAGCTACAGGCGCTCGTCGGCGCAGGCGTCGCCGAAGGCTCGATTGACGCCGGCAATCTGCTCAAGCCCATGCTCGCACGCGGCGAGTTCCAGTGCATCGGCGCCACCACCCTCGATGACTATCGCAAGACCATCGAGAAGGATCCGGCGCTCGAACGCCGCTTCCAGCCCGTCAAGGTGCGCGAGGCCACCGAGGATGAGACCATCCAGATCCTGCGCGTGCTCAAGCCGCGCTACGAGAGCTTCCACCACGTCAACATCTCCGACGACGCCATCGTCGCCGCCGCCCAGCTCTCCAAGCGTTACATCCAGAGCCGCTTCCTCCCCGACAAGGCGATTGACCTGATTGACGAGGCCGCCGCCCGTCTGCGCGTCGGCCGCGCCACCACACCCAGCGAGGTGCTCACGCTGCGCGAGCGGCTCAACGAGCTGCAAGAGCAGAAGGACGCCGCCATCAGCATCCGCAGTTTCGACCGCGCCTCGAATCTGCGCGACCGTGAGCTGGAGGTGCGCGAGCGCATCGTCCAGCGCGAGCGGGAGTGGTCGCGCCTGCGCGGCGAGGAAGGCCCCACGCTCGGCGCGCACGAGATCGCCGAGATCGTCGTGATGTGGACCGGCATCCCCGCTGTCGAGATCACGCTCGAAGAGTCGCGCCGCCTGCTCGAGCTGGAGGGCGATCTGCACCGCCGCGTCATCGGCCAGGATGAGGCGGTCTCCGCCGTCGCCCGTGCCGTGCGCCGTTCGCGTGCCGAGCTGCGCGACCGCCGCCGCCCCATTGGCTCCTTCATCTTCGTCGGCCCCACCGGCGTCGGCAAGACCGAGCTTGCCAGGGCGCTGGCCGCCTCGCTCTTCGGCAGCGAGGACGCGCTGATCAAGATTGACATGTCCGAGTTCATGGAGCACCACAACGCCGCGCGGCTCGTCGGCGCCCCTCCGGGCTATGTTGGCTATGACCAGGCCGGCCAGCTTACCGAGTCCGTCAAGCGCCGGCCATACAGCGTCATCCTCTTCGACGAAGTGGAGAAGGCCCATCCCAAAGTCTTCGACATGCTGCTGCAAATCCTCGAAGATGGCCGCCTGGCCGACGCCAAGGGCCACGAGGTGGATTTCAAGAACACCATCGTGATCATGACCTCCAACGTCGGTGCCGAGACGCTTGCCAAGCGCAGCGACTTTGGCTTCAACCCCAAGCGCAGCAACTCCGCCGCCCAGAACGAGGCGGACTACGAGCGCATGCGCGAGATCATCATGCCGCGCCTGAAAGAGCTCTTCCGCCCGGAGTTCCTCAACCGTGTGGACGACACCGTACTCTTCCACGCCCTCTCGCGCGCCCAGGTGCGCGCCATCCTCGATCTCATGCTCGCGCAGACGAGCGCGCGCCTCTCCGAGCAACTCATCGAGCTGCGCGTCACCGATACCGCCAAGGAGTTCCTCGCCGCGGCCGGCTACGACCCGGAGTACGGCGCGCGCCCGCTACGCCGTGTCGTCCAGACTATGCTGGAGGACCGCCTCGCTGAGGGCGTGCTGCGCCGCCTCGTCAAGCCCGGCGACTGTGTGACGGTGGATCGCGGTGAGGAAGGTGAGCAGACTGGCCTGCTCATCCACACCAACGCCGCCGTCCTCGCCGCCGTCGAACAGCCGCCACAAATCGAGGGCCCGCGCTAGCCGCGCGCGCGAAGCATCATTAGAAGCCGTTTTGAAAGTGGTAGACTGAGGCATGGATGAACACGAGAGCCGCAAAGCCTACCCCAGTGACCTCAGTGGTGCCGAGTGGGCGCTGCTAGAACCGCTCGCCCCGGCGGTCAAGCGCCGCTGCCGGCGGACGCGGCGGCCAGCAATGGCGATCTCGCCGACACCTACCCGCGGCTCATTCCGGCACGCTTCCGCCGCCACAACAATGACTGGCGCGTCACCGGCAGGCGCTACTCGATGGCGTTCTTCGTCGTCTACTTCGGCACCGACCGCCGGTACGAGCAGGTTGGGCATCACGAAATCCTGATAGGCCCGCGCTAGCGCACGCTGCTGGAAGACATCTTCAGCCGCACGGTGCTCGCGGACGACTTCTCGCTCTACCTGCACCGCCCGACGGCCACCGACCCCACGCTCGCGCCCGCCGGCCGCGATTGCTGGTAGGTGCTCTCGCCCGTACCGCACCTGGGCACGGGCGTGGACTGGAGCGCCGCCGCCCCGCCCTACCGCGACGCCATCATCCGCTCGCTAGCGGTATTGCACTGCCCAGCTACTTCACCGACAGCGCCCTCCTGTCGATACGATCTCACCTTTTGGGAGACGCTCCATCGTCTGGTGAACGTGCCAGTGCCTATCTGACGTGACGCGGGTAACGCTCACCCCGGCTCCCCTCTCCTCGCGAGGAGAGGGGAGCCGGGGTGAGGACTCCTCCTCCTCATCCCTCGCCAGCCACCACCACATCGCGTGCCGCCGTCACGCTGGTGCGACCGGCCTCCGGGTTCTCCTCACGATAGCGGCGGTAGAAGCGCGCGAACAGCTCACGCAGCTGCGCCGCCGTGAGCTGCTTGCCGCCCTCGAAATACTCAATGGCGACGTGGCCAAGCGCCCAGGTACCCGCCCCGGCAATGGCACCGGAGACGAGGTCGCCGCCGAAGGGCACCGCCTTGGCGGCCTCCTCGGCCAGATAGCGGAAGAACAGCCCACCGGCGATGGTCACGATCAGCTCGCGGGTGGGTCGGCTGCCCAGCGGCTCGTTGTAGAGCGCGGCCACGCGGAACACCATGCGAATCTGCGTGCTGAGCAGCACGGGGATGTCAATCAGCGGGATCGGCTCCATCCCCGCCACCAGATTGAAAAGCGTCGCGTGACGCACGATGCGGTCGGCGGCGTCGCGCCGGTATTGCGGCAGCACGCGTCCTAACGCCAGCGCCGCCTCCGGGCTGGTCTCGATGATCGCCGGGATCAGCTCCTGGCCGATGTTCTCGCCGGTCTTGCCGGAGATCGGGATCACATCGCTGATGTGCAGCCGCGCC